>DATATR010000135.1:0-15713 GCA_036268695.1 Polyangiaceae bacterium | reverse complement strand
CATGGGCATGATCGGCTCGGATCAGCAATACCTCGGCTACTCGATCTTCTTCGGCGATCCGAAATACGAATTCGGACCTTGGTCGAACACGCGCATTCTGCCAAACACTTGGCTCTGCATCGAGCTGTTCGAAGATGGCTCCGATCCCAGCACCGAAAAGCGCCAAGTGTGGCTCAACGACGTCGAGCTCACGGACATCGCGAGTGACTCCGCGAAAGCCGCCGGCACGATGAACCCGAATCACCTCCCGCCCACGTTCGATCAAGTCACCTTCGGCGTGACCGAATATCATCCGATCCCGACGCTGAGCGACATGTGGATCGACGACATCCGCGTGAGCAGCCAAAAAATCGGCTGCACGAAGTAACGAACGCGTTCACTGATTTGGGTTTGGGGGTCGCCTCGCGATCTCGGCGCGTGCGCCAGTGCGTTACGTCGCGATCGCTTCGAATCGCGAGTGCGCGCGGAGTGGCTTTCAGGACGCGCTTCTCAGTTGCATTTGCGCATTTGCAACTGAGTTCGCATCCGCAAAAACCCTCCGTTCGACGGCTCTCATTGCAATTCCCCAGCCTCATCAAAAACCGTGTCCTCGGACGTCGCACTGCTGTTCGAAATCGTCTCCCCGTTTGCACCGAATTGAACAAGCGCGCTTTGCCGCTCGCCCGTTACACTGGAGCGAGTGAACCGCTTTCCGCTGATTTCGCCGCTGATCCTCGCACTCTTTGCCTGTAGCTCCCCAGCCAATGGGGACGGCCAAACCGCGCCGAGCGGCGCCAGCGGCAGCGCCGGAAATGGCGCACAGGGTGGCAGCTCGGCGGGTGGCACGGCGTCGTCGGTGGGCGGCACCGGCAGCGGCGGTGGCAGCGCGGGAAGCAATGCGAGCACGGCAGGCGCGAGCGGCAGCGCGCCGATCGTGTGCGCGCCGTTCAGCGATCCCGGCGCAGTCGCGCCAGCAGCGGGCCTCGGCAATGTCGTGCCGTTGCCGGTGACGAGCACGCTCACGAGCGGCGCGTTCGCGCTCTCGTCGACTGCAGGCGTTTACGTCGAGCCGAACACACCCGAGATGCTCGCCATCGGTCAATACCTCGCAGACAAATTGAAGCCCGCGACCGGCTACGCGCTGCCCGTCGCGGCAACGACTGGCGCGCCGTGTCCCGGCAACATCTACCTCACGACAGCAAACGCCGACTCGACGCTGAACGCAGAAGGCTACGCGCTCTCGATCGATCCGAAGCTCGTGCGCGTGTCGGCTCCCGAACCCGCCGGCGTGTTTCGCGGCGTCCAAACCGTGCGCCAACTCTTGCCCGCGTCGATCGAAAGCACGACCGCGCAAGCCGGACCTTGGGCGATCGCAGCCGGCACGATCCGGGATTTTCCGCGTTTTTCCTGGCGCGGCGTGATGCTCGACGTATCGCGCCACTTCTTCGGCGTCTCGGACGTCGAAAAGTTCATCGAGGTCGCGTCGTTCTACAAGATCAATACTTTGCATTTACACCTCTCGGACGACCAAGGCTTTCGCATCGCGATCAACTCTTGGCCGAACCTGACGACGATCGGCGGCAGCACCGAAGTCGGCGGCGGACCCGGCGGTTTCTACACGCAAGCCGACTACTCCGCGCTCATCGCGTACGCGCAAGCGCGTTACATCACGATCGTGCCCGAGATCGACATGCCCGGCCACACCAACGCCGCGCTCGCTTCTTACCCGAGCCTCAACTGCAACGGCCAAGCGCCCGCCCTCCGCACCGACACCGCGGTCGGCTACAGCTCACTCTGCGTCGCGAGCGACACCACGTATCAATTCGTCTCCGACGTGACGCGCGAAATCGCGGCGCTCACGCCGGGCGCGTACTTGCACCTCGGCGGCGACGAAGCCAAAGCGACCTCGCTCGACGACTTCAAAACCTTCTTCGGCAAAGCCGCGCCGCTGCTGCAAACCGCCGGAAAAAGCCTGATTGGCTGGGATGCGCTCGGCCAACTCGACACATTGCCGCCGAACGCCGTGATTCAATATTGGACCACCGCCGACAACGCGCGCGCCGCCGTCGCACAGCACGCCAAAGTGCTGATGTCCCCAGCCAACAAAGCCTACATGGACATGAAATACGACACGCAAACTCCGTTCGGCCAAACCTGGGCCGGCTACATCACCGAACAAACCGGCTACGAGTGGGATCCTGCGACCATCGTCGACGGCGTCGCTGAAAGCGATCTGGTCGGCCTCGAAGCGCCGCTCTGGACCGAAACACTCGTCAAGCTCGCCGATCTCGAATACATGGCCTATCCGCGCCTCGCCGGTTACGCCGAAATCGGTTGGTCAGTCGCCAACGGCCGCAGCTGGGACGAATACAAAACCCGCCTCGCGACGCACGGCCCACGACTCCGCGCGTGGAACGTCAACTTCTATCAATCCGACGCCATTCCCTGGCAGTGATTGTTTTGGTTGGGTCGCCTCGCGGGCCCACCGCGTGCGCAAGGTTCAGCCCGTCGCGCGCAGCCGTTTCGCGAAGCACCCCAACCTTTCGACTCGCTGAACGACGCCGCACGGCTTTCGCTCAGAAGTGACCGCGCAGCGAGGCGATGGCTCGGATCTGCTCTTCCCAAACCGAAAAACAAGTTGCATTTGCAACTTGTAAGTCCGGCGGCAGCACGACTGAAGCCTTCCCAAACCGACCCAGTTGCAATTGCAATTGGAAAAGCGAGTGTTGATCACCGCTCTTTCTTGCCTTCGCGCCGAGGCGCGCGCTCGCAGCGAACGCACGGAACAAAGCAAAGTTTCAGGAAGACCGCCAAAGGCTTCGAGGTATTTCTCTCGTACGTCGCGCTGCACTATCCGTGCTGTAGCCGAGCCCGACGCGGCACTCGCGCGGCTGATCACGGATTAGTCGAGCAGCCACACGCCAACGAGAGTCTAACCGCCGCGCTTCGTGACACCCGAAGGGGTGAACAGGCGCCCGTCGCGCACCCGGACACGCTAGGGCCTGCGTCCCACGATGCGATCCAAGGTGATGCTCTCGTCCCACGCGTTTTCGAGCCCTTCGTAGTGCACGACGAAGCGATCTTTGGCGACGACAGAGAGCACGGTCGCCGGGTAAATCGAGCCGCGCCAGGTCACGCGCACGTGATCGCCGGGCTTGTACGGCGCTGGCATCACCGCGGGCGCAGAGCTCGCGACCGCGGGCACGTCGTGCGCGCAGGGTAATTTGCCGGGCGACGGCGGCGGCACCGGGCCCTCGATGCGACCTTTGATCCGCTCGAGGCTCACGTCTTGATCGCAGTCGAAGCCGTCGAAGTGCACGCGGTAGCGCGAGGCGCCGAGTTTGTCGATGATGAACGCGGGGAACGGGCGATTTTCTTCCCAATCCACGAACACGTATTCGCCGATGCGATACGGCTTTTTGCAAGCCGCGAGCGCCAGCGCGAGCAGCAAGACCGAGAGCGCGAACGCGAGCCGCGAACGCCGCATTTTACGGCGGGCTCGCGGGATAGATCGAGCTCGGCGGCGGCAGCGGATGAAGCCCCGCGCGCTCGAGCACGCCATCCCCCGACGCAAACGATTTTGCGAGCTCGGCGCGCGTGTGACGATAGGCGTATTCGAGGATCTTGCGCCGCGCTTCGAAGCTCGCGGGGTTGTACATGAAGAGGATGCAATCTTCCGGCGAAGGTTCGATCAAGATCACCTGTGCGCGGCCGTCTTTTTCGATTCGGGCGCATTCCTCGCGCACGATCTTGTGAATGCCGATCCGGATCGCTTGATTGAGCACCCACATCATGCCCTTGTCGCGCAAACTGTCGCGATGGCCGTGACCGGTGGGCACCGAGGCGACCGAGGAAGCGACCATCGGGTTCACCACGACGAGCACGTTCGCGCCCGCCCCGATCGCCACTTCGAGGTGCGCGATTTGGCCAGCGCCGGCGTTGATGTAATGCCGCTCGCCGATGCGCACGGGCGAGAAAAAAGGCGGCACCGCCATCGACGCGATGCACGCACGCGTGACGCTCACTTCAGCGGAATTGCCGTCGCCGAAAATCGCGAGCTGGCCCGAGTCGAGATCGTGCGCGAGCACGCGAAGCGGCCGCGGCAAGCCATAAAAGCTGTTCGAAACACCGCGGCGCACGAAGAAATCTTCGAGGAACCGCTCGTAACCGTCGAGGCTGAATAGCCCCGCGGGCAAGGAGTCGTACAAGCGATCGAGCTCTTCGAAGAATGCGGCGGGCGGCGGCGCGGACGAGCGCGAGAGCAGCGAAGTCGCGCCGTGCCGCAGCGCGGACAGCGCCGAAACCAAAGTGCGCCGCCACTCACCGAGATCGACGCGCAGCAAGTGTTTGCGCTCCAGCCCGAAGTAGACGTCGGCTGGGTCGAGGAATGCGCGGTAAATGCGCTGCACGGGCAAGCCGCCGGCGAGCGCGGCCGCGACGCTCGCCCCGCCCGAGCTCCCGACGTAAAAATCGAAGCCGTTCACTTCGAAGCCCGACACCGAATCTTCGAATGCGGCGAGCGCGCCGATTTGAAACATCGCGCTGGTCGCGCCGCCGCCGGGGAGGCAGAGCGCGATCTTCGACGTCGTGCCGGGTCGAATGCTGGAGGTCACGATGGTGAGCGGTTTTGTGCCACGCGGCTCGAAAGCGCAAGCCGCCGCGCGGTGCCGAGCAGCAGGATACAAATCAGGCAGCCGAAAAGCGCGGCGAAAACCGGCATTCTAGGCGGTTTGCCGTCGGGTGACGCGCCGCTGAAGATGGCCGCGAGCGTCGCGCCGTTGAACGCGGCGTGCAGCGCGACGCCGGGCCAAATCGAACCGGAGCGCTCGCGCACTTCACCGAGCGCGAGCGCGGTGATGAACAGCGGAAAGAACAAACGCGCGTCCAGGTGCGCGAACGCGAAGCAGACCGCGACCGTCAGCGCAGTGACGAGCGCGCCGTAGCTGTGACGGAGCGCGCCGAACAAGGCACCCCTAAAAAAAAATTCCTCGACCAGCGGCCCGAGACCCGCGACCACGAGCACGATTGCGAACGCCTGAATCGTGGAATGTGGCGTGATGCGCGCCATGCGTTCTGCGAGCACCGTGGGTGGCGTCGGGAAGAAGTGCTCGATCGCGTCCGAGAGCAGCGTGGCCGGGATTTGCAGGAAGAAACCGAGCAGCGCCGAGCTCAGGAGCGTGGCGAGCGAAGTTTTGCGCAGCGCGAGCACGTCGCGGAGCGGCTCGCCTTGGACGCGCTGAAACGCCGCAAGCATGCCGGCGTAAACCAGAACTTGCACCGCGCCGAGCAAGACGATGTCGTCCCCGCCGCGTGGAAACGCGACGAACGCGAGCGTGAGCGCGAAGTAAAGCGCGGCCGTGGCGAGCACCGTCCACGACAGCGCGAGCCGGAGCGAAAACTGCGCCGGCATCACCTACCGCGTAGATGCGGCGGCACGCCGCGCTTCGTCACGGTGTCTTCGGCCCAGGATTGCAGCGTTTCGCTGTGATCGATCGTGAAGTGCAGGCCGCGGCTTTCTTTGCGACTCGCCGCCGAAGCGATGATCAACGACGCGACGTCCGCCAAATTGCGGAGCTCGAGCAGATCGCGCGTGACCAAGTGCTTCCAGTAATATTCGCGAATTTCTTCTTCGAGCAGCGCGACGCGACGCGCGGCGCGGCGGAGCCGTGCGTCGCTGCGCACGATGCCGACGTAGTTCCACATCAAGCGCCGGATCTCTTCCCAGTTGTGCGACACGACGACGGCTTCATCGCTCGCCGCGGCCGAACCGGTTTCCCATTCGGGCACACTCGGCGGTGATACGCCGCGCAGCTCCGGCGTGAGTTGCTGCAAGCGCTTCGCGGCGCGGCGCGCAAAGACCAAGCCTTCGAGCAGCGAGTTCGAAGCCAAGCGATTCGCGCCGTGGAGACCGGTGCACGCGGTTTCGCCAAGCACCCAAAGGCCAGGCAGCGAGCTTCGACCGTGCAAATCGGACGTGATGCCGCCGCACATGTAGTGAGCCGCGGGCACGACCGGGATCGGCGTGGTCGTCATGTCGAAGCCATAGGCTTTGACTTCGGCGTAAATGTTCGGGAAGCGCGAGCGAATGAAATCGGCCGGGCGCTGGCTGATGTCGAGCAAGACGTGCTCGGAGCCGGTGCGCTTCATTTCGTAGTCGATCGCGCGCGCGACGACATCGCGCGGGGCGAGATCTTTCAGCGCGTGGTGGCGGCCCATGAAGGCATCGCCGTCCGGGAGCCGCAACACCGCGCCTTCGCCGCGCAACGCTTCACTCAGCAAAAAGCCCTTGGCTTTGGGCTCGTATAATACCGTGGGGTGAAACTGGTAGAACTCCATGTTCGCGATTTCCGCGCCCGCGCGGTACGCCATCGCAACGCCGTCCCCCGACGCGACGTCCGGGTTCGACGTGTACAAGTAGACTTTGCCCGCGCCGCCGGTCGCGAGGATCGTCGCGCGGGCCAAAATGGTTTCGACTTTGCCGGCTTGTTCGTCGAGCACGTACGCGCCGACGCATTGATCCGGGCCGCCGAATTTGCTGAGGGTGATCAGATCCACACCCATGTGCCATTCGAGGATTTTGATGTTCTTCGAGCCGCGCACGGCGGCGAGCAGCGCGCGTTGGATCTCGCGGCCCGTGATGTCACCGGCATGGACGATGCGACGCTCGGTGTGCGCGGCTTCTTTGCCGAGCTCGTAGTCGCCTGATTCCGAGCGTGAGAATTCCGCGCCGAGCTCGCTCAACCAGCGAATGCTCTCCGGCGCTTCGCGCACGCAAATGTCGACCACTTTTTCGTGGCACAAACCCGCACCGGCGAAATGCGTGTCTTCGGCGTGCTTCTCGAACGAGTCGCCTGGCGCGAGCACCGCGGCCATGCCGCCTTGCGCCCAATTGGTCGCCGAGTCGTCGCACTCGCGCTTCGTGACCACGAGCACCTCGCCGAACTCGGCGGCGCGCAGCGCGAACGTGAGCCCCGCGATGCCGCTACCGAGAACGAGAAAGTCCGTGCTGAGTGCCATGGCTTCGTAGGTTGATGTCGTACAAAAGTGACACCATGGCAAGTGTTCGCGCCACATTTGCCACGAATTGTCGCAGCTCCATTCTCCTGTCTCTTTCGCGCTCTTTCGCGCCTGAGCGCGCGCGAAGGCTTTCAGCCGCGCCGCCTGCTCGCCTCTTTCGCGCCCAAGCGCGCGCGAAGGCTTTCAGCCGCATGCTCGCCTCTTTTCGCGCCTGAGCGCGCGCGAAGGCTTTCAGCCGCATGCCCGGAAATAAAACAAAGCCCCTGATTCGCCGGGCTGATCACGGTTCTCGAAAGACGGGCGGCCACGTTAGAACTGACCGACCAGGCGCCCGTCGCGTCGCTAGACGCGCGAGCGGCCAAACGCTGTGCCAAGCGCAGGGCCAAAAGAAACCAAAGAGCCCGAACGCTTTGCTCTTCGCGCAGGCTCCAAACCCGCGACCTCCCCAACAAGTTGACGCGTCAGACCCATCGCCTAACCTTCCTCACTATGAAAGTCTTGGTGGCATTGAAGCGCGTTGCCGATCCCGACAACGCCAACAAGGTGAAGATCAGCGCAGCGGGCGACGCGATCGACACGACGGGCCTCGAGTGGAAGACGAACCCGTTCGATGAATACGCGCTCGAAGCCGCGCTGCGCTTGACCGAAAACGGCAAGACGCCGAAGAAGCGCGAAGGCGAAGTCGTGGTCGTGACGCTCGCGCCGAAGGAAAGCGAAACGATGCTGCGCGCCGCGCTCGCGACCGGCGCCGATCGCGCGATTCGCGTCGAAGCGAACGACGCCGAGCTCGATGGTCGTTTGGTGGCGCACGCGCTCAAAGCGATCGTGCTCGCGGAGAAGCCGGATTTGGTGCTGCTCGGCAAGCAAGCCGTCGACGGCGACAGCAATCAAGTCGGGCAACGCTTGGCGGAATTGCTCGACTTTCCGATGGCGACGTTCGCCGCGACGATCAAGGAAGAAAGCGGCGCTTTGCTGGTCGGGCGCGAAGTGGACGGCGGCGTCGCGACGCTGCGCGTGAAGCTGCCCGCGCTCGTGACGGTGGATTTGCGCATCGTCGCGCCGAACAGCGTGTTCTCGAAGCTGAGCCAAGCCGAAGCGGGTTTCAAACACAACGAAGGCGTGCGCTTCGCGCCGCTGCCCGCGATCATGGCGGCCAAAAAGAAGCCGCTCGAAGTCAAAGCCCTCGCCGATCTGGTCGGCGAAAACCAACTTGGCACCAAGTACACGAAGTTCGAGCGCCCAGCGGCGCGCTCCGGGGGTGCCAAAGTCAAAGACGTCGCCGAGCTCGTAGAAAAACTCGCTAGCGTATCGAAGGTGATCTGAAATGGCCGATGCACTCGTAGTTGCCGAGCTCGCCGAAGACGGCAAAGTGAAAAAGTCTACGCTGAGCGCGATCACGTTCGCGAAGCGCGCGCTGCCTGCCTTGGGTGGGAGTTTTTCGATTTTGGTTTTGGGTGCCAATGCCGGCGCGGCCGCCGCGGAGCTTTCGGGTTACGGCGCGGCAAAAGTGCTCGCGTGCAGCGACGCTTCGTTCGCGAAGTACACCGCCGAAAACTTCGCGCGGACGGTCGCGGAGGTCGGCAAAGCGTTCGGCTTGATCGTCGCGACGGCGACGAGCTTCGGCAAGGATTTGTTGCCGCGCGTGGCGGCGCGCTTGGACGCCGCGTACGCCGGCGATTGCTCGGCGGTGAGCGCGGAAGGCGGCAAAATCGTCTACAAAAGGCCGATGTTCGCGGGTAACGCCTTCGGCTATTGCTCGCTCACGACGCCGATTCAAGTCGCGACCGCGCGTCAAAGCGAGTTCGAAGCCGCGGCCGCGAGCGGCGGCGCATCGCCGATCGAAAACGTCGCGAAGGCGGCGCCGAGCGCTGCGGCGAGTCGCGTCGAGTTCGTGTCGCTCGAAGCCGTCAAGAGCGAGCGCCCCGAATTGACTGAAGCGAGCGTTGTTGTCAGCGGCGGCCGCGCTTTAAAAGAGAAATTCTTCGAAGTGCTCGAGCCGCTCGCGAACGCGCTCGGTGCCGCGCTCGGCGCGAGCCGCGCCGCGGTCGACGCGGGCTACGCGCCCGGCGATTTCCAAGTCGGTCAGACCGGCAAAATCGTCGCGCCGAAGCTCTACTTCGCGATCGGCATCTCCGGCGCCATTCAGCACATCGCGGGCATGAAAGGTTCGAAAGTGATCGTCGCGATCAACAAAGACCCCGAAGCCCCGATCTTCCAACTCGCCGACTACGGCCTCGTGGCCGACCTGTTCGTCGCGGTGCCACAGCTGATTGCGGAATTGAAGAAGCGCGGATAACGAGCGGTCGCCCGTGCCAACGGCGCGGAAACGGCGCAGTTCGGCGGCATGCGCGTCACGCGACGAAAAACGCGCGCCGCCGAGCGGAAAAACAGCGCCGAACCGCGCGATGTCCTTGACAGATCGGGCCCCTGAGACCATTGTCCGCCGCCTCCGTTTCGGGGCGTAGCGCAGTTTGGTAGCGCGCTCGGTTCGGGTCCGAGAGGTCGGCAGTTCGAATCTGCCCGCCCCGACTAAAACGAAGCAGTACGAAATCCCCGGCACCCGACCGGGGATTTTTTTTGCCATGCGTTCAGATCGAGCGTTTCACAGTCCATTCGAATTCCTCGGCGGGCACTCTGCCGCCAAGCGGGGTAGCCGCGCCGTCCGCGCGTGCCATCACCGGCGACAGCGCCTCATCTCAACTGAAGGTGGCGGGATCTCCAGAGACTTTCTCCCGCGATTGATGCCGAAAAACTCCGATCCCAGGGTTCTGGCGCGAGTTCGAGCCGATGCGCTCGCGAAGGATGCATTGGAAGCGACGCGCGCCTCTCATTCACGAAGCCTTCGCCCGAAAACGGTTTTTGTTGATCTTGAGTGCCCGAATCTTGGATTCCAGCGTCGAGCGCGGGATTCCGAGGCGGGCAGCGGCGCCCGAGGGTCCGAAGACGCGGCCGCCGGTCGCGCGCAAGGCGGCTTCGACGATCGCTTTTTCGTGCGCGGCGACGCTGCTCGACAATTTCAACCGGCTGTCGAGCGCGGGTTTCGTCGAGAGCCAACTCTGATCGACCATGAATTCGTCCGTGTCGCACAAGATGACCGACCGCTCGATCACGTTTTGCAGTTCACGGACGTTCCCCGGCCATGGGTAGGATTGCAAACGCTCGAGTGTCCGTTTGTCGACACGGTGGATCGCTTTTCCCGCTTTTCGCGCATACCGCTCGATGAAATACCTGACCAGTAGTGGGATGTCTTCTGTGCGTTCGCGCAAAGGCGGCATGTCCAACGGGAACACGTTGAGTCGGTAAAATAGGTCTTCACGAAACGCTGCGCCATCGATAGCTGCAGCCAAATCGCGATTGGTAGCCGCGATGATTCGAACATCGACTCGGATACGCTGCGTTCCGCCGACTCGTTCGAATTCTCGCTCCTGCAATACTCGAAGCAACGCCACTTGGGTTTCGGGCGGGAGCTCACCGACCTCGTCCAAGAAGAGCGTTCCGCCTTCGGCCAGCTCGAATCGGCCCGGTCGCCGCTGAATGGCGCCGGTGAACGCGCCCTTCTCGTGACCAAATAGCTCTGAAGCGATCAGCCCGCGTGGGATGGCCGCGCAGTTCACCGCAACGAACGCTCTCGAGGAACGCGCGGATCGCCGGTGGATCGCGCGCGCAACGAGTTCTTTGCCTGTGCCGGTCTCGCCCGTGATCAGAACCGTCAAGTCGCTGCCCGCTACCTTCGAGACGCGTGAAAGCACGGTGGCCAAGGGGGCCGACGCACCGACGATTTCCTCGAACATCGAGGCTTTGTCGATCTCTTCTCGAAGCGCGATGTTCTCCTGCTGTAGCCTCTCTTCTGATTTTTTGCGATCGTCGATGTCAGTCGAGGCGATGTACCAACGAGTGATGTCTCCCTGCTCGTCGCGTAGTGGCTGCCCGCGCGCGAGAAACCAACGGTAGCTTCCATCACCTTTTCGCAGGCGCGTTTCGACTTCGAAGGCGACGCTGCCGGAGAATGCGTGCTCCAAAGGAACCTTCAGGCGCTCCAAATCCTCGGGGTGAACGTCGGAGCTCATCTTTTGCCGTAACCATTCATCGAGGCTCATCCCGAAGTACGCTAGCGCCACGCGATTTGCGTAAATCCGCTCGCGCTTTGGGCCGTAAACGGTCACGAGCTGCGGAGTGAGATCCAGCACCTGCCGAAGCTCATCCTCATGAGCGCGCAGCGCACTCGTCAGTTGCTCGTGTTCCGTCACATCGATGCCCGTTCCGAGGAATCCCGGAAAGATGCCGCGGCTTGCCGCCGGGATACCCACGCAACGCACATGACGAATGGTTCCATCCGGCCGCACAATCCGTTTCGTGAAGTCAAAGCCGGTATCCCGCCCCAACATCTTCTGGATTTCTCGAAGCACGGCCTCGCGATCGTCGGGGTGCACGAGCGCCAAGTATTCCTCGGTACTCGGAGCCTTGTTTCTCGGCTCGAGGCCGTAGATCCGAAACAATTCAGAGGACCAATATTCGAAGCCTCCCGCACCAAATGCCCAGCTGCCCATGTGGGCGAGCCGCTGTCCCTCCGCCAGGTAGAGTTCGGCTTTCTTGCGATCGTCGATATCGAGGTTGACGCCGATCCAGCACGCGATGGATCCATCGGAATCTCGGAACGGCTCGGCGCGACTCAGAAACCAGCGATACGTTCCTTCCGCGCTGCATACCCGAAAGGCCACTTCCCCCGCGGATCCCGTGGCGAGGCAGTTGGCCCAAACTTTGCGCGTCTCCTCGTGATCATCCGGGTGCAAGAAAGGAATGTGCGAATCCCAGGCGGCATCGAGCGCAGTCCCGAAGCGAAGCGGATGATCCTCGGGAGTGCCGCCGTAGTCGGCGGAGCGTCCGCTGACGAAGGTAAGGCCACCCGACGGAGTCGCGTACCAGGTGTACGCGGGAATCAGGTTCAATGTGGCTCGCAGCTGCGCCCCAAACGACTCGTCCATCAAGTAGGCTCCTCGCGAGTTGTCTAGCATTTCGCCATTGGCGGTATGTCGCCAATCGGCCCGTGGGGAAATGTGCGTTGTTTCACGGTCTTATGCGTATGATCAGGCCGGCGCGCGGCTTGCGTAGGTTCGCCCGCGATCGAGTGGATCGCTTGGTTGCGGCGGAGGAGGCAGCGACATGAATCCTAGCAGCACTACTTTGCTAGCAGCCGATTCGGGATCGACCGACGCCAGCGCGAGTGAGACATCTAGGACGGCGATAAGCAATCGTACGCCGCGCCCGTCGTGACGCGAGTCGAAAGGTCGTGCATGAACGTGCGCTTGTTCGGTCCGTTTCGCTTGGATGTCGGAGAGCAGCGACTGTGGAAAGGCGACGAAGAACTAAAGCTCCGTCGCAAGCCGTTTGCGATTCTTCGGTTCTTGACTGCGAATCCACTGCGCCTCGTGACTCAGGAAGAAGTCGTGGAGGCGGTATGGGGGAAAATCGCGATGAGCGAGAGTCTTCTCCGCACGCACATGAGCGAGGTCCGGCGCGTCCTCGGCGAAGGTGCCATCGAAACCGTCGTCGGGCGCGGCTATCGCTTTCTCCTCGAGGTCGAGGCGGAGAAGCCCGTAGTCAGCGAACGGCACGTCGAAGCGCCACCCATCGCGCTCAGCTTGGTTGGGCGTAGCGCCGAGCTGGCCGTGTTGCGCCAGGTCTTCGAAACCGCGCTCCATCAGCGGCGCCAGATGATCTTCGTCACGGGCGAACCAGGGATCGGGAAGAGCGCGTTGATCGATGCTTTTTTGGCCGCGATCGCCGTGCCGAGTGGCGCGTTGATCGCCTCTGGCGCGTGCATCGAGCAGTTCGGTACGGGCGAAGCATATCTCCCGGTCCTCGCGGCTCTCGGAGCCGTATGCCGCGGGCCCGACGGCGAACGCATTGTCGAGCTGCTGAGTCGCCACGCGCCGACCTGGCTCGCACAAATGCCCGGCCTGGTTGGCGACGCGAACCTGCAGGCGCTGCATTCACGCGTACAAGGTGCGACGCAAGCACGCATGCTCCGCGAGCTCGCAGAAGCGCTCGACGTGCTCGCTGCCGACAGGCCCTTGGTGTTGGTGCTCGAGGACACGCAGTGGTCCGACCGTTCGACGACGGATCTGATCGCGATGCTCGGAGCGCGCCGCGAGCCGGCACGCCTCCTCATCATCGCGACTTGCCGCTCGGTCGAGCTCACGAAAGGCGATGGCCTCGCGAAGGTGATCGCGGAGCTGAAGGCCCACAAGCGTGCGCTCGCGCTCGAGCTCGAGACCTGGCCGGAGGCCGCGCTGGCCGAGTATCTGGCGAGGCGCTTCCGCGATTCGCGCTTCCCGGAGGCGCTCACCGGCACGATCCACCGGATGACGGGCGGCAATCCGCTCTTCACCATCGCGGTCATCGACGATCTGGAGAGCCGCCGCATGATTCGATCCGTCGGCGGCGGGTGGCAGCTCGAGGTGAGCGTAGCCGACGTCGCAAGCCGTCGACCGGACACCGTGCGGCAGCTCATCGACATTCAGATCGATCGTCTGAGCTCGATCGAGCAACGCATTCTCGAAGTGGCGAGTCTGGTCGGCGCGCAGTTCGCGGCAGGCTCGGTCGGTTACGCGCTGGAGCTACCCGACGACGAAGTCGATTTGGTTTGCGAAGGGCTCGCTACCGAGCGCAGATTTCTCCAGTACGCTGGCACAGCCACCTGGCCTGATGGCACCATCCAGTCGCGCTACGCTTTCAGCCACGCTCTGTTCCAGCACGCGGCCCTCGCTCGCATTCCCGCGGCAACCGCCCGCATGCGGCACCGCAAGATCGCAGAGCGCCTCGAGGCCGGGTACGCGGGGCACGATGAGGAGGTCGCCGGCGAGTTGGCCTTACATTTCGAGCTCGGTCAGGTGCCGGCGAAGGCCGGACGCTACCACCTCGTTGCAGGCGAGCGTGCAGCCCGACGCTGCGGATACGAAGAAGCCGCCCAGCATCTCGAGCGCGCCTATGCCCTGCTGGATGGGACGCCGCAGAGCCGAGATCGCGACGTGCTCGAGCTTCGGGTATCGCTCAACCACGGCTGGAGCATCTTTCAGGGAAGCGGGCACGTGGAGGTGGCTATTCCACTGCTGCAACGCGCGAAAGAGCTCGCGGTTCGCTTGGAAGACACGGCCGCGCTCGGAGAGGCCCTCATCCGCCTCGAGACCATTCACATCGTCCAAGGCGAATTGCGCGAAGCCAGCGCGCAGGCCGGTGCACTAGCCGCGGTGCTCGATCAGGTGCCCGACGCCGCGCTACGCATCCTCGCCAAACAACTCGAAGCGACGACAGTGCTCCTTCGCGGACAGCTTGCAGAGGCTCGCATGTTGTTCGGCGACTTGGGCGTGTTCCGCGCGACGGACGACAAGACGGCGATGGAAGCTGCGCACGCGCATCTTCTGGCGTTCTCGATGGGATCATTCGCCTTGTGGCTGATGGGCGAGCCGGACCACGCGGTCGCTCTGTCTACGCGCGCGCAGCAAGTTACCGAACGAGCGTACGACCCCTTCGACCACGAGCACGTGGCTATGTTGGCGGAGGGAGCCTTGCTGCACGCATGGCGCAGAGAACCCGGACGAGCCTCGGAATTGGCGAAGCGCGCGCTGGCCATTTCGGAGAAACGCTCGTTCGCCAAGTGGCAGGGCCGAGCCGAATTGATCCTCCGCTGGGCCGAGGCGGAGCTCGTGCCGAACTTATCCGATGCGCGAGCCGAGGAACTCTTGAGCAAATCTTGGGAGAAGGGCTCGGTGGGTCGAACGATGCACGCGATGCTTTTTGTCGCGATGTGCGCGCGTCTCGGCCGAACAGAGCCCGCACTGGAGGCGATCGCGAGCACGCTCGACATGATCGAGCGGACCGAGGAGCGCTGGCTGGAGCCCGAGCTTCATCGCTTACGTGGCGAAGTCTTGAGGGTGCGCAACAACGCAGCCGAGGCCGAGCGGTCGATCGCGACGGCCATTGAAATCGCGAGGAAGCAAGGTTCCCGCTCGCTACAGCTACGTGCAAACCTGAGTCTCCACGCGCTCAGCTCCGGGGCGAAGAAAAAGAAAGTCCGTCAGGACATCGCCGGCTTGCTCTCGGTCATCACCGAGGGGCACGACACGCCGGACCTTCTCGACGCTCAGGCTGTCGTCGCGAGCTGAGCGCACGGCCAGCTGACTGAAGCCGCGTCTCGACGATTTGACGCACGTTCGACGGAAGTCAACTCGTCACGTGCCTATGTCTAAGCCGTGAACGGAATGACGAACTGCGAGCCCACGTACCGCCGAGGCGCTGGTCGTTGCTCTCCAGCAGCTGCTCGTTGAGCTGCAGTGCGTCGCATGAGGCCAGATAGATGCTCAAAATTGCCATCATCGTGGGAAGCACGCGCCCGGGCAGAAAGGGCGACGCCGTTGCCCAGTGGGCCTATGAGATCGCACGAAAGCGCACGGACGCGGACTTCGCCCTCTTGGACTTGACCACGTTCGAACTTCCGATTCTCGACGAGCCGGCGCTGGCGGCGTTCGGATCGTACAGCCAGCCGCATACGAGAACGTGGTCCGCAGCGATCGCTTCGTTCGACGGCTTTGTCTTCGTGACCCCCGAATACAATCACGGCACTTCGGGCGCGCTCAAGAATGCGATCGATTTTCTGTACAACGAGTGGACCGACAAAGCGGCCGGCTTCATCGGCTACGGATATGCCATGGGCGCTCGGG
>DATATR010000134.1:0-24879 GCA_036268695.1 Polyangiaceae bacterium | reverse complement strand
CGTCACGCGATCTGGCGCATGCGAGCGGCTCTTGCTGGGCGGAAGGATGCACGATGAAGTTTGCGACCCAATAGCGCAGTTGGCCCCTGACTGGCGAGCGGCAACTCGAGTGCCGACCACGCGATTCAAAGCTGAAATTGCGCCGAGAACACGTCCCAGCCGCGCTGCTGCAGATCCTGCGCGAGGGCGCGCGCCTGGCGCACGGCCCCGACTTCGTAGATTCGCGTCTCGCGGTTGCCGTCCAGCACCGTCCGCGGGTTGCCCGGCTTCGATCTCGGGGACTTCGCCGCGGCCCAAACCTCGAACTCCGAGTAGGCCAGCAAATAGTTCGTCTCAATCACGGCTTTCTTTGGGTTGGGCCGGGCCACGAACTCGGCGGCGCGCGAATGCAGTGAATTCGACGAGCTCTCGACCTGGCGCGACGCAGTGAACGGATTGATCTTGGGCGCGACGCTACCGCTGCCGGTTTCATCGAGCAGCGCAAAGGCTGCCAGCACTCCGATCAGAACCCACGCTTTCCTCAGGTTATGATCGACGAGCACAAACAAAAGCCCGATCGCCAAAAGTACGAGGCCCGGAAACGCCGGCAAGTTGTGGCGCGCCGAGTTGCCGGATTTGAGGCCCCAAAATAGGATCGCAGGTAAGCCCCAAGCGGCCATCCCGAGCGCCAAACGCGTGCGCTGACCGCCCGCAAGCAGGCCGTGCACCACCGCGAGCACCACGAGCACCACGAGCACACCGCTCACGGCATGTGTGATCGCGTTGTTGTTCTTCGGGTCGACGAGAAACTCCCAACGAAACGGAAAGCGGCTATCCCAGTTGCGCAAAAAGCTACCGAGCTCTTTGCTGTCTTCCGGGCGCGCGCTCGCCTGGGCGGCAGCTGCTAGGGAATTGGCGTACGCGACGCTGGCGCCAAACGCGAGCAGCACGATGCCAACGGCCGCCGACATGAGCACGAGGCGCATACGCTGATTGACCAGCAGCACGGCCGCGAACGCGCCTGCCGACAAAACCAAGTCTGCTTTTAGCGCAAACGCGAGGAAGGAAAATAGCAACGTCACACCGAAATATGGCCACGCTCGCGCTTTGGACTGGTCGAACTCGTCGACCGCACGCGAAAAGGCGAGCGTGGCAAAGATCCAAAACGTCAGTGCGAGCAAAGTCGGCATGCCGTAGACGCTGCCGAGCCAGAAGCACGGAGTGAGCGCGTACACGACGGTCGCTGCCGCGGCAATCCGGCCACCACTGAAGCGACGGAACAACAGATAGAACCCGACCAAGCATGCACTGCTGAAAATCACACTCGCGCCGTTCATCAGGCCGGGCAGCGCGCGAATCGACAGTCCGCGATCGAGCGCCAGCTTCAGCAGGTGAATGTAAAGCGGACTCGTGCGCAGGCGATAGTCGACGTCCGCCATGTAAATGACGCGCTCGGCGTGCCAGTGAACGGCGTCCATCGCGAGGCGTGCCGCGTCTTGCTCGCCGAAGCCGGTTAGGGAATATCTGGCGTGGGCCAGCAGAGCGAGCAGCGCGCCGAGTGCGAGCAGCGCCGTTTCTCGGCGACTCAGCGAGGTTTTCGGCAAGCCGGTGCCCGAAAAAAACGCGCGCAGCCGCTCCGTCCAGATCATTCGCGGCGGCGACCCTCCCATGCGTCGTGCGCCGAAACAAGCGCAAGCGGAATCGCGCAGGCCTCGATTTCGAAATTCGAGGCTCCGCGTGCTCGGCTCAGTCGAGCGCGACGCGTTCGCCGGTCGCGACCACACGGTACGAGCGCACCGATTGGTCCATCGCCGCGAACACTGCGCCGATCAGGCCCGCGTCGTCGCCGAGCGCGCTGACCTGCACCGGAACGCGTCCGCCCTTGAGCGAATGCTTGGCCATCGAAGCGCGCGTGCCCTCGAGCAGAAGGTCCGCCGCTTCCATCACGCCACCGCCGAGCACGATCATTTGTGGATCGAGGATGTTCACCAAGTACGACACGCCGACGCCGAGGTGCTCGCCCACCTCGGCGAAGATCGCGAGCGCAACGGTGTCTCCGGCGCGTGCGGCTTCGGCTATGGCAGCCGCGTCGAGCGCTGGCACGTTCTTGAGCGAAGTCGGTTTGCCGGCGGCAATCGCAATCTCCGCGGCGCGCACGATCGCGCGACCGGATACCAAGGTCTCGAGACAGCCACGCATGCCACAGGCGCACTCGGGACCACCGTCCACGACCGCGCAATGGCCGATCTCGCCGCTGAAACCTTGCGTGCCGGAGAATGCATGGCCGTCAATCACGATGCCCGCACCCACGCCCGTGCCGACGTGAACCCAAACGAACGAGCGCACTCCCTTGGCCACCCCGCTGCGACCTTCGGCAATCGCGCCCGCACTGGTCACGTTGTTCACGACGACGGGCACGCCGAGCGCCGCCGCCAGCAGATCGCGAATCGGCACGTCGGTCCATTCGAGATTCGGCGCCATCGCGACCCGACCGCTCGCTGCGTCCACCATGCCGGGAACCGTGACGCCGACCCCTTGCAGGCGATCGCGCGGGAAGCCGGCTTCTGCGCAGACCTCTTCGGCCAACGCGGCAGCGGCCTTCACCATCTCTTCCGGGTTACCGTGCAGAGTCGGCACTTCGCGTCGCACGCGGATTTCGCCGCGCGCATCTGCTAGTCCGACCGTGGTCGTGTTCACGCCAAAACAAATCCCGAGATAGGCGGCCGATGCGTCGTTGAACTCGAGCAGGCGTGCGCGCCGGCCGCCGCTCGCAACCGTCTTGCCGTAGCCGACCTCTTGAACGATGCCGCGCGCCAAGAGATCTTCGACGATCGCCGACACGGTCGGCTTGGTCAGCGCCGAACGGCGCGCCAAATCCGTCCGCGAGACCCGTCCACCACGACGGATGATGTCGAGGACAATCGAGCGGTTGACCTCGCGCATCGCACGGCTATCGACCTTCCCTTGGACGTCTTGCTGCATGTTCTTCACCCGGGGTTTGCGGAACTAGTTCCAATTCGAGGCGAGACAGCAGGCGCAGAGCACCCGTCGCCGCCGAACGAATCTCAGTGTAGCACCGGTTCCAGATTTTGCTCTGCAACCGTTTCCAGATCGGATCACAAAAGCGCCTGCTGAGTTCGATTTTTTGGCTCGAGCCCGCACTCGAGCTGCAAAGTTTCCGGTCCGACAAAAAACTCGGATTCGTGATCACTCTCGCGAAACGCGGGCATGTGACGCGCGCAGCACCACGATTTGCCGGCGAGAGCGAACTATTCTCGTTCAGGCACCCGCGCGCGCTCGCCGCAGCTTCGTCGCGCGGAGCCGGCCGGCGTCAGGCATCGATCGTGCTGACGAACTGCCGATACATGCTGGCATAGCGACCGCCGCCTTCGAGCAGCTCGCGGTGCGAGCCGCGTTCGACAATCCGACCGTGCGCGAGCACGAGCACCAAATCCGCGTGACGAATCGTGCTCAATCGATGCGCGACGACGAAACTCGTGCGCCCGCGCAAGAGCTTCGCGAGCGCACCCTGCAAACGCGCCTCGGTCAAGGCATCGACCGAACTGGTCGCTTCGTCGAGGATCAGGATGCGCGGATCGGCCAGCATCGCACGAGCGAAACAGATCACCTGACGCTGCCCGAGCGAGAGCCCGCTGCCTTTTTCACCGACTAGCGAGTGAAATCCGCCCGGGAGATCTTCAATCAGATCGGCAATGCCGAGGGCGGCCGCGGCCGCGCGCACCTCCTCGTCGCTTGCTTTGGGGCGACCGAGGCGGATGTTCTCGATCACGCTGCCGCTAAACAAGAAATTATCCTGCGTCACGCTGCCAATTTGCCGGTGCAGGGATTCGCTGCTGACGCTGCGGATGTCGTGACCGTCGACCAAGATTGCGCCGGAGTTCGGCAGGTAGAGCTTTGCGGCCAAGTTCACGATCGAAGATTTGCCGCTACCAGTCTCGCCCACGAGCGCCACGGTCGTGCCCGGCTCGACCTCGAAGCTCACGTCCCGCAGCACGATCTTTCCGGGCAAATATCCGAACGAAACGTCGCGAAACTCGACCTTGCCGTCGATCGGCGGAAGAGCGATCGCGTCGTCCGCGTCCTGCCAATCCGGCTTGGTGTCGAGCAACGCGAACACGCGCTCCGCGCCAGCCATCGCCGTCAGGGCTTGATTGTACTGGTTGCCGATGTTCGGAATCGCGGCGAAGAACGCGTTCGACAAAAACAAAAATTGAATCAGCGCCTTGAGCGGCACTTCGTGCCCGAGCGCTTGATAGCCACCGACGACGAGCAGGATCGCCAGGAACAATTGGCCGTTGAATTCGAGCAGCGGCAAGAACACGGCCGAATGACGCGCCGAGCTCATGTTGTATTTCGAGTGATCATAGATCAGTTGTCCGAATAGCCCGCCGTTCACGTCTTGGCGCACGAAGCCTTGAATCTCGCGAATGCCATTGACCGATTCGGCGAGCGTCGCGGTGACGCGGCTGAAGCTTTCGGATTGCTGCCGATATGCTTCGCTGAGCTTGACCCGAAAATGACGGATCATGATGCGTAAGATCGGCGCCATGGTGAGCACGACCAGAAACAGCCTCCAGTCGTAGTAGAGCATCAGAAGCGCGCTGATCAGCATATTGCCGCCCTGCACCGTGCTAACGAACGCGACGTCTTGAACGCCGACGCGCACGGCGTCCACGTCGGACGTGACGCGGCCGATCAAGCGGCCGATCTGCGTGCGCTTGAAGAAGCTCATCGGCAGCGCCAAGAGGTGCGCGTAGATCTCGTTCCGAAGATCGTGCACGACGGCTTCGCCGAGGCGCAGCGCCAAGCGCGAGCGATAGATGAAGCAAAACTCGGTGAACGCCGCGAGCGCGAGAAAGCCGGCGACGCCGAGCAGCGTCCCGTGCGAATCCTGGCGTGCGACCGGTCCGCTGATCACGGCCGCGATCGCCCAAGTCACGAGCGGAGTTTGAATCGCGCGCGTGATGACCAGCAAAATCAGCGTGTTGCGCAGACGCACATACGGTTTGGTGTACGCGAACACGCGCCGGATCACCGCGAGGTCGAGCGGACGCTGCTCTGCTTCTTTGGCGGAGTGAGGCTTCGACTTGTCGCGACTCATGCCGTACCTCGAAGGCCTTCGAGCAGCGCGACGCTCTCGGGGTCTGCCCCCTGCAGCGCCGCAGCTGCATAGTAGAGCCCACGCTGGCGCATCAATTCATCGTGTGTGCCACGTTCGACGATCTCGCCGCCCTGCAGCACCACGATCTGATCTGCGCGCCGGAGCGTCGCCAGGCGATTCGCGACCACGAGCGTGGTGCGGCCGGCCGTGGCCGAGCTCATCGCTTCCAAGACCTCGTGCTCGGTTTCGGGATCGATCGCGGTCGTCGGATCATCGAGCAACAAAATCGCTGGCTCGAGAATCAGCGCGCGGGCGATCGCGAGCCGCTGGCGCTGGCCGCCAGAGAGATTGACCGCGCCTTCTTCCAGCACCGTGTCGTAGCCGCGCTCCATATTGACGACGAACGAGTGCGCGCCGGCGATCTTGGCTGCGCGCTCGATTTGCTCGCGCGAAGCGCCCGGATGCCCGAACGCGATGTTGTCGGCGATGCTGCTCTTGAACAAGAGGCTCTCCTGAAAGACGAGCCCGATGTTGCGGCGCAAAAAATCGAGCTCCAGCTCGCGCACGTCGACGCCATCGACGAGCACACGACCCGAGCTCGGATCGTGGAAGCGCGGGATCAGCTCGAGCAGCGTGCTCTTGCCCGCGCCGGTGACGCCGACGATCGCGACGCACTGTCCCGCTGGAACCTCGAACTCGACCTCCGATAGCGCCTCCGACGTGCGTTCGCTGTAACGAAAGCTCACGCGTTCAAAGCGAATCGCGCCTCTGACTTTGTCGAGCCGAACCGGCTCGGCCGGCGTCTCGACACCGAGCGGCGCGTCCAGCACTTCGAACACGCGGTGCGCACCGATCAGGCTCTGCTGCAACGTATTGATGATGCCGGCCATGCTCGCGACCTGGCTGGAGAACTGCTGCAGCAAGCCGGCAAACACGATTAAGTCACCGAGCGTCATCGCGCGATGTGCCACGAGCCAACCGCCATAGAAGAGCAACACGGCGATGTTCACCTCCGTGATGAACTGCACCGCCGGACTGAAGCGGCTGACGTTGACGAAGATGCGCTGCTGTTGATCGCGCACCGCGCGATTCTTTTCCACGAAGCGCTCGTACTCGTGGACCTCGCGGCCGAACACTTTGGTGACTTGAATGCCGTGAATGCCCTCGGACATCGCAAGCACCATTTCGTCGACCAATTCGCGATTTTTGGCGTACGCCGGCCGCGCCCAGCGCGCGAAAATCGAGGTCGCGAGCCAGAGCAGCGGCGTCAAGAACAAGCACGCGAGCGTGAGCAAAGCGTGCGTGCGCGCCATGTACGCGACGTACACGACGAGCGATAAAATCATGATCGCACCTTGCAGTAGCACGCCGTCCACGAACGAGCGCACGGACTGCACGTCACCGGTGACGCGATTGATGATCGAGCCACTCGCGTTTTCGTCGAAGAAGCGGAAGCTCAAGCGCTGTAGCTTGTCGAACACGAGCGCGCGGAGCTCCGGCACGAGCTTCAGGTGAATCAGCCTGCCGACGGCGATCGAGTACCAATAGTTGAGCAGCGCGCGCGTCGCGGCCATCGCGAGCACGAGCGCGCCAATCGCGACCAGCTCTTGCTTCGGAGAAAAGCCGGCCCGTGGCGTAAGCCCGAACGGCCAGTGCGGTCCGGGCGCGCCCGGTTGCAACGCGGCGCGCATCACGTCGATGGCGCTGCCGCTGAAGCTCAGCCCCCAGATCCCGAGCGCCAACAGCACGACCTGGAATCCAAATACCGTCAGACACTCGTGCCGGTAGCGCCAACTCAGCGCGAGCAAGCGTCGCAATAGGCGCGCGCTGTCTCGAGAGCTCCGACTTGGTCCGTCTGACATCTTCGAACCGCGACAGGTTCAGCCTTAGTGGAACGCTGCTCGCGCGAAAGGCGATAGCTCAGGCCGCGAAGCGTTTCAATGTGCGCCGCGATCGACTGGAATTTCGCGTCACTCGTGCACCGCCTCGCCGCCGATCACGATTTCACCCTCGGCTACGTCGATCTCGTCGCTGCGTTCGATCTTTTCGATTCGACCGTCGCGGATGTGGAGTACTCGGTCGGAGTTTTTCAACATCTTGTGGTCGTGCGTGGCGGTGACGATGGTCACGCCGTCTTCGACCGAGAGCGATTTCAAGATGCCGATCACTTCGGCACCGGTCCTGAGATCGAGGTTCGCGGTGGGTTCGTCCGCGAGGATGATCGCCGGGTCGTTCACGAGTGCGCGCGCGATCGCGACGCGCTGCTGTTGACCGCCGGAAAGCTCCGAGGGGCGATGGTCGAGCCGATGCCCAAGCCCCACCTGCTCGAGTCGTCTGCGAGCTGCAGCTTCCGCTTCTTCGGTGTCGGCCCCCAAAAATATTCGAGGTAGCGCGACGTTTTGTAAGGCCGTGAGCGACGCGATCAAGTTGTAGGCTTGAAAGACGTAGCCGAGGTAGTGACAGCGCACGTAGGCGAGTTTTTTGCTCGCGAGCGCGGTGAGGTCGAGCGAGCCGATTTTGATCGTGCCCGCGCTCGGGCGATCGAGCGCGCCGACGACGTTGAAGAGCGTGGATTTGCCCGAGCCGGACGGGCCCATGATCGACAAGTATTCGCCGCGGAAGATGGCGAGATTCACGTCGCGGAGCGCGTAGACTTGCTCGCGTTTCTTGCCGTAGATTTTGGAGACGCCGCGGACTTCGATCAGCGTGTCGCCGCGGGCGGTGTGTTCGCGTTCAGCCATGTTCAATAGGGAAGCGTGAACACGCTCTTCGAGATGAAGGTGACGCCGATGCCGAGCGTGCCGATCAAACCGACGCCGCAGCTGAAGCCGGCGAACAGAACCGGGATGTATTTGAGCCAGAGCGGCCCGAACTTTTTGCGAAAGTAGAAGCGGCCGATCAAAGCGCCGATGAACTGCGGGATGACCACGAAGGGCAAGGTTTGATTGAGCCCGCGCACGATGCCGTAAATGAAAAAGACTGGCGCGCCGAGCCACGACAGGCCCGCGAAGAGCAAACCGCCGACGCCGACGCCGGCGAGGATGTAGTGCAAGTTGAAGGCTTTTTCGAACTCGGTGAAGCCGCCGAGCGTCGACGAATAGACCACGGCTTGGTTCGCCGCGGTCACTTCCCACCACTGCTGTGCGAATAGATACTGCGAGCTCGGGATTGGACCGAGGCCCCAAATGAAGTGCGCGAAGAGCAGCGAGCCGCCGACGATGATCGGCGTGAGGAACAATTCGGATTTCCAAATCGAACGAAAGCTCGTGCCGGTGAGCTCGCACTGGCGATAGAACACGGTCATCTGACCGTAGTCGTGCAGCGGAATCGGCAAGAACCAAATCGCGACGCCGCGATAACCCGAGAGGATGAAGGTCGCCTCGCGCACGAACGGGATGTTCAGCACTTCGCCGGCAACACCTTCGAGCCGCGCGGTCACGTAGCTGACGACCGGCGTGTAGATGCAGGCGTAGAACGCCATCACCCAAATCACCGGCCAATAGATGTGACCGTCAGTGAGGTAGAGCAGGTACATCGAGACGCCGGTGTAAAGCCCGGTGACGAATAGATAGACCGCGAAAATCAGCACAGGCGCGATATCGCCGCGACCGGGTGGCACGCTGATCGCGAGCTTTTGGCCGGAAATAGCGTTCGTACGCCGCGCTTCTCGCGCCTTGCGGAAGGCCTTTGCGACCGAGACGAAGCCCGCGATCGCGACCGCGAGCCCGATGCCGATCGCGAAACTGAAGTAAAAATCGATTTGGTTTTTGTAGAACGTGGTCTGCATGTTGTCGCCCGGGTTCCAGGTGCGGAGCACACCGACCGACGGACTATGCAAAATCGGATTGAGGATTACCGTCGTGACGAAGCCGGCGAAGGTGCCGATCATCGCCCAATACGGCAAGACCATGCCGAGCAGTACCATGCCGAGATCGATCGCAATCGCCATCGGCGTCGCGGGCAAAATTCCGGAAGTCTGCTGCGTGAAGTCTTTGAACGGCAGCGGCAAGATCGTGATCGGTCGACCGAGCAGCGCGCCGGTCACCGTCGGAATGCCCAGATAGACGAAGCCGAAAATCAAGCCGATGACCGAACCGATGGAAAAGACGCGCCAGCGCCAAGATTCGGGTTTTGGGTTGGGGTTGCCTGGTTCGGCCGAGTCCGGCGCGCGCTCGTCTTGTTCTTCGGACAGGGCGAGCACGCCTTGCGCGCCGACCGGCGCCATCGGAAACGGCAATTTTTCGATGTCGCTCGTGAGCCGAAATAGGCCGTAGCCGAGCACCATATTATCGAGCCGCCCGATCACCATCGTGAACACGATCAAGGTCAGCGCCGGTAGCCACTCGTGCATGAACAGGGATCGATGTTCGAGCACCGCCGTGCTGCTCGGCACCACCCAACTCGGAATGCGCGCGGCGATACCGGAAGCGCTCGCCGCGTCCGACTGCACGAAGAACTGCGACCACAGCGCCGAAAGCCCGCCGTAGAATTGGCCCTGCGCCATCGAGGCCGTGATCATGATCGCGCCAGCCAAATAAAACAGCGTGAAGATCTGAGCTTGTTTGAGTCGCTTGTTCGCGCGCCGCGCGACCTCGATGAACAAGATCACCGTGACCCATTGCGCGGCCGGACCGACCGACAGCCCGCCGATCAGCGTCATGTAGATCGAGCCGGGCACCATCAAGAGCGCGACGAACAGCGCGCCCAAAAACGCGGTCCAGCTGAAGCCGTCTTCGAAGGTCGACGGCGGCTGCATCAAATCGCGAAACTCTTCGAGCTCGCGATCGTTCGAAGAGCGGCGCTTCAGCAAGGTGGAGAGAGCCATGTTGCTTTACGCCGCTGCGGCGTCTCCGAGTGCTTGCAGCGTTTGGAGCCGATAATGCTCGATGGCTTCGTTCGAGAGCGTGCGCCAAAGCAAAAACTGGCGGCGCAAGCCGCTGACGAACACGCGATTCTGTCGCACCCAATCGGTGACCGTGCCGCTCATGCGCGTGATCTCGAGCGCAATTTCATCGACGCCCGGGATCTCCGACGGCACCGCGGTCAAAACCAATTTTTGTGTCACACCGAGATCGAACGGCGCGAGCGCGACGTCGATCGAAAGCTCGAGTCGGCCTTCCGCTGTCTTGTAAAAGTCGGCGCGCGACGTCGCGAAATCGCCGATGCCAGCGTCATCGTGGCGACGAAAGTGCTCGGCCAAGAAGCTCACCATGCCGGTGATGTCGTAGGCCGAGACGGTGAACGGGAAAGTGAGCGCGAGCACGTCGCCATCCGGCGCTGGCAGGCGAAACGCGCGGGAAAGTCCCGGGTTCGCGCTGCGAGATGCGCGCAGCGCCGGATAGAGCGCCGAGATCAGCACCGTCGCCATCACGAGCGCGATCGCGAACAGCGCGTTCGTCGACGAGTAGTTGATCGCCGGTAGCTCGATTAGACCCTTGCGAGCCAAAAACGCAGCGCCGACGCCGACCAGCTCCGCCAAGATTTGCCCGCCCATGCCGCCGATCACTGCGTACACGGTGGCCTCGGCAAAAAACAAAACCCCGACATGCACCGGCGACAAACCGAGCGCCGAGAACGTGTAGATCTCTTTTTCGCGATCGCTGATCGAACCGAGCAGCGTGCCGAAAATGATCAGCCCGCCGAGGATCAGCGGCACGAACAAGGCAAAGCCGGTCGACACGTCGCTGAGCACGGTGAACACCAGGCGATCGACACCCGCTGCGCTCGCGGCCCAGACCGGCATCGCGACCATCTCGGCGAGGCGACGGCCGAGCTCGGCCGCGTCCACGCCGGCGCCAGGATAGATGTTGATCGCGCGCAACTTCCCGCCGAGCTCGCGCACGAACTCGGGTGACGCGACGACGACCTGGTCGCTCGCCAAGTGCACGACATTGGCGACGGCTTCGGCACCGAGTGTCGCGTTTGCGGAAGCTGCTTGCAGATTGGCCTTGTTTTGACCGAGCGAAAGCCCGGAATCGGGATTCACCGGCAAGGGCGATTCAGCGTCGAGCTGACGCAAGCGCTGCAAGCGGCCGGAATCCAAGACGCCCGCGACGTGCGCTTCACGACCGTTGATGCGCACGCGATCGCCGCGCTTCAGCTTGAGCACGTCCGCGACGACGGCGGGCAAAAACACGCCCCCCGCTTCGAGCTCCCGTTGTTGCTCTGCGAGAGCGCCGCCGAGCGCGGCCGAGAGCTCGGGCCAGAGCGCGAGCTCAGCGGGCGAGGCACTGAATACCGCATCGATATTCAACACCGCGCCAGTGTCCGGCCGCGCGACGCTGAAGCGACTCGGATCACGGCTCTCGTGCACAAGCCAATATTCCGGCGCGAGCGTGCCGCCCTTGCCCTCGCTGCCCTGCAGCAGATCGAGTACACCGGTTTGAATCGCCGAATAGTCGAGTCGACGAAGGAGCAGCGCGCTCGACGTGTTCGGATCTTTCGGACCTTGATAGACGGCGCGCACGCCGACCGTGCGCGCAAAGGATGCGAAGCACAGGATGGTGAACGTGAGCAGTACGACGGTGATCGCGGTCAGCGCGGTGCGCGCGGGGCGGCGGCGCATCGTCGATACACCCATCCCGATCGCGGCAAGCATGGTGCCGGCGCGCGAGACTTCGACTTCGTGGGTTTGTCCGCCTTGACCCTGAATCGCGTGGAGCTCGGCGCGAAATTTGCGAATCACGATGTTCGTGACCAGCCCCGAGAGCATCACCAGCGCGAACGCCAGAAAGATGATCACCGGCGTCGAGGCGATCGCAAAGCCGGGATGAAGCAGGTAGAGCGCGCCGAACGTGAGCAAGAAGCAGCCGACGAAGCCGGCTATTCGCCCGTAAATAGTGGTCGCGCCGATCAGCAAGCGTTCGAGCGCGAACGAGAACGGAATCGCGAGCAAAAGCAGGATCACGACGGCGTGCACGAGGTCGTCCATCGCCGAACGAAGTGGTGCGTAGACGCGTTGAGACAGTGCTGCGCTCTGCAGCCACTTGGCTTCGCGGTTGGCGACGCTCGCTGCGCCGCTCGCGGAAGAGCGCGCGATTTCTGCGCGCGCGTGCAAGATCTCGAGATCCGCGCTGGTCACGCCACGCTGTCGCAACGTGGCCAAGCGCTGCTCGTTCAAGTTCCACAAGTCACGCGCGGTCAGCGCGCTCAAACGAACGCCGGGCGCAAGCTCACTCGGTTCGATGCCCGCGCCGTCGCTAGACTTGGCGCTGAATGAGCCGAACACGGCGGGACCAAATGGCTGGAACAGTTTGAGCCGGTAGTCGGCGACTTGCTCGGAAATGTAAGCGAATCCGTCGCCATCGAGCTCGCCCCACAAGGCGCGATTGTCGCGAAAGGGCGAGTCCGCCGAAGCCTTCAATACTTTGAGTAGACTGGGATCCGTTTCGCGCGTCGGCAGCGAGATCCAGCTGAAGCCGCGCCCTATAAGCAGATTGACGCGCATCGCTTCACTGAGTTTCTGCGCTTGCTGCTCTTCGGTCGAAATCGCGCTGAGCGCGCCGTGCGCGTCGAACCGCGCGCCGATCGTCATCAGCTCGGTGTACATGTCCTCGCGCAAGCCAATGCTGCGAAAATGACCGTGCTCGTCGACCGCTTCGAGCGCGCTCGCCTCGTAGTCCGCGCTCTGGTTCGCGCCCTGGCGCGAAACCCAGGCATTGTTGGGTGCGGATTTATTGCCGGGCCAGACCGCGAGCAACGCGCCGGATGCCGGCCGATCTTCGCTCAGTGTGCCGGTCACTTGCAGCGCGACGTAATCACCTCGCGATTCTCCCGCAGAAAAGCGGGGATACTTGCTGAGCGCGAACGACTTGAACACGCGCGGCAACGACAGATCCGCGTTTCCCGCGGCGCGGCGCATCAACTCGCTTCCCGACAGTGCTTGCTCGCGTAGCGCGCGCCAAGCGAGCTCCGACACGGTGTCGCTCGGTTGTCCGTCCCGCGGTCGCGCGTCGTAGCCGGTCATCAACGAGAGTTCGTAGATGCCGTAGCTGCCCGCGACCGACGCGGGCGACTCGAAACGCCCGGGCGCAAAGCTCAAGCCAAACGCGGGATCTTCGAACGCGCGCGCCTCGAGTCCGACGAGCGCGCTCCCTTTTTTTGCGGAAGCGCTGAGCGCATTCAACACGCGCCCGTAGTAACCCGGCAAATCGCCCTCGGGTTTGGGCGGACGGAACTCGAACAACAAGTTCGAGTAATCACCGACGACCGGAGCCCACGTCGCGCCCTCGCCCGAAAAATCGTACGCAGCGTGGAGCACGACCCATTCGGGCCGCTCTTCGCCGCTTTGGGCTTCGCACAAAGCCGCGCGCAGGCGCGCGCGCTCGACGTCGCTTTCGCGCAATTGTGCGAGCTCGCGTTTACGCCGTTCGAAGCGACCGCGGACGCGCTGTTCGAGCTCGGCCAATTGTGGCGCGAAGCGCGGCGCTTCCGCCGAGCTCTCGGCTCGCGCCACGAGTTGCGCCAAACTCCGTTCGTGGAGCGCGCGACGAATTTCGTCCCAGCGTTGCGCCGAAGCCTCGAGCTTGGCCTCCGTTGCGTTCGGCGCGCCACTTTGCGCGCGCGTCATGCGCACGCGCTCGAGCGCGCGATAGGCATCGTCGCGCGCGAAGTCCGCCTCGTTACTGACCGTGCGCCACAACACGCGCTGGTCCGAAGGCTCTGCGCTCGGCAGCTCGATCGCCGTCCAAAATCGTCCCGTCAGCGTGTTCGCGATGCGGTCGAGTTGCGCGCTCTCGGCCTCGTGCTCGGCCGAAAGCGCGCGTGCCAGCTCGGCGGGCATCTGCCAAGCATCGTAGAACTCGCGCGTGCCTTGACTCGCGAAGGCATCACCGTCGCTGAACAACAAGATGACGTCGCGCTCTGGCGGACCTTTCACGAAGAGCGACGCAGCTTCGAGCAGCGCAGCAGCATTAGCTGCGCGACGCGCGCCCACTGTCAGCTCGGGCACGATGCCGAAGCTATCGAGGCGCGCGGAAAGCACGATCGCTTCGGGCTCGCTGCGCTGTTTGGCAAAGTGCGCATCGCGACCGGGGATGCGAGCAATCACGTCGCGACCGACGCTGCGCCGCCACTCGATTTCACTCGTGAGCTTTCCGCGCGCGTGATCCCGCTTCAAATCGAGCTCGGACTGAGCTCGCGCGCTCGCGTAGAAGCGCGGCAAATTGATCGGCAAATCGAGGTGTTTCGCGGCAGGTTCGCGATCGGCGTCGCCGCCCAGGAAAATCACGGCGCGCGCGCCGAGTGCAAATGCGCGCTGCCAATTGTCGCCGCTCGCGTAGTCGAGCACGACAATCTTGTCCGCGGGTGAGCGGTCGCCGTAGTCCGCGCTCTCGCCGCGCGCGGCGTAGAGCAACGGAGCTTCGAGCCCTTCGGCGGGCGTGACCGGAGGCACGATCAAATTCGGGCGCAGCGCCGCGAGAGCGATCTTCGCGCCGTCGACTTCGAGCGAGCACGCAACGGTGTGTAGTTCCCACACGGGCATGCTGAGCTCGAACACTTGGTTGACGCCGAGCGCTCGCAGCCGATCGCGAACGTAGGCCTCTGCCGCGAGCCCCGAGTCGCTGCCAGTCTGTCGATGCGGCATGCGAGTGAGCTCGCCGAGGTCCTGAAAAAACGCGGCCTCATCTGGATTTTGGGGGTTGCCTTGCGCGCGCGTGGGAGCACAGAAAAGGCAGGAAATCACGGTCAGCGTCAACGCGACGAGCAGCGACCGAATGCGCCGCGCGTTCATGCCTTCTCCCGAATCGAACCGACGCGAATCGCAATGTCCGCGCGCTTTTCGACGCGCTCGACTTTGCCGTCCCGGATCCACATGATGCGATCGCACACGTTCAAGAGTCGGTGATCGTGGGTCGAGCACACGATCGTGACGCCGCGCTCGCGATTGATTTTTTGCAGCAGGTCGAGCACGTCCTGCCCGGTCTTGAAGTCGAGGTTCGCGGTCGGTTCGTCCGCGAGCAAGATCCGCGGCTCGTTGCAAATCGAGCGTGCGATCGCGACGCGCTGTTGCTGCCCGCCGGACATCTCGAGCGGCCGGTGCGACCAGCGCTCGCCCAATCCGACCAACTCCAAGAGCGCCATGCCGCGCCTGCGCGCGTCGTCCGGACCAACGCCGGCAAAGGTCATCGGCACGGTCACGTTTTCGAGCGCCGTCATGTAACGGATCAGGTTGTAGCTCTGAAAAATATAGCCAATTTTGCGGCAACGCAGGAAGGCGAGCTCGACCGCCGAAAGCTGAGCCACGTCGACTTCGTCGATCAGGATGCGGCCGCGCGAGGGTGCGTCGAGCGCGCCGATCATATTGAAATAGGTGCTCTTGCCCGAACCGGATGGACCCATCACCGCGATGAACTCGCCGCGCACGATCGTCGAATCCACGCCGGAGAGCGCGTGCGTCGCCGCTTCGCCGGCGCCGTAGGTCTTCTCGAGACCGAGCGTACGAATGATCACCGCTTGCTCGGCGGCGACTTCGCTCGAAGAAGAATGCGTGTGCGCTTCGGTGCCCATGTTCAATCGATTCGCATCGCCTCCATCGGAGACAGGCGCGCAGCGACGAAGGAAGGGCCCACCGCCGATAGCGCGGCGAGCAGCACGCCGAGGCCGAGCGCGACCAAGAGCGCGATCAGCGATTGCCCGAATGCGCCATGCGCCGAACCGAGCAACGTGCCGAACTCGGCAAACCCGCGAGCGAGCGCCAAAATTCCGCCCAAAATCAGCCCGATCACGCCGCCGATCACGCCTTGGATCGCGGCCTCGAACAGGAACAAAACCATGACGAAGCCGTCGAGCGCGCCGAGGCATTTCATGGTCGCGATCTCGGCAAAGCGCTCGCCGACCGACATCAACATGGCGTTCGCCACGCCGACTCCACAAACCAAAAAAGAAAGCAGCACCAGCCAGGAATTGCGCGCCGAAATTCCGAACCACGCATTCGACACTGGAGCTTCCGCGCCCGCAGCGCGCTCGACTCGTTCGGCAAAAATGGAATCGTGCGCGAGTAGCTCGAGCTTCGCTGCATCGAGTCCGGAAACGCCGGCTCGATTCAGGATGGCGCTGATCCGAACAGCGTGTGCGGAGTTGCCATCCACATAGCCGAAGACCACGGCCGGCGACAGCTCCGCCGCCGGCCGGTCGAGCTCACGCGCCAGCTCGGTCGCCGCGGCACCGATGATCGCATGCTCGACGTTCGTGCGATCGCGCGCGCGCAATGCGAACGCTTGGAGCGCCGTCAGCGACCAGCGCGAAGTATCGAAGCCCTGTTTTTGTGCTGCTTCGAGCAAACCGGGCGGCGGCTGCTCGAACAATTTCGCCGACGCTGCGCGGTCGGCACCGCGTGTCTCGTCGCTCAAAAGCGCGCTCAGCGCTCGAGCGGCGCGCGCGTGTCCAGCCGCAATGGCGCTGACCGCGGCCGCCAACTTCGGACGATCGACACTCAGGAAGGCCTTCAACTCGGCTTCGCTGCCGAGCGGCGCGCGGAGGCCGAAGCTGTGAAGCTGATCCAGAAAACGCGCGAGCCGTGCCGAATCGCCCAACGCAAGCGCGGCTTCTTCTGCGTTCTGATCGCCGAACAGGGCCGCGCGCTCGGCTGGATTGGTGTGCGTCAGAAAGGCTTCGAAGCGTTCAAACTTGCCCGCGCTCTGACGCACTGCCGCGAATTCGGCGGGAGATAGCTCGGACCAGGTTTGGTATTCGCGCAGGCGATGCGCGTCGCTGCCGGCGAGGCCCGCGATGATCGCGCTCGGCGCATCAGCCGAGCTCGCGCGCTCGACGATTTCGCCGAGCAGGCGATTTTCGCGCATCGCTGCGGAGGCGCTTTGCCGCGTCGCTCGGTCGATCACGCTGAAGGCGAGCATGTGCGAAAGAAACGCGACGGCGAGCGCCAAGATCGCGATCGTGATGCTGGCGCGAAACAAGCGCTGGCTCATCCCGGAAAGCGCCAGCTGAAAACAGCGCGCCAGTCCGAGTCGAACCTGATCCCGTGCGACCAGCTCTTTCACGCGGAGCTCGCTTCCTTCGCGACGACGAGCGCGACCAAGTTGCGTTCGCTCAATGTTTTGAGAAACGAAGAAACCATCGCGCGCGCTTCGTGAAAACGAAGCTGGTGCCGCTCGGCGAATTCGAGCACGATTTTTTCGAACGAACGCGCGCCATCGCAGGCAAGCCAGACTTCGCGTCCGAGCGCGTCGAGCGCGAAGCCTTTCTCTCGGCGCAGCGGGAGAAGCCACGAGAGCGCGCGAAGCCAGCCCGGTCGCGCGATGGGTACGAATAGCACCACGCCGCTTTCGTTGTTCGCGACTCGCACCGCGACATTTTGCGTCGGACGCGAGTCGAGCACCGCGAGTGCGTCGAGCTCGGGCTTAGTGTTCACGACCTCTGCCCTCCTCCGCATCGGCGCAACACCACAGTTGGCATCGCTCGCGGTCCGCAATTTCACTCGGTTCCGTCAATTCGAAGAGCGCGTTCTCGGCCGGGCAGTGCCAGCTCGTGACGCGCACGGGTGCGGAACGCTTGAAAAGGCGTTCGAGCGGCGCACCGCGAGTCGACGCCAAGCCCGAGCTCGCGCCGTGACAACCGAAATCGATCTGTTCTAGCTTTTCGAAGAGCAGCTCGGGATTGCGTTGGCGCAGCGCGCGCGAGACATCGCCGTCGAACCAGGAACGCGCCATGCCCGAGCGACGAATGCACACGCGCCGCTCGTTTCGCTCGGCCACGCGTGCGAACTCGAAGCTCACGTCTGCGGGCTTCACGTCACTCGCGCACAGCTCGAAGCCGCGTGGCAATGCCGCGTGCACGGAGAAAGCTCGAAAGTGCGAACCCTGACCGCGCTCGACAAAGACGAACGCCGACAGTAATTCTTCGACGAACGCTCGTTCGCCGGCCGCGTCGCCATGCGCGAACTCGAGCTCGATCAGGCGCTTTGAACGCGGCTCGTACTTCAACGCATGCGTCGTAGCTTGGCCCGATTTTCGGCTGCGTTCGCAGACGCGAAAGTCGGCATAATCGCGCTGATTTCGCGATCGCTCGCCGTCCGCGTGCGGCCGAGCTTCGAAATCGGAAAAGAGGCGTTCGAGATCGGGCGTGCGCGGGCACTCCGTCCAGCTCACGCTGAGCCGTTGCCGCGCGCGGTCGACGAACACGAGCGAGCCGCTCTCGAAGCGAACACCGTGGCGCGCGATCTCCCAATCTTCGGGCACGCGAAACTCGAGCGCGAGCCACTGGATGCGTTGCGCGAGCGCGACCGACGATGGCGAGTGCAGCATCGCGAGGGTCATCCTGGAAAGATGGTGTACGCGGCGGGCGTACGGCCGGTGAAAAAGTAGTAGCTCGCGCCGACGATCATCCAGAGCAACCCGGCAAGCAGCTCTCCTGCGATCACGCCAATCATCAACGGACGAAGCGCGCGATAGCCGCGAGCGCCGGTCGAGCTCGTCACGGCCCATTTCACGAGCCAGCCGACGATGAACGAAGGACCGAACGTGAAGATCGGGTAAGTCCCCCAAACCAAAAACGCGACTGGATGGATTGGCCACCAAGGCAAACGCAGACGCGCGAATGCGGTGCCGAGCGCGAGCGCGAGACCGAGCGCGAGCCAGGCATACGCGCCGCGATCGGGATGAAACAGCGCTAAGCTCGAGAGACCGTGCGCGGCCGTTGCTTGTGCCAAAGTGCCGGCCGCGGCAGACGTCGACGTCGCCTGTGACAGTGCGTCGAAGGCGTAAGTCGGAAGCTCGTCCTTGCCCCAGGTGTTACCGACTTGAACCAAGCTGTGGTTGTACTGAAGCAACAAGGTGATGCCGCCGGCGAGCACCACGCCGACTAGAAGGATGCCCGCGAACCAGGGCGCGGCGCGCGCTGGACTCGGACCGTCTTCGCGATCGACGAGCTTGAGCGCGGTGCTGATGAACGGCATGAAGAGCTCGCGCTGATCGACGAACAAGACGACGCTCGCCAACGCGAGCACGATGTACGTCGAAGGCCCGAGCACTTGAAAGCCAGTGAGCGCGCTGATCACGCCCAGCGGTGACCACGAAGTTTGCACGAAAAAAGCGCCGGTTTCGCAGACGACGCGCGTGACGACCAGAAACACCAACAGTTCGATCGCGACGAAAATCGCCGATAGCCAGAGCGACAAACCAGCCGAGCTCACGACCAATACCGCCGCCACGACCGCGACCAAACACGCGCGCGCCGCCCAAGGCGCATACGAAGGAGTCGCCGCGCCGCGAGCGCGACTCCAGATGCTCTTCAGCACGTTCGCATAGTAGCTGCGCCCGGTGTACGCGATCATCAGCGCCACGCCGAGGTAGCTTCCGAAGCGCATCAAGTTCGAAGCTTTCGCTTCGAGGCTGCCGGTTTCGAGCTGTGAGCCGTACGAAAGCATCAGCGCGCCGAGCGCAAAGTACAGAATTTGCGAGATGCCGAGGCTGAACGATACCTGCGTCGCCATGAAAAATGAAAAAGCAATCACCGACGGGTAAAACGTGGGCCAGAAAAATCCCCACGCGCCCGCCACGCGGCTGACGTTCGGAAACAACTCCTGCAGCGCGCCGAAGTCGTATTTTCTCGGGATCTCGGGCACCCAATCGAACCAGGCGTGGAGCCCATTCACGACGTGAAGCAAAAAGAACAGGCTCGCCCCGAGCCAAAACAGTCGATTGTGTGCGAGCTCCGGCAAGCGAACGTTCGGTTTGCGCTCGGAAGCTTCGCTCAAGAAGCGCGCGATTGGATAGGGCAAGAGCTCGCGCTCTGACCATTGTGGGTGCACGATGAACGCGAGGCAGAGCGCCGCGATCATCAGGCACAATGCGCTTCCGACCCAAAGGCGCAACGTGGGCCACCACATGCGCCAAGGCAGTTGTGTGAGTGAGAGCTGTGCGCTGCGACTACGACCTTGCAGCAAGGTGTCGACCGCGAAAGGATCGGCGCGCCCGCCGTCAAAGAGCGCGCCTTGTCCGGCCGGTGGCGGCAAAATCAAATCGGGAAAGGCCGACACCAAGAGCCAGCGGTTTCGGAGCGTGATTTCCGCCTTGCTCAGCGTCGCGACGGGCCGGCCCAAAAGCAAAGCGACGTGGGCCGGAACGGTCAGTCCACGAAACACATCGACGTCGTAGAAATCCGAGCGGTTGAGCGCTGCGTTCAGGCCGCTCGTCAGCTCGGCGATGCGACTCGGATCGAAGCCGTTCGACATGCCGCTGACGAAGCCGCGCTGCGCGGCGGGCTCGAGCTCGGTCCAAAGTTGGGTTTCTGGATCGTGCGCGCCGGAAGCGATCGCATCGCGACCGGCTAGCACGTGCTCAGCGAGCGCTTTCCAGTCGCGTACGTGACCTTGTCCGAGCTCGGCCGAGCCGCCCGGCACGTAACTCATCACGTCTTGCGATTGCCAGCTGGCTTTGGTCTTCACCCAATGTGCCGGCATCACGACCGCGTGCGTGAAGATGCGAAAAAAATTCGAACCGGCCCAGCCGCAACCCGCAAGACCGAGCGCGGCGATGGTCGCGATCTCGGCCGCGCTGAAACCCCAGCTCAAACGCACGCGCGAAAGCGCCGGACCCACGACGAGCAACAAGAAAACCGCGACGCCGAACACGGAGATCGGCAAATGATTGCCGATCAGCTGCGTCTGCCCGATGACCCAATCGTTGAAGTAAGTGAAAAGTGTGATCGCGAGCGCGAGGAGCGAGCCGAGAGCGAGCGCACGGGCGGACATGGCAGCGAATAACGAAGCACTGCGCCAGCGCGGCCAGCCGCTGCTGCGCAAACCGACGCCCTATCTAGCCGAGCCGACGAGCGAGGTCGATACTCGAGCGCGGAGAACTCCGCTTCTCGCGCACGAAGCGCAACACCGCGCCTGTTCGATTCGCGACGCGCCGCGGCTCGCGAGCGAGCCAAGTGGTTTCCAGCGCGCATGAGTGGTTTACTCAAAGGCGGAACGACGATTCGCGATTCGACGCGCTCGCGGCCGAGCGCGCGATGGCAGAAGCAGCCACGCGGGAGCAAAGCGATGCCGATTTCAGTAACTGTCTGGGGTGAGAATGTCCACGAAAACAGCAACGCCGTCGTGCGCGAGATTTATCCGAAGGGGATGCACACGTGCATCGCCGAGGCGCTCGCGCAAGACCCAGAGATCGTCCCGCGCACGGCGACCTTACAAGAGCCCGAGCACGGACTGAGTCAGGCCGTGCTCGACCAAACGGACGTCTTGACCTGGTGGGGCCACGCCGCGCACGGCAAAGTCGACGACGCGATCGTCGAGCGCGTGCACAAGCGAGTGCTCGAAGGCATGGGACTCATCGTGCTGCACAGCGGACACTACTCGAAGATCTTCAAGCGCCTGCTCGGCACGACGTGTTCGCTGTGTTGGCGCGAAGCGGGCGAGAAAGAGCGGCTTTGGGTGACGAACCCCGCGCATCGCATCGCGCGTGGACTCGACGGCTATTTCGAGTTGCCGAACGAAGAGATGTACGGCGAGCCGTTCGGCGTGCCGGAGCCCGAAGAACAAGTCTTCATTTCGTGGTTCGAAGGCGGCGAGGTGTTTCGCTCGGGCTGCTCTTGGCGCCGGGGCGCGGGCAAGATTTTTTATTTTCGCCCAGGACACGAGACGTACCCGACCTATCATCATCCAACCGTGCAGCTCGTATTGAGAAACGCGGTGCACTGGGCGGAGCCGGAAGGCGAGCGCTGGGTCGACGCATGCCCGAACGTGCCGATCGACAAAGCACTCGAGCCGCTCGTGCTCAAAGGGAAAACCTTACACAAGCCTTCAGACAGCGGCTTTCGCTGACTATCGCGAACGCGCAAGTCTTCCCAAAAGGACTGCGCGAGCGCACAGCTTGCGCGAGCAGGGTCGGTCCCGTATGCTCTGACTCGTCCGAATGCACTCGCACCGTTTTCACTTTTGGTTTGGCTATTGGCGCGCGCTCAGCGCGGCGTCAGGGCCTCGCCTTCTCACCTGAAAACGGAATCGAGAAAGCAGTAAAACCCCTGGTCGCCGCGGCGCCCAGGGGTTTTTCGCTTTGTGCCGCGTCGAACCAGGCAACCCCAAAACCCAATTAGTCCCATGCTCGAAACCAAAGACTTACGAATCGTGGATACGACCTTGCTGAAGAGCCCGAACGAAGTAACGAGTGAGCTTCCGCTTTCGGAGCGCGCGGCAAGCGTCGTGTTCGCGGCGCGACAAGAGATTCAAGCGCTGCTTCACGGCGAGGATTCGCGGCCGCTCGCCATCGTCGGGCCGTGCTCGATTCACGATCCGGAAGCAGCGCTCGACTACGCGCGGCGCTTGCTCGAGCTGAAGCAGCGCTTCGCGCACGAGATTTTGTTGATCATGCGGGTGTACTTCGAGAAGCCGCGCACGACCGTCGGCTGGAAGGGGTTGATCAACGACCCGCACCTGGACGGCAGCTACGACATCCCGACTGGCATCCGCGCGGCGCGTCGCTTGCTCTTGAATTTGGCCGAGCTCGGCATGCCCGCGGCGACCGAGATGCTCGACCCGATCATCCCGCAGTACATCGCGGATTTGGTTTCGTGGACCGCGATCGGTGCGCGCACGACCGAAAGCCAAACGCACCGCGAAATGGCGAGCGGGCTTTCCATGCCCGTCGGGTTCAAGAACGGCACGGACGGCGGGCTCGGCGTCGCGATGAACGCGATGATCGCCGCGTCGCGCTCACACAGTTTTCTGGGCATCGATCCGAGCGGGCACGTCGGAGTCGTGCGCACGCGCGGCAATCCGCACACGCACCTCGTCTTGCGCGGCGGAAGTATGGGCCCAAACTACTCGCCGGCGCAGGTCTCCGCTGCAGTGCTCGCGCTCGAAAACGCACAGATCAATCCGCGCGTCTTGATCGATTGCAGTCACGACAACAGCGGCAAAAACCATCTCGAACAACCTGCAGTGCTGGCCGAAATTGGCGCGCAAATTCGCGGCGGCTCGCAGGCCGTACTCGGCGCAATGATCGAGAGCAACATCGCGGGTGGCAAACAAGAGCTCGGCAGCGACAAATCAAAGCTCGTCTACGGCCAAAGCATCACGGACGCGTGCGTCGACTTTGCGACCACCGAGCGCATGCTCGAGCAATTCGCGAGCGACGCCGCACGTCGCAATCCGACGCGCGCCACGGCGTGACGCGCGCCGTTCAACTCAATTCGAAAGCAACGCCGCACCGCTGCGCGCTTGCGAACCTTTGATCGTGCGTACCGTCTCCGGCAAGCTGCCGCACAGCGGATCGGCGCCAATCGTGCCGTGAAGCTCGGTCAAGTAGCTCTCCGCGCTGACGCGTTCGAGCTCGGCGCGTGCGTGCGCGAGCCGTTCGCGAATGCCGAGCCGCTCCGCTTCGTCGCGATGGCTCGCGAGCGCCAAGAACTCGCTCAAACCGTGCACGTGCCTCTGCCACAGCACGACGTCGCGCGCTTGCTTGGTTTCGAGCCGCTTTTTGTACCAATCGCTTTGGAGCAGCGATTCACGCGTGAACAGTGCGCGTAGCTCCGGGTGACTGATGTCTTTGCCTTCGAAGTGTCCGTGAGCCATCACGTGGAGCAGCGCGCGCAGCGGCGGGCACGCGTCCTCGATGCTGCCGTCCTGGAAATAAGCTTCGGCCGCGTATTTCCCGGCTTCGACGATGTTGTTCACGCCGTCCGCGAACACGGCGGCATCCTGAATTTCTGGTTTCAAGATCTCATCGGTGAAGACCGCCGCGGGATTGTCGAACACGCGCGCGAAGAAGGTGTGCACGAACTTGGCGGTGATGCGATAGCCGAGCCGGCTCGCGAGCACCTTCTGGCCCTCGAACTCGTAGTCTTCCATTTTCTCGAGCTGCCCGGCTTCGATCAAATTCTTCGGATCGCGCTCGTGCGGGAACAAGCGACACCAGATCTCCGGGATGAGCAAACTGATGTCGTGATCGACGCGATATTTCGGCCCAATGTAGCCCGCGGCCGAGCTGAAGCCCGCGTAGCCCGTGAGCAGCATCGAGACCAGCGCGTTGTTCAAATCCGCCGTCGCAGTGAGCGCGTTGAACGGGCCTTTGGTGAGCGCGCCCTCGGAGCCTGCGCCGGTCGTGCTCGGCGATTTGCCGGTCACCGAACAAATATAGTCCATGAACAACTCGGGCAGATCTTGATAGTGAATCGGCCCGTACACGCAGAGCGCGCGCACGCCGTCTTCGGGCGGATTGTTGCGCCGGCCCGAGAGCACGCTGATCACCGGAAAAATCACCGGCTCCGCAAGCGCCAGACGGCGATAGAGTCGCGCGCCCATCTCGGCCACGTAGCGATCGCGCGGACGCGACACGTCCGGACGCACCTGCAAGTAGCGCGGATTCTTGCTCGGCTTGCCGCCGACGATGCGCGGCTTGGCCGAGCAAATCGAATATCGGTCGTCTTCGCGCGTTGCGTTTTTCAAAACGTGCTGGCGCATCGGTTCGGTGAACGCGACGTGCACCGCGACGTCTTCGACGATCTTCTTCGCGTCGCTCGGCGTGAGCGGCTGAAAATTCGACACGAACAAACCCGGCCGCGACATGTCGCTCTCGGTTTGGCGATCGAAGCCAGGATGAATCGCCTCGTCCGGCCGCTGAAATAGCCGAAATTCGCAGTTTTGCGCCAATTTCAAACTCGGATGGCCGGCGTATTCCTGAGGCAAACCGAACAGCTTCGACGCTGGCACGACCACCGACGCGGTGATGTCGTCTTCCATTTGTACTTTGTCGGCGGCGAGAAAATCTTGGCGCAACTTATACGTGCGCCACGCGCCGTCGGCTTGCAACCCGACGCGC
>DATATR010000133.1:0-11409 GCA_036268695.1 Polyangiaceae bacterium | reverse complement strand
TTTCACGATCCGCGCAGGTTCCGCGCGGACAGGATGATCGCGATCGTGTTCAACGAAGCACTCGCGCGTTACATCTCGGAAGTATTGCCCGCGCTCGGCGTCGGCGGCGTCGCGATTCGTACTTACGAAAGCTGGGTGCAGAAGCTCCGTCAGAGCTTATTTCCGCGGCTGCCGTCGCGTTACAGCGACGAGACTCCGAGCGTGGTCACGCGCCTGAAAAAACACCCAGCCATGCTGCGCGCAATCGACGCACATGTCGCCGCGCTGGCCAAAGATTTCGAGCTCGAGATTTTCCGCGCGATCGAAGGCGATCCAGCAGCCGACGCGGCTCGCTCTGCGTGGCTCGCTTCGGCGGAGCGCCCGCTCGCCCATCGCTTGCACGCCATGATCGCGCTGACCGAAGCAAACGCGAAAATAAGCTTGTCGCGTGACGCGCGGGTCGGACTCGAGCGTGTCGCGCGTGCCGCGCTGCGAGACGCGCGCGACGTGGTCACGAATTGGGCCGAACTGCTCAGCGATCGCCAAGTGCTCGGCAGCTACATTGCGCAGTTCGCGCCTGGGCAATTCAGCGCGGGCGAGCTCGACCGAGCCCACGCTTGGTCGGCTGCGCGCGCGGGCGAAGCGATCGCCGAGATCGAAGGGCGCAACGAGGAGCGCGCGCAACGGCGCGAACAACGCAAAGACAAGCAAGAAACGCCGCCCAAGAACCTCTACGAAGACGCGCCCGAAGCTGGGGAAGAAGACGACGATCACGGCGCTCCGCGTCGCGGCGTCGACGGCGCGGAAATCAGCGAGAGCGCAAAGCTCGATCTCGAGGACGACACGCTCATTCTGCGCCTGAGTCAGCGCCTGCGCGGGCCGCTCACGCGCGGCGCAGCGAACAAAGATCCCTTGGTCTACGAGCACATCTTGGTCGACGAGGCGCAGGATCTCTCGCCCGTGGAATTGGCGGTCGTGCTCGACACGTCGAGCAAAGCGCGCAGCATCACCCTCTCGGGTGACACACAACAACGGCTGTTGATGGACAACGGCTTCAGCGATTGGAAGACGGTGCTCGGCGAGCTCGGCCTGAGCCACGTCGAGATCGAACCGCTCAAGCTCAGCTATCGCTCGACCGCGGAAATCGTCGAGTTTTCGCGCGCAGTGCTGGGGCCGCTCGCTAGCAAAGACGAACCCGTCGCGGTGCGCGGCGGCGCGCCGGTCGAGCTGTACCCGTTCGGGCACACCGGCGACGCGCTCGCGTTTTTGGCCGAGTCACTTCGCGAGCTGATGCAGACCGAACCTTCGGCTTCGGTCGCGGTAGTCACGCGCTATCCCGAGCAAGCGGACGTGTATTACGAGGGACTGAAGCGCGGCGAAGTGCCTTACCTGCGCCGTATCGCGGATCAAGATTTCCCCTTCAAACCAGGCATCGACGTGACCGACGTGCGTCAGGTCAAGGGCCTCGAGTTCGACTACGTGATCGCCGTCGAAGTGAGCGACGCGGCGTACCCAGTCGAGGACGAAGCTCGGCATCTACTGCACATCGCCGCAACGCGCGCTGCCCATCAACTGTGGATTTTGACGACCGCGCGACCGAGCCCGTTGATCCCGCCGGAGCTGCGCGATCGCGCAGATTGAGCGTGAGCGACCATGCGCAGTTGGACTTCGCCACTGTTCGCGTTGCTCGTCTCGGCTTGCGCTTCGACCGGTAGCGTGACGCCGATCGGCGTCACACTCGACGCCGAATCGCCCGGCACACCCGCGCCGCCCGCGGAAGCGCCGAAGGAAATCGTGCCGGACGACGTCGTCGAACGCGCGGCGCAAGATTTTCATGCGCGCCGCGAAGCGGACGGACAAACACTCGATCAACGACAACTCTTCGACGAGCTCGCTCGCTATGACGTCGTATGTCTGGGCGAAGCACACGACTCGGCGCGCGATCACTTCGCGGAGCTCGCAGTCGTGGAAGCACTGGCTCGCCGCGCGCGGGTGTCGGGGCGCGCGCTCGGCGTCGGCTTCGAGATGTTTCAGGTACCCTTCGAGGAAGCACTGCGCTCGTACGCGCGCGGTCGCCTGGACGACGCGGGCTTGCGCAAGAAGACGCAGTATGACGATCGATGGGGATTCCCCTACGCTTACTATCGCCCTGTGCTCGCTTACGCTCGCGCATTCGGGCTCTCGCTTCGCGCGTTGAATGCTCCTCGCGAGCTGACTCACGCCGTCGCCGAAAACGGGCTCTCAGGGCTCACTGCGCGGCAGCGCAAGCAACTGCCGGAGCTCGATCTCGACAACGCCGAGCATCGCGCGACGTTCGAGCGCTTGATGGCGCATCACCCGAAGAGTCCGGAAATGAATCTCGACGACTTCTACGCCGCGCAAGTGGTTTGGGACGAGACGATGGCCGACAATGCGGCCGCCTGGGTCGGCGCGCAAGCGCCGCAGCGACAACTCGTGGTGCTCGCGGGCAGCGCTCACTGCCAACGCGAAGCAATTCCGGCGCGCATCGAACGGCGCGTCAGCGCGCGGGTGACCAACGTGCGTTTGAGCACGGAGCACGCCGAAGACAGCGCGGGCTACGCCTACACGCTGGTCTTCGACGGCCAAGCGCGCAAACCGGAACCAGCGGAATCACGCGACGACGGGTAGCGCGACGTGATCGAGCCGCGAGCGCCGCACTTGCATGCGCTCGTCCACGCCGATCACGTCGCCCGCCGCGAGCGGTTCCCACACATTTTCGCCGTGCAGCGGCTCGCTCGAAACGATGAAGTGGTTCACGCGGCCACTCACGGTCGGCGCTTCGCACGCGCCGGACAAGCTCGGGCAAGTCCCGCGATCCGAACAGCGCGTCTTGTAGGTCGAAAAATAGAGCTCTTTGCCGCCTTGAGCCGCGACCAGGGATTCTCCATTCGTGACGACGAAGGTGAGTAATGCGCGCGTGCCGTCCGCGTCCGACAGCGCGCGCGTGCGATTGACCGCGTCGCGCAGGGCGCCGCTGATCGAATCGAAATCGTGACTGGCTGCGAGCGGGCCGAACGCCTCGAGCGCGGTCAGGAACAAGAAAAATAAAACTTCGCTGTCCGTGTCGCCCAAGATGAAACGGCGGAAGCGCGCTGAGACTTGGGCCACGAGCGCCTCGCGCTTTTGCTCGAAGTTCGGAATGTCCCCGTTGTGAGCGAAGACCCAGCGCCCGTGCTGAAACGGATGACAATTGAAGACTGTGCGCTGGCCTTGCGTCGCCTTGCGCACGTGCGCGAGCACTGCCTCCGACGAGACCACGCCGCTCAAACGATGAAACAGCGAATCGCCGAGCGCGGTGGTCGGGCTGCGCGTCACATGCGGCGCGCCATCGACGTAGAAGGCAACCCCCCAACCATCTGGATGTTCGTTGCTCTGCACACCGAGCGCGTTCTCGGCCGCCAACAGCGAACGATGAACTTGGCTAGGAATCACGCTACGAAAGCCGAAGAGGCGGCACATGCTCGACTAGTCATTAGTAGCATTCCTGTCACTCTTTGGGGTCAGGGATGCGTCCGCCGCGTAACCCGCGCGGCGCGAGCGGCATAAGCTCGAAAGGAGCCCGACTTGAACAAGAACCCCACAGACTTTGCGCAGGCGCTCGCGCGGCGGCAGTTCATTCAGACCGCTGGGGCTGGAACGGTCGTGCTTGCGCTCGGCGGCACGTACGTTTTGTCCGATGAGCTGACGCGCGAAGCCAAAGCGCAAACTCGCGACGACGGCCGGCCGCGGCTTCCGCCCGGTCAGCGCGTGATTCATGCGCTCAGACCGATGGGCGGTGAGCCGGGCGATCCGAGCCCCGGAGCGTATCGGCTGCGCGTGCACGGCGCGGTCGAGGCGCCGTTCGAACTCGGTTTCGCCGAGTTGCTGGCGTTGCCGCAAGTCGAGCTTGCGCTCGATGTGCACTGCGTGACGACCTGGTCGGTGCTCGGCGCGACGTTCAAAGGCGTGCGCGTGGCGGACTTGGCCCAGCGCGCGAAGCCGAAGCCGTCCGCGCGGCACGTGATCTTCGAAGCTGCGCACGACTACACCTCGAACGTGGCGCTGCGTGACGCGCTGAAGCCGAACGTGCTCGTCGCGCATCAGCTCGACGGCGCGCCGCTCGCGCGCGCACACGGCGCGCCGGTCCGCGCCGTAGTGCCCGATTTTTATTTTTGGAAGAGTGCCAAGTGGCTCACGGGGATTCGCTTTTCAGAGCACGACGAGCCGGGCTATTGGGAAACTCGTGGCTACAACAATCACGCCGATCCCTGGAAAGAAGAGCGCTATGCCTGACGGCACTGCGCCGGCGCCTGCAGCAAAAACCAGGAAAAAATTCAATTTCCGACCCTGGCTCCGCGCGTTTCATCGCGACGTCGGCTACTTCGCGGTCGGGCTCACGATCGTTTACGCGACGTCCGGCCTGGCGGTGAATCACCTCAAGGATTGGGATCCGAATTTTCGCCAAGTGAACCGCACGCATCAGCTTGCGCTGCCGCTGCCGACCGATGACGCCGCAGCGGCGAAGAGCGCCTTGAGCTCGCTCCATGTCAGTGGTGAGCCGCGCGAAGTCTATCGCGCAAGCCCCACCCAGCTCGAGGTCGTGTTCGACCAACGCACCTTTCACGTCGACACCACGAGTGGCATCGTTCACGAAGAAGGCCAAGCGCCGCGCCCACTCTTGCGGGTCGCGAATTGGTTGCACTTGAACCGCGGCAAAAAAGCTTGGACGATCATCGCTGATTCGTACGCGGTTTTCTTGCTGTTTTTGGCGTTCAGCGGCCTGTTCATGATTCCGGGGCGCAAAGGGCTTCTCGGTCGCGGCGCGGTGGTGGCATTGCTCGGCGCGGCGGTGCCGATCTTGTACGTCGTGCTTTCGGGTGGGCCGTAGTTCACTCGGCCGAGCGAGCGAGCTCTGCGTCCGCGTCGAAGCCGCGTGTCTCGAGCCCGACGCCACAGAGCAACGCAATCACGCCGAGCGCCGGAGCGAGCGCCACCCAAACCACAATCTTGAGTGGATCGACGCCCGGCTTCGTCACGAGCGACATCAGCCACGGGAAAAACGCGGTGATGATCCGCCCGACGTTGTAACAAAAGCCCGAACCCGTGCCGCGGAGCCGCGCCGGAAATAACTCCGGCAAGTAATACGTGAACGCGCCGAACACGCCGAACACCGTCAAGCCGACAGTGAACATCGAAATCAGACGAAGCTCGGGCTCGAGCGGCAGTCCAAACGTGCCCGCGACGGCGAGCGCGCCGAGCGCGTAATACGTCATGAACATCTTGCGGCGACCGAGTTTCGTCGCAAGCGGCACGGTGAGCATCGTGCCGATCAGCCCGCCTAGATTGAACCAAGTCGTGCCGCGCGTGACGTACTCGACGCGCAACGCACTGCCGCCCTGAGCGAGAAACGAAGAAATCGCTGGGATGAACGCGCTGCAGCTCCACCAAGTCACGAGCGCGACCAAAGCCAGCGCAAAACCGCCGAGCGTGCGACTGCGATATTCAGGCGCGAACAGCTCGGCAATGCGCGGCGTTTCGCCCGGCTTTCTGAAACTCTCCGGTTCGCGCACGCGCAGGCGAATGATCACGGCGACGATTGCGGGCACGAGCCCAGTCAAAAACACGGCGCGCCACGACCAATTCGGGTTTGCGGCGATGCTCGCGAGTTTGCTGGTGAAGAGTGAATTGACGAACGTTGCCAAGAACAAGAACACCGGCGCGGAGGTGTAAAGTAGCGCGCCGCCGAGCACGCGCTTCTGAAATGGCAGCGACTCAGCTACGAGCGCGGCGCCCGCCGCCCACTCGCCGCCGATGCCGAGGCTCGCGAAGAAGCGAAACACGCCGAGCACCGTCAAGTTCGGCGCGAACGCACAAGCCGCCGTCGACAGCGCGTAGGTCAGCATCGTGATCAAGAGCGTGCGCGTGCGACCGAGCTTGTCCGTGATTCGCCCGAATACGATTCCGCCACTAGCCCAGCCGAGCAAGAGCAAGCTCGTGAGCGTCGCCGTGTGCTTGAACACGACCACGCGAAACGAGGGATCGGTCGGCGCTAAATGCAGCAAATTCGGCACGCAAATCGGCGAAACGAAGTTGAACAAAAGTCCGTCGAAGACGTCGAAGCCCCAGCCGAGCCAAGCCGCGAACAACACCAACCATTGATAGCGAGACAAACCCAACATCGAATTGCTCGGCAGGAAAATCGCGGGCGAAGCTGCCCGCGATTCACGCGAGATCCTTATACTACGCGCTCCCGAGTCGGTCTCTCGGCTCGTTTGGGTTTGCGAGCGCGGTGCGCGCGGCCGGCGCCAAACACCCAAACATGCCAAATCGAACTCGCTACCACTCACCGCGAGTCGGCGTAGCGCAACGCTCGCTGCACGGGCGCTTTCGCTGCGACTAGCGACGCGATCACGGCTCGCCCTAGCGCGCGAATGGGAATAGTAAGGGCGGCTAATTCGCGCGCAATTTTGCGCAAAACACGAGTAGAATTGATCACTGGCTCGAGACCAGCAACCGGTTCCAGCTTCATTTTTGCAAGTAGAGCGGTATCCGAATGAATGCAGGCTGCACGCGTGTGGAACTGTTTCCACATTTGTCTTTCGACTCCGCTCCGACTCTGATAGGACTGGAGCTCGGCCGGGACCGTCATGAGAAGGTTCGGCCGCCAGGATAGTCGGCGATCGCCTCAGGAACGAACCCCCATGCGTAAACTCCCCCTCATTTTTTCGGGTCTCTTTTTCGCCCTCCCGGCGGCCGCGCAAAACAACGAACCAACAGCTCCACCGCCGGACAAAGTCGAACTGAAAGACACAACGCCGGCCCCGAAGCCGGAGGGTCCGTCACCCGACTCCGAGCCGGCGCCACCTGCTTCACCTTCGAAGGCGAATCCGGCCCCGTCGCCAGTCACTCCGGAGACCACGCCGCCGGCGGCAGCCAAACCCAAAGCGAGCGAGGGAGGAGCCACGACCAACGTCTCCGGCCCCGCAGTCGCCAAAGACGACGACAGCTGGAAGTTCGAATACCACGGCTACATCCGCGCGCCGATGACCTTCGGCTTGGGTAAGCGCACAGCGGACCCGATGAATCCGCATTCCACCACCGGCACCTCGATCCACTCGCCGATCATCCCGGACAATCAGTACCTGAGCTGGCAGAGCAGCCCGGCTAACAAGACGGATTGGGCCGAGCTCTATATCTCGCTCGGAAACTCCTGGGCTAAGGGCACCGTGTCGATTCAAGGATACGACTTCTATCAAGGGTCTTTCCAGGACACGGCGTCGCAGCTCGGCATTTCGGACGGCTACATCGATCTGACGCCGGACCTCGGTTATGAGAATGTCCGGCTCGCCTGGCGCGCCGGCGCGTTCTCCAACAAGTACGGCTCTGCCGGTAAGTACGACGCAGGCGAGTACGACACGTACATGTTCGGCCGCATTCACAACGACGGTGAAGCGCTTCACCTCGACTACGACATCGACGAAGAGAACTCGCTCTGGATCGAGCATGGCATTGGCGCGAAGAAGCCCGATCCGAGCATCTACAACAATGCTCGCTTCACCATGCTCGACCACGTCCACGTCGGGTTCAAACACACCGAGGCGATCCAATTCACGGCCCACTACCTCGACTCGTGGACGCAGGAAGAAGCACGCGAGGGTAGCGGGACCGGTACCGCGATCACCGACTATCCTGATGGCAAGATGTGGGTCGCCGGTCTTGACGGCCGCTTCGATTTAGGCGCGTTCGGCTATTTTTACGCGGCCTACTCGCATGTCGGCTTGAAGAACGCGCTCACGGTCAGTCGTGCGATCGAAGTGATTCACGCATCTGGCGGCGGCGAGTTTGGGCTCGGTGCTGTCGACAACTACCTCGGACCGGGCTGCGTCGGGCCGGGCGCGCCGACCGGGGCCCCAAGCACAGGCCCCTTCGGAGGCGCTCCGTGCAGCCAGGGCAACGGCGGCATCGACACACTGATGGCTCAGTATGAGTTCAGCCTCACGAACTTCACGCAACAGAGTTCGGGCGGGCAGAAGTTCTGGGGCGATGGCCCGGACCTCTACCTGAAGCTCTACGGCATGTACAATAAGGTCAAGAGCGATGTCACAGCCAACGATGGCATTCACAAGCTCAAGTACGGCGCCGATTTGGCGTGGTCCCTGCTCCCCTTCATGACCGCCGCGGTTCGCTACGATCGCGAGCAACCGAACAGCCGCATTTCGGAGCAGTCCTTCTCGATCCTGTCACCTCGCTTGGTCTTCAAGTCGAAGTGGCTTACGCGTGAGGCGATTACACTGCAGTACTCGCACTACTTCTACAATCAACGAAATTGCGCGTCAGGGAGTCCGGCAGATATGGGTTACGTGATGGGGGACGAGCGTTGCGTTCAGCCGCCGTCTTCGCCGGTCCCGCCGGCTAGCTTTGGTGCTTTGGCTGAAACGCAAAACACACCCGCGCCCGCGCGCGGCGCCCCGACGACCACGCCGGACGAAAACGTGTTCCGAATCGAAGCCACCATGTGGTGGTGAGTTTCGACCCCGAGCAAACAGAAGCGTGAACTAAGGGCACCTCGATTCGAGGTGCCCTTTTCTTTTGGCGCGACGAACAGAACTCGCTCAGATTCCGGCGCAATGCGATCGGATCGCGCAGTAATCCCTTCGCCTTACGGGCAGGACCCGGAGATCGAAGCGCGAGCGCCAAACTCTGCAGGCAAGTGTCGGAGTTCGACGCTAAATCACTTTTCTCTGCAGGCAAGAGACTCCCCATTGCCCAACAATGGATAGCGTTCTGCACGCAACACGATGCTGGTCATGCGCTAACTCACCCTCACTTGCCCGCAGAAAAGTCTGGTTAGGTGGTGACCACCGCGCCCTTGCCTGCAGAAAGGTCCGGTCGTGCGATGACCGTCAACACTTGCCCGCAGAAGCTCGCCGCTACGGGATAACCAAGGGTGTCTGCAGGCAAGCCCAAAACGTTATAAGGCGACCAGGAACCCTTGCCCGCTGGAATATGCGGCGACCACCCACTTCGAACCGAACCTTTTGCACAACCCGCGAAGGCCGGCGCGCGAGCGCCAGCTTCACTTCACGACAGTAACGATGTCACACGGGAAGTTGAAGTCGATCTTGGTGTTTTGCGGCTGCTGCCAATTGGTGCAAGCCGAACCCACGAGTTCGAGCTGGGTCGGCGAATTCATGCGCCAGCCATTCGTCATGTCGAGCGGCACCGTCTGGTCCTGAACGAGGACGGATGCCTCGCTCAGTCGGTCGAGATTGATGGTGAACTTGCTCAGATCGAACAAGCAGCTCTTCACGCCCGCTAGCACTGAACGCAGCTGTGTCGTGAGGGCGTCTTGGTCGGTCGGGTCAGGGGAATAGTATTTCGTCGCGCCACCAGTCGCCGAGTAGGTGCCGACGGCATTCATGCCGGTGATGCCGGCCGCCGCATAGTCCGCTGTCCAGCCCGCTTCGCTCTGACAGGAGTAGTAGACGTCCATCGCAGTGCCGGTAAACGGAGCGGCAACGGCTTGCCCGGCGCCAGCGTTCGCGAACGCCTGCAGTGTCTGCGGCGGCACATTGCCGTTCTGCAAACCGAAGATGATGGTGTTGATGCCAGTCTTGTTCAGCTTCTGAAGCTGATAGACGACGTCGTCCACCGGGCAATTCTCGTCCCCGTCGTCACAGAAATCGGGCTGGCCGTCGGTCACGAACAAGATGTATTTGTTGCCATCGACCGGCGATTGAGCGAGCGCTTGTGCGACCAAGGGCAACGCTTCACCCACCGGAGTCTCTGACTTGTACCCCGTCGCCCCCATCGGCGAATACTGGGCGCTGATCGCTGTGTAGTTATTGACCGCAGGAGGTACGGACACGAAATCCGGGCACTTCACGCCGGCTTGACCCGTAAACGCGCCCCAGCCAAACGCGACATCCGCCTGAAGCTCTTGAATCACTTGGAGCGCGCCCATCTTGAGTGGCTCCCAGGGCGGGTTCGGCGCTTCGAACATGCTGCCGGAACGATCGACCAACACGAACACCGTCGGCGTCTTCGGCGTGAAGTCGAGTTCCATGCTCTGACAGCCGGCGTCGGTCGCGCTACTGGTGCCGCCGTTCGCCGTGTTGAGGCCGCTCGTTCCCGCGATGCTCGTCGTACCTGCCGCGGAACTGTTCCCGGCTCCCGCCGAGCTCGTTCCGGCACCGGTGCCATCACCGGGGCGCACCGCGCTGCCCGCATCACCCTTGCTCGCGCTGCACGCCGTCGCGAGCAACAACCCCATGCCCAAGCCGAGGCCAAGCGCGCCGCAACAGCGCTGCGTCCGCAGACTACTCATGCTCCTAGCTTAGCGTCTTCCGAGAGCACGAGCCACAACTCCCGTGCTCTCTCGGCGATTGTTAACGCACTTTCCTAGAACCAGTTCCAGGAGCGCGGATTCAGCTCGCTTCGCACTCGATGTTCACGGTGCTGCCGGCCTTCGCGTACGGCACGAGGTGGCCGGAGATGGCTTTGCCGTCAACCGTGAGCTTTACATTGCCGGTGCCGCCGGAGCTCTTGACTCGAATGCGGTACGTCGCGCCGCGACACTTGCGCGTGACGGTGAACTCCGCCACCGAGTTGCCGATGCAGGGCTGCACGCAGAGGCCGTCCCATTCTGGGCGAATGCCGAGCAGGTACTGCGAGATCGCGACGAAGTTCCACGCCGCGGTGCCGGTGAGCCATGAATTTTTGGCTTCGCCGTGGTGCACGGCGTCTTTGCCCGCGATCATCTGCGAGTACACGTAGGGCTCGGTGCGGTGGATCTCGCTGATGTCCTCGATGTAGGCGGGCGCGATCTTCTTGTAGTATTCGAACGCGCGTTCGCCGCGGCCGATCACCGTCTCGGCGATCATCACCCATGGGTTATTGTGGCAGAAGATGCCCGCGTTCTCTTTATAACCAGGCGGGTATGACGAGATTTCGCCGAGCTCGACGTGATAGTCGCGGTACGGTGGGTTATTGAGCACGATGCCGTAGCGCGTATCGAGTCGCTCCTTGACCGAGTCGAGCGCTTTTTTGGCTTCGCCCGTCGCGACACCGATGCCGGCCATGACGCAGTAGCCTTGCGGCTCGATCAGGATTTGGCTGTCCCCTTCGGGGCAATCCTTGCTGCCCACCTTATTGCCGAAGAAATCGTAGGCGCGCAGGAACCACTCGCCGTCCCAGCCGTGCTCGAGCACGGTTTTTCCCATCTTCGCGACTTCGCCGCGCGCGCGTTCGGCTTCGGCCTTTTGACCTTTGTATTCGGCGATCTTCACGTACTCCGGTCCGATGTGCACGAACATGCCCGCGATGAACACCGACTCCGCCGTGCGCCCAACACGATTGCCCGTGGTTTGAAAGGGCTCATCCGGAGTTTCGGAGAAGCAATTCAGATTCAAGCAATCGTTCCAATCCGCG
>DATATR010000132.1:0-16936 GCA_036268695.1 Polyangiaceae bacterium | reverse complement strand
ACGCGCAGTGCGTGACTCCGCGAGTGGCTCGATCAAAGACGCGCTCGAGCGTGAAAAAACCGAGCAGAGCGCGCTGCTCAAATCGCGCGATTTTCGCGAAGGCGTGGCGGCCTGGGCCGAAAAGCGCGCGCCGAAGTTCAGCGGCAAGTAGCCGAGCGCGGGACTCAGAACAAATAGCGTTCGCCCGAGTCGCACAAGATCGTGACGACGTTGCCGCCTTTGAGCTGCGCCGCCACTTCGCACGCCGCGTGCACGTTCGCGCCCGACGAAGGCCCGACCAAAAGACCTTCTTCGCGCGCCAAGCGGCGCGCCATGCGCTCGGCCGCGACGTCCGTCACTTCCAAGATCTGGTCGATCACCGAGCGATCGAGAATTTCGGGCACGAAGCCCGCGCCGAGACCCTGAATGCCGTGCATGCCGGCGGGCTTTCCCGAGAGCACCGCGCTATTCGCCGGTTCGACCGCGAACACTTTGACCGCGCCACCGAGCCGATTTTTCAGCGTGCGCCCGACGCCGCTGATCGTGCCCCCGGTTCCAACGCCGGAAACGAATGCCGCGATCGAGTTGCCGGTTTGCTCCAAAATTTCGAGCGCGGTGCCGCTCTCGTGACTGGCTGGATTGGCCGGATTTTCGAACTGGCTCGGCATGAATGCGCCGGGCGTATCTTGCAGCAAGCGCATCGCCTTGCTCACCGCGCCGGACATGCCATCACCCGCCGGAGTGAGCACGATCTCGGCGCCGTATGCACGCAAGATGTAGCGCCGCTCGAGGCTCATGTCTTCGGGCATCACCAGCAAGCAGCGATAACCGCGCACCGCGGCGATCATCGCCAAACTGATGCCGGTGTTGCCGCTGGTGGCTTCAATCAACGTCGCGCCCGGCTTGAGCTCGCCGGACTTCTCCGCGGCGAGGATCATGGACAAGGCAGGGCGGTCCTTGACGCTACCGGCGGGATTGACGAATTCCACTTTGGCCCACACCGTACCGCCACCGGGCGGAGCGAGCCGCGCGAGCCGCACCAGCGGCGTCTTTTCGACCAAGCCGAGCACGTCTTCGGCGACGCGCAGCCCGCTTTCGGTGAAGCGACTCGAGTGGATCAACCCTTTGCCTGCGTCGGAGCTCATCGAGCTCCGAACTTAGCTCATTCGGCGGGGATCTGCTCGAGAAACGCTGCGTTTTTGCCACCCAGCGAAAGCGGCTGCGCGCGCTCGAAATAGGGACTTTTGACGCGCGCGAGCGCGACGGCTTTGCCGGTCAGCGGGTTCAAGGCAGAGCTCGTCACTTCGCCGACGGCTTCCGGCTCGTCGCTCGCACCGACCGTGACCGCCGCACCGGGCGGCGGAGGCTCGACCGAGTCCAGCTCGAGCGCCACCAAGCGCCGCTTCAACTTGCCGCGCATGTCTTGCATGCACACGACTTCTTGCCCCAAGTAACAGCCCTTGCTCCACGACACCGCGCGGCGATCCAGCGCGGCTTCGTGCGGATTGTCTTGTTCGCCGTAGTCCACGCCGAAACGACCGAGCTCTTGCGCGATGCGAAATGCATCCCAATCGGCCTCACTCGCGAGCGCAAGCGCCGGTGTCTGCGCGACGTAGCGATCGAGCGCGAGCAGACTCGCGCGCTCGAACACCACGCTCGCGCCGCCGGCCGGCGTGAACGGGATCACCGCGGCCACGCCGTCGCAGGCACGCGCCGCAGCTTCGGCGAGCGCGCTCGCACCGATGCCGTGAAAGTCCGCCCAAAAATAAGTGTCGGTGACGACGCTGAGCTCGGCGTCTTCCATGACCAGGAATTTGTCGAGCACGCTCGCGAGCTTCTGATCGACGCCCGGCGAAACTCCCAGCAAAAGCCCTGCCGGCAGCGCAACGACTTCGATTTCACTTTGAATCTTACCCTGCTTGTTCAAGGCGAGCCCAAACGCACCGCGACCTTCGCCGACCGGAAGTACATCGCAAGTGACGAGGCCGTTCAGCCAAGTTCTCGCTTCGGGGCCGGTCACGCGCAAGGTGCCGCGCGACTTCTGCAGCACGACGAGCACGGGCTCGGGCGGGCCTTCGTCGGTCATGGAGCAAACATTGGGCTTTAGGGCGAACTCTGCAACCGCGCCGCGAAAACTGCGGTCGTTGCGCTCATTCGACCTTCAGTTCTTCGTCGATCGTCGGGTACATCGGGCCGTCTTTGAGCGTCACGTCGTCGACCGCGCCGCCCTGCGCGTGCTTGATCGTGAGCGTGACTCCGGTCGAGGTATTCGAGTTGATCAAGCTCCGGGCGCTCTCCTCGTCCATCTCTTTCACGGCTTTACCTTGAATTTTTTGGATCTGGTCGCCGCGCTTGAGCCCCGCGCGCGCTGCCGGTGATTCGCCGACCACGCGCGTGACGAAGATGTCGTAGGTCTCGAGCTCGTAATAGAGGCCGATGCCGAACTTCGCGTGCGCCGGCTGCACCGTGAGCGTGATGCTCGCGCCGCTGTCGCAGTCGATCTCGACGTCCTTCTCGGTGCTCGCCTCACCCAGGATGTCGTTGATCGACTCGAGGCAAATCGGATGGTTGTCGATCGGGTTACTGTCCCACAGCTCGACGCGCGTCGGCAGGTTGCGCGGCAAGCGATAATTACCGACCTTCTGATCGGGCCAAGTCGGTGTGAGGGTGTTCGCTTGGACCGGCGTGATCAGGATTTCTTTGTCGTCGATGATCAGTTTCGCGAATGGATCCGGCGCGGAGCCGCCGACCGAGTCCCATTGCCGGCCGTCGCGTGTTCGGGTCGGGATTTGCGCGCCCGCGAATTTGAGAAACACGATGTCCTCGGGCGGCGGCGGATTGAGTTGACGCGTGCCGGCAGGGTGCACCGGAGTCGCGATTTCGGGATAAACCGCGCCGCAACCCGCCGTCAGGGCAACCCCAACCAAAAAAGCCAAGCCAAGTACGCCGCGCTGGAACGAGGGCTTAACCCAAACCGAAAGCATTTGGGCGAAGGCTAGTACATCGTCTTCGGGAGCGCAGCCGTGGATTGAAGCGTTTGGCCGCTCGCGCTTCCGGGGCGCGCGAAGGGAGCCTGTTCGGTCAGGTCTCGTTGGGTCGTGACTGCTTTCAAAACCGTGATCAGCCGCGCGAGTCGGCAGTTTTGTTTTATTTCTGTGCATACCGCTGTGAGCCTTCCCCCGCGCCCGCGCGAAAGCAGGCGAGACGAAGGCATGATGGACGGCGCGGATCGGTCGAGCGGGCCCGTGAACCACGCCAAGTTTAGCGCCGCGAAAGGCCGCAGGCTTCGGCTACGCCGTCACGGTAACCGAGCCAGAGCGTGAGCGCGCGGCGCATTTCGTCGACCACGTCGCGGCGCGTTTCGCTGGGCGCGTGGTCGAGCATCACGCGCCACGCGGCGGCGCGATGCTCGCCTTCGACGGCGCGGTGCGCCTTCGTGAGCTCGAGGTGCTCGAGCGGAAGCCCGTAGTGCACGACCAGCGGATGCTGCTCGAGCGGCGGCGCGGCCCGGCGCGGCAAAGACGAATCGAGCTCACCGCGTTCGTGTGCGGTGCCTTCGACGAACAAGGTCGTCACGGCGGCTGCCACTTCCCAGCCGCGGCCGCTGCACGACGTGACCTCGTCTAGAAACTCGCGATACGCGCGCGCCGAAGGGAGCAACGTAACGTGGTCGAAACGTGACAGATCCATTCCTAGACCTCGAGGGTATTCTAGAAATAGTTCCGGATGCGGCTTACCCGCGTGGATGCCCCCGGTCTCTTCTTCGTACACGTTCTCGATCAGCTCGCGGCGCACCGCGGCGATCGGGCAGGCGATGTAGGCGCGCGCCACCATGATTGGAAAGTCGCGCACGTAAGTCGCGTATTCCTGCTCCAAATGAACGTGGAGCAACTCCTTGCGCACCGTCCCATTGTTGAACGACGGCCACGCCCAGTGCGTCTTTCGCTCCATGATCCCGAGCAGCGCTTCTTTGAAGTCTTCTCGATCCATGCGCCGCGAACGCTAGCACCAGAGCTAGTCCTAGGACCAAAAGCAGGCATCACGCGCGAGACGCGAGCTCGTGCTGCGTCGAAACGCCAGGCTCGAAGGCCGGCGACGCCGCTGCTGTCACACATTGGTCCAAGATCTCGCGCGCGACAAAGCCGAGGATCGGCGTGCGGAGAACGGACATGAGCGGTATGATTGAAGCACGCATGGCACGTATGTTCGGCTTCATCGGCAATCGCCCGGATTTGGGGGCTCGCGTGCTCGAAGCCAACGCGAGCTTGCTCCGCGCCCGGCGCACGCTCGGCGATCCGCTCGGCTGGGGCCTCGGCTTCTATCAATCGGGTGAAGTGTTGCTCCGTCGCCGACCGATCGACGACCGGGACGAGATCGATCTGGTCGAAGCCGCGGGCGACATTCGTACGGATGTGCTGATCGGTCACGTGCGGCGCGCCTCCGTCGGCGGATTGCGCACCGAGAACACGCATCCATTCCGTTACCGCATGTGGCTCTTCGCGCAGACCGGCACGATCTTCGGCTTCGAGCGGCTGCGCGAGCGGCTGCTTTCGTCCCAGCCCGAGTTTTTGCGCAAGAACGTGCGTGGCGAGACGGACAGCGAATTGTTTTTTTATTTGTTCTTGTCGTTCCTACACGACGCGGGTCACCTGAACGACGCGCATGTCGCGGCCGAACACATGGCAGGCGCGCTGCGCGCCAGCATCGCGCTCGTCGATCGCTTGTCGGCCGAGGAAGGCCACCCAGCGAACAGCGGCGACATCCTGGTCACGAACGGCGAAGAGCTCGTGGCCGTGCATCGCGAAGGCACCCAAGCCTATCGGGTGTGGAACGGCCGGCGAGACATCGAGGAGCTTTTGGGCGAAGACGGCGTGCGCAAAGCGCGCATCCCGAGCATCGACAGCACGCACTTCTCGTTGATCGCTTCCGAGCTCGAGAGCACTCCGGTCGGTTGGCACGAGGTCGCGCCGCGGTCCATCGTCACGCTATCTCGAACGGATGCGCCACGCGTCGAGTCGCTTTAGCGGCGTGCTCGTCGCGGCCGCGCTCTCGCTGGATTGCGCCGCGCGCACTCCCCATTTCCCGACCACGGATCATTTCGATCCGGACGCGCCGCGCCGCGCTCCCGGCGTGATCGAACCGCGCGCGGCGCTCGCGCCAAAGCCCGCGCGCTCCGGCGATTCCGACGACGAGCTTTTGCTTTTGCGCGCGCCACCTGCGCCCGAACTCGCGCGCCAAGTCGTGCGCGAGTTTCTGCGCGCCGCCGTGAACGAAGCTCCCGAACGCATGGACCTTCTGTTCACCCCGACCGCGTTCGTCGACACCACGAGCGGACACCAGCCGGCGCGGTCGTTCTGGCATTCGCGCCTCTCCGCGCTCGACTACACCGAGCTCCGCGGCGAGCTCTTTTATCGCGACAGCGATCTCGAAACCTACCAGGCCGAGGATCTCGCACGGCTGCCCGCGAACCGGCGCATCCCGCTCGAACTCACCGCGGACGAAGTCGCCGTGCGCGTGCCGATCCGCGTCTCCTGGGCCGGGCGCACCCGACTTTTCGGGGACGAACTCGTGTTCTTGCTCGACCCAACGGGCTCCCGCTTCGAGATCAGTGAAATCTTCGAGGATTTTCGGCTACCGTAAGTTCGGTGCAGGCCGGCCAGGGCGAAGTTTGTCCGAGTTGCGGCATCGTGCTGCCCGGGCACGTGCGGCGCTGCCCGTCGTGCGGCTTCTTGCTCGCGGCGGCGCCCGGTCCCGTTTACCAAAATAGCCTGCCGCCGCGCCGACCGCGGCCACCACGCGGCACGCGCTCGATGCTGCCGACGGTGATCGCGATCGCCGGCGTGGCCGTGGCTTTTGGGATCGCGGTGGTGGGGTTTGGGTTGATGCGCCAGCGCGACAATGAGCGCGCGGTCGCACAGGCGGCGTCAATTGCCGTCAGCGCGCCGCCCGCTCCCAAGCCGGCTCCGCCGCGAATCGTGCTCGAACCGACGACACTGTTTGCCAAAGCCAAATCCGCGGCGCTCGCCTGGCACAACGACGCCGCGCTGATCTCGATAGACATCGGGCCGATCGTCGACGGCAAAGTCGATCCGAGCGGCAAGCTGGTGTTCGCGTTCGGCAAACCCACAGGCAAAAAGATCGGCCCAGGCGTGCCGCTCGCGCCGCTCGGTTTCGTCGTCACGGCGGACGCAACCGGAATCCAAGCCGAAGAACACGCGACGAATAAAGCCGTAGCCGTCGCCGAGCCGAACTGCATCGCCGACGATGCCTTGGCAACGGCGCAAAATGCCGGCGTCTCTCGCGGCGATCGCCTGCATTTGCGTTATTCGATGAGCGACAAGAATGCACGCGGCGTTTGGCGCGTCTCACGCGCTGGCGACGCCGAAACCCTGCGTACGCTCGACGGCAGCAACTGCGCGATCATCGTGCACTGAATGCGCGCGTTCACATGCCGGATAAGATGCGAAACCCTTCGCCCTCGCGTGCGAGCTGCAGCCGATTGTCGGCCACGCGGCGACGCCAGACGTCCCCGTGCGCCGTGGGGATCTTGTAGCTCGCGCTGTACGTGTAATCGACGAGCACCGTATTTTTGCGACCTTCCAAGACCTCGCGGTAGTGGATCTCGTAGCGGATCGCCGTCGTGCGACTGAACTCGTCCTCGAGGTACTTTTTCAGGTCGTCGTAGTTCATGTCGTCGCTAGCGTCGACGTTGCCGCCATCTTCGAAGTAGCTCGGCGCCGCCATCTTGAGCAGACGCGGGACATTTCGTTGCTCCACCGCGTGACGATACTGCTCGCAATAGTCGATTACCTTGCGATTGAACTCCGAGTCCTCGACGTCGGTGTTGGCGATGTATTGATGGGTACAGCCGAGAGCCGCAAATAGCACGCCCACCAGGGGCAGGATTCGAGAACGAGAGGGAGTCACGGTTTTCTTTCGCGGTGAAACGCCGCTCGGCGATCGCGTATTCCGCGCGCACACTGCCAAAGCCGGCCCCGCCGCGCAAGCAAGCTGAAATCGCCTGAAATTCTGCTCAAGCCCGGCCAGCGCGCAGTGCTCGCCGCAAGATTGGCCAGCCCGGCGCGAGCTCGGGACCCCGACTTTGGCCTTCGCGCAGCTCGGAAATCAGCGGCTCGGTTTCGAGCGGCATGCCCGAGTCGCCCACGTCGAGCAGCGCGGCGATCGCGCCGGGCTCGGGCGCCGAAAACTCCGCCGCGGCCCAGACGTCGCGCACGACCGGTCCCACGTCTTCCGCGGCGACCACGAACAATGACTCGGCGTCCCCCACTTCGAGCAATTCGATGGCCAAGAGCAGCGCTTCGAGCGCCGCGAACGCGCCGGAACCGACACTCAACGCTGGGCCACGCAAGCCAAACGCGATCGCCGCGCGACCCGGCGCGAGGTTCGGCGAAGTCGGTGGAAAGCGTCGCGGCTCGGCGCCACGCGGCCCACGCTCGCGCAGACGCAGAGCGAATACTTCATCGACTTCGATCGTCGCGCTGGTCGTACCGACCAAGACGCCGCTCGTATGCCGTGCTTCGAGGACCGCCCCATCGAGCACGCTCGCGATCGCTGACAGCGTCAACGCGGACGGCGCGTCGAGCCGCTCGAGCTCGAGCTCGGGCAGCGCCGCATGACGCGCGATCAACGCTAAATCCGGCAGGATTTGTGGTTCGCCCAACGCGCGCAGCCGCACCCTTCGACGCGCGCGTGGCGGCGCCTTTCGCTCGGGCTCGCGCGGCGCGAGTACGAGTGCGGCGTTCGCGCCGCCGAACGCGGTCGAGAGTTTCAACACGTGCGCCGCGTTGCCCGGCATGTTCTGAGTGCAGAGCCGCGCGCTGAACTCGCTGTCGAGCTCGCCGTCGCCGAGCGCGCCGGGAAGCACGCCGTGCTCCGCGGCGCCGAGCGCTGCAAGTGCCTCGAGCGTGCCAGCCGCGCCGAGCGTATGTCCGATCACGGCCTTGAATGGGTGGACCACGACGCGCTCCGCAGTCGGCCCGACCACGGCTGCAATCGCGTGCGCTTCGGCGCTATCGTTGAATGGCGTGGCCGTCGCGTGCGCGCTGATCAAGTCCACGTTCGCGGGCTCGAGTCGCGCGTCCGCCAATGCCGCTTTGGCGGCGCGCGCGAGCCCGGCGCCGGTGCGATCGGGCGCAGTGACGTGCACGGCGTCGCAACCCAAACCAAATCCCAGCACATAACCCAGTGCCCGCGCGGGCGCCTCGCGCATCATCGCGACGAGCGCCGCGCCCTCGCCGAGCGCAAGGCCGTCGCGATCCTTGCGAAACGGGCGTGGCAAACTCGAGGTCGTGGCACCGAGCGCTTCGAAGCCCGCGGCGGCAAACAGCGTCAGCGCGTCGTAGCCGCCGGCGATCACCAAATCGCAAGACTCGGCTTCGAGCCAACGACAACCAATCCCCATCGCAACCGTCGACGACGCACACGCGGCCAACACTGGCGTCATGCGTTCGGGCACGAGCTCGAGCGAATCGAGCGCCGCGAGCGGACCGAAATAGGTCGCGGCGCGCGCCAGCTCCGGAGTGATCGCTTGATGTCGAGCCCGCGTCGCCAGCAGCTCACTGAGTGTACCGAGCCCGCCGGAGGAGGTACCGAGCGCAATCCCAATGCGCAAGCTGTGCCACGCGGGAACGCGCTCGCTCAGATCCGCGGCGAGCAACTCGAGCGCACGACCGAGCAGCGCGTGTGCTCGATCTTGGTTGGGGGGGAATTTCAGCGCGACGCGCGCGACGTTCGGCCGACGAAACCCGGCTTTTTCCAGGTCATCGTCGTGCGCGATGCACGTTTCCGGGCGCACGCCCGGCGCGCCCACGGCAAACGCCGCGCTACCTTCGCCGAGCGGCGAGATTGCACCCGCAGCCACGATTGCGATTGGCCTCATGTTGTGGCCCCTTCGCGCGCGAGTTCCGTCAAATACACGGTATCGAGATCGGCGCTCACGACCAAGGCTTCGTCGACTTCAGCCGCCGCGAGGCGCGCGACTGCGACGACGAGCGCGTGTGCGCCGAGCGCCTCGTGATAGCCGATATTCGGAAACAAATTTTGTACCGGCACGTCGCGCCACGACGAACGCGCGAGCGCGCCCGCGACCGGCGCAGGCAAACGCGGAGTAACGACGCACGCGCGAGCCGAAGGTGCGCCGAGCTCGGCGAATGCACGCTCAGGATCGCCGCGCACAGCTCGATGCGATCGCACGACGGCGAGCGGCGTATGACCGCGCTCTTCGGCGGCGCGCGCGGATTCGAGCAGCACGAAGCCTCCGCCCTCTCCGCGTCTGCCACCGAGCACCGCGTCGACGATGCCGTCGTGAGCTTCCGCCGCACCCGCCAAGACCGCCGGAGCAAGCCCCAGCTCGAGCAACGAGAGCGCGACCGAAACAGCAGATTCTCCGCTGGTTCCGAACTCGCTCACCGATAAGCACGGCCCAGTCAGCCCCAAGTAGATCGAGGCATTGCCGGATCCCGTCGAAGCGACGAGTTGGGGAAACTCGGCCGGGCTCGCGAATTTCGGACCGTGCGCGAAGAGCTTCTGCAAAAAACGGACGGAGCGCTCGACGTCCCCGAACGCGCTGCCGACGACCAAACCGGTGCCGGCCGCTTCGCGTGCCGAACTCTCGAGCGCGCGCTCCGCCGTTGCGACCACGAGCGCCGACGCCCGTCCGAAACGGCGCGAGCGATCCGCATCGAGAAGTGAGATCGGGTCGGTCGCGGCTGCCGCGGAAGCCGAGCCGGAGATCACGATCGACTCTCGCCGCAACTCGCGTGCGAAGCGAGCCGCGACGTTCGGTGCGTCGAACGCGAGCACCGCGCAGGCCCCACCAAAACCAAAAGAATTGGACAGCGCATGCGAAAGCGCCTGCTTTTGCCCGGCCGCGTGCACGAGCCGGAGCTCGGGTGCTTCCGCATTTTCGAGTCCAACGCTCGGCAACAGCGCGCCGCGCTCGAGCGCGAGCGCGGTGAGTGCAGCTTCGATCGCGCCGGCCGCGCCGAGCGTGTGCCCGACTTGGGCTTTCGAGGACGAAACCCAAACGCTCGCCAAGTCGGCGCCAAACACATGAGCGAGCGCGAGCGCCTCCATCGCGTCGTTTTGGGCGGTGCCGGTGCCGTGCGCATTCACGTAGTCGATCGCGCGCGGTTCGAGCGCCGCCACTTCGAGCGCATCGAGCATCACGCGCGCGGCACGCTCGCCGCTGGGTTCCGGATGCGTGACGTGATGCGCTTCGGAGGCAAGCGCCCAGCCGCTCAAGTACGCGATCACTTGGGCGCCGCGCGCACGCGCACTGCTTTCCAGCTCGAGCACGAGACACGCCGCGCCTTCGCCCAAATTCAAACCCGCGCGCGCGACGTCGAACGGGCGGCACGGCTCTGGATCCATCGCGCCGAGCGAATTGAACCCGGTGAACGTGAGCTGGCACAAGCCGTCCACGCCGCCCGCGACCACGCGCGAAGCGCGCCCAGACAGCAGCCAAGACGCGCCGAGCGCGATCGCCACCGCTCCGCTCGAGCAGGCGCTGCACACGGTGGCCGAGCGCAGCACCGAGCCGAGCGCCCGCGCGACGCGCTCGACGCTCATAGCGAGCGGAAAATCCAGCAAACGACGCGCGTCTTGCGGTTCAATTTTGCCGGCTGGGATCGAGCGCAGCGCGCGCTCGGTTTCGTACATGCCGCCGGTGGTGCCGCCGAGTGCGAGCCCGAGTGGCGCGCCTTCGCGATGTCCGCTCTGGCTCAAGGCTTCGCGCGCGGCGAGCAATGCCAAGGCGTCGCTGCGTGACCAATCATGAGCTTCGTCTTGGGGCGCGATCGCGGCAACGTCGAGGCCGCGCACTTCGCCGGCGATCCGCGAGCGCAAACCCGCGGTGTCGAACAAGCTGACCGCGCCGATGCCGCGCTCGCCGGCGCTGAGCCGGCGAAACGTCTCTTCGCGCCCAATACCGAGCGACGAAACGATGCCGACGCCCGTGATCGCGACGCGCTCACGCCCGGCCACGACTTACTTCGCTTTCGCTTGCGCGACGTGCTCGGCGATGGCGTTGACCGACGCAAAAATCGCGCGACTCGCCTCGCCTTCGGGCACGCTCACGCCGAAGCGCTCTTCGATCGCCATCGCGAGCTGCAATGCGTCGAGCGAATCGAGCCCCAAACCGGCGCCAAATAACGGCGCGGCGTCGTCGATGTCCGCTGCGGTTTTGCCGCGCAAATCGAGCTCTTCCAGGATCGCGCGCTTGATTTGAGATTTCAGCTCGGTCTGATCCATGACTTCAAGCATCAACTCTTCGCACTCTTGACGATCGCCGCGACGACGTCACGATCGCGCATGCCGTCGACGTCCGCGCGGTAGCCGAGTACGAGCCGATGGCGCAGCGCGGGCAGCGACAATTCGCGCACGTCGTCCACGTCTGCCGCGGCTTCTCCGCGCAGGGCCGCGCGCGCCTTGGCTGCCAAAACCAAAGCCTGGCTGCCGCGTGGCCCCGAACCGAAGCGCACGTATTGATTGACTTCGGCCGGCGCGAGCGGCGAACCAGGGCGCGAAGCGCGCGAGCACGCAACGGCAAATCGTACGGCTTCATCCGTGATCGGAATGCGCGGCACGAGCGCACCGAACGCACGAACTTGCTCGAGATCCACCACGGATTCGAGGTTCGGCTCCACACCGGACGTGGTACGTCGCGCAATTTCCAATTCTTCCGCCTCGGAAGGATATTCGACGTGAACTTCGAGCAAAAAGCGATCCAGCTGCGCTTCGGGCAACGGATACGTGCCTTCTTGCTCGATTGGGTTGCGAGTGGCGAAGACTTGAAACGGATCGGGCAATGCGTGCGTGGCCGTGCCGACCGTGACGCGGCGTTCTTGCATCGCTTGCAGGAGCGCGGCCTGGGTCTTCGGCGGAGTGCGATTCACTTCGTCCGCGAGCACCAGATTTTTGAAGATCGGGCCGGGCATGAAACTCGTTTCGCGGCGCACGAGCCCGTTTTTCTCGACTTCGTTCAGGACGTCCGTGCCCGTGATGTCCGCCGGCAAGAGATCGGGCGTGAACTGCACGCGGCCGAAACTCAAGCCGAGCGCGCGCGCCAAACTGCTCACGAGCAGCGTTTTCGCGAGTCCCGGCACTCCGACCAAGAGCGCGTGGCCGCGCGCGAGCAACGTGACCAAGAGCGCCTCGACCACGTCGTCTTGGCCGACGACGGCGTGGGCGACTTCGGTCTTCAGCTTGCTGAACGCGCGCTCACAGGCGACGAGCAGCTCGGCATCTTTCGGGGTTTTGCGGGATTCGTTCTCGGTCACGACGGCTCGCTCAGGGCTTCACGGCAAAAGCGTCGCCCGCTTCTAGCACGGCTCGAAGGGACTGATTTAGCCCAAAAACCGCGGAAGGTTGCCTACCTTAGAACGGGCGTGTAAGCGAGCCGAGCATGCGATTTGGCCACGACCCGGGCAGTTTGCCCCTGACGAACTCGAGCGCGCCGGGCGGCTTCGTCGTGGAACGCCCGCCGGTTGGGCTCGCGCGTGGCAAGTACCCGGCTTCACCGTGGGTCATTGGCGCACTCGGCGCGGCGCTCGTGCTAGCCGCGATCGTCTATTTTTTGCTCCGCTTGCGAAAACCGCGCTCATGAATCGATTCGTTCGTCGGTTGGCGATCGCGATGCTGCTCGGCGTCGCGGTGTATTTGTTTTTTGCGCTCTACACCGGAGTGCGCAAAATCGAAGCGAGTCTGCAAGTCTTTCATTGGAGCGCGTTTGCGATCGCGCTCGGTTTGGCGACCGCGAACTACGCGATTCGTTTTTTGAAGTGGCAATACTACTTGAAGCGACTCGGCGTCGTCGGAGTGCCGGTCTTCGATAGTTTGTTGGTATTTTTGTCAGGCTTCGTGCTCACGGTCACACCGGGCAAAGTCGGAGAAATTTTCAAGAGCGCGGTGCTCGCGAAGACGCACGATGTGCCGCTCGCGCGTACCGCGCCGATCGTCGTGGCCGAGCGACTCACCGACGCGATTGGCGTGATCGTGTTGATCGTGCTCGGTGGCGCGGCGTTCGCGCATGGTTTGGCCCTCGTGCTGTGCGGCTCGCTCGCGGTCAGTGTGGGCATGGCGCTGATCATTTGGCCGAAGCCTGGGCTCGCGTTGGCGAACTACCTCGAAACCGGGCCCGCGCGCTTCAGGCCGCTCGCGCCGAAATTGCGCGAGGCTTTGCTGAGCCTGCGCGTCGTCGCTAGCCCGAGCGCGCTCTTCTGGCCGACGTTCTTGTCCGTGATCGCGTGGTCTTCGGAGGGCTGCGGTTTGTACGTGATTTTGCGCGGCTTCGGAGCCGTGATCGCGCCGACGGTCGCGATCTTTTTTTATGCCACGGCGACGCTCGCGGGCGCGCTGATTCCGCTGCCTGGCGGACTCGGAGTCGTCGAAGGGTTGATCAAAGGGCAGCTCACCGAGATCGGTGGTGTGGCTGCAGGTCCGGCGACTGCCGCGATGATGCTGATCCGTTTTGCGACGTTGTGGTGGGCGGTGATCGTCGGGTTCGCGGCGCTGTTCGTGCTGCGACTGCGCTTTCCGGACAAGCTCGGCGGATCTTCGGCGTCGGAGTTGGCGGCGCCGGCAGCGAGCCTTGGTGGCGAGCCCGAGTCGTGAAGCGGTTCGTGAAGCGCTTACGGATGTGAGCCGCGCTTGCCCGCGGTGACACCGCGCCCACGCCCCCAAACAAAAACGAATCGCGAGCGTGCGGCGTTCAAGTGAGCGCGCGTAACGCCGCGAGCGCTTCGGCGAAGTCGGGCGGCGGCGGCGCTTCGAAGCGCAGGCGTGCTTCGCTCAGCGGATGAACGAAGCCGAGCACGGCGGCGTGGAGTGCCTGGCGCCCGAGTTTTGCGGCGATTTCCGCGAGATCTTGGGCTGTCGGCGCGCGACCGTAGAGTGCGTCGGCGAGGATTGGGGTTTTGGTTTGCTCGCTCAGGTGAACGCGAATTTGGTGCGTGCGACCGGTCTCGAGCCGGCACTCGACGAGCGCCGCGCGCGCGCCGGCAAGGCGTTCGAGCACGCGCACGCGCGTGACGGCGGTGCGACCCTCTTTGCGGCGCGACGTGAAGCGCAGTCGCGATTTCGGATCGCGCGTGTGGAGCGTGCGGATCGTGCCCTCTTTCGGTACGCCGAGCGTGAGCGCAAGGTAGACGCGCTCCATGCTGTGCGCGGCGAGTTGCGCTTTCAGGCCTTCGCGCGCGCGGTCGTCTTTGGCGACGACCAAGAGCCCGCTCGTGTCTTTGTCGATCCGGTGCACGATGCCGGGGCGAAGCGAAGCATCGTCGTCTTCGGGATCCGAGCTCGGCTGCGCGAAGCCGGGCCGCGCGAGCAAGCCGTTCACGAGCGTGCCGGTCGCGTGCCCACGCGCGGGATGCACCACGAGACCCGCGGGTTTATTCACGACGAGCAGATGCTCGTCCTCGTATTCGACGGCGAGCACGACGCTCGCGTCCGGCTCGGCCGAGCTCGGCGGCGGTGCGCCGGGCTCGACTTCAATCACGCTGCCGGCGCTGACCGAGTCACGCGCGCGACACGGTTTGCCGTCGACTTGGACGCGCTCTTCTTCGATCCAACGCTGCACGGTCGCGCGTGACACGTCGCTCATGAGCCGCGCGAGCACTTTGTCGACGCGTTCGCGCCGTTGCCCCTCGCCGAGCACGAACCGAAGCGCGCTCACGCTGCGAATCTCCGCTTCGCCGAGCCGAGGCTCGACGCGACGCGCTCACCAGATCTTGCTTTTGATGTGCCCTTTGGACTTCACCAAAATGTCGACCAAGGCGCGATCGTAGAAGTTCCGATGATAGAGATCCGGCGAGACGCGGCTCTTGAACAGCGCGCGACCTTCCTCGATCTCTTCACCGAGCTGTTCGAACAGCGAATCGCCCTCGATGCCACGAATGATTTTTTCTTCGTTGTAGAGAGACAAATCGCTCGCGATGGCGCGCGCGAGGCGGCGAGCGGCTTCTTCGGTCTCAATCAGTGGCATCCGGCGGCAACTCCTTTGTCGGCAGTATCGCTGCTTCTAGCGGCCGCTGTCAAAAAGGAGTCGTGCGTCGCCGGAGCCGTTCAGCCGGCCGTGCTCGGGCGGCGCTCGCGTCCGAGCATTTCCCCGGTCGATTGCTGTCGCTCACCGATAGCGGCAACGCAGAGCAGAGCCGCACACACGAACCCATATCGACCCGCACCGAAGAAAAGCGCGTGAGTCAGCGCGGTCGCGAGCACGAGGCTCGCCGTCAGCGCCGCGACCGGCCGCTGCACGAGCTCGCGACCGGCCAGAAACGTCGCCACGACTAGACCTAAATAGCCGAGCCACCCGGCCCGAGACAGCGCAAATAGGCTCGCCACGAGCCCGACCACGAAGCGCGACGCGCGCGCCTTCTGCCCGCGCAGCGCAGCTTGCCAAATAGCCGCCAACAAGACGAGGCGCTCCCAGACCGTCTCGGCGACGCCCAGCGCGGTCTTGCGAGCTTCGTCGAACTCGCGATAGTTCGAGCTGTGCAGGTAGTGGCCGGGGGCGCCAAAATAGTCGAACGTGACGGAGAGCTTACGCGGAATCAGCGCGAGGAACTGCCTCGGCTCGGCCAGAATCTTTCTGAAGCCCGCGCGTCCGAAGCAGCGATCCTTGTCGGCCTCGCCGAAGACGTTGCGGCACTCGGGTGGAACGTCCGCGCCTTCGATTGCTTTCCACGCGCCGTCCGCGTCGGGCAAGGCACCAATCAACAAATTCCAACCGCCGTTGGCGCTGACGAAGACGCACTGATCCATGCGTTTGCAATTGCGAATCGTCCACGGCAAACAGCACGACAGCGCGATGAATGTCACGAGCGCCGCGCGCACGCCGCGTTCGAGGTAGCGAGTTCGCATCGCGCTCAAGCTGAAAAATCCGAAAAAAGGCGCGAGCACCAGGAGCTGGGGGCGGATCAACGTGAGTGCGCCGAGGGCGCTCGCGAGCAGCGCGACGCGAAACGCTGAGGACGGTAATTCAGCTGCGCGCAAAGTGAGCCAAAGCGCAACCAGCAAGAGTTCCGCTGCGACTCCTTCGGTCATCAACGCCGGCGTGTAGAAAACGAATCCTGGATGCAATGCGACGAGCAGCCCCGCGATCAGCGCAAGCGCGCGCGAACTCCGGCGAATCGCGATGCGCTGCGCTGCGAACACCGAAAGCGCGCCGATGAACGCGTTGAGCGCCATCGCCGCGACAGGCCGCGCGCCGAACACCGCGTACACCGCGCCGAGCAGCGCGGGATAGCCAACCGGATAGTGCGCGGCGTAAGTCACGACGCCGTCGGGCCAAAGCCAAGTGTAGCCCTTGCCCTCGGCGATGCGCGTGGCAACGACGTGATAAAAGCTACCGTCATCGGCCGGCGGAAAGCGGTTTCGCGCCCAAATCACCACGAGAATGCGCAAACCGAGCGCGAGCGCCGCGAGCCAAAAGGCGTCCGCAGAGTGCCTGTGCGCGCGCGGTGCGCGGGCCTGATCCGAGCTGATCTCGAGGCCCGTCGACATGATCAGGGGAATTGACCGATCAAGCCGAGCTCGCGCAAGTCGAGCACGACTTCGCACGCCGGCAGCCCGACGACATTGCTGTACGAGCCGGCGATGCGCTCGATCAAGAACGCACCGAGCCCTTGTGCCGCGTAAGCGCCAGCCTTGTCGAGCCCCTCGCCGCTCGCGGCGTAACGCCGAAGCTCGTCGTCCGAAGCGCTGCGCAAGGTCACCTCGGTCGCGACGGTGCGCGCCAGCTTGATTGCGTCCGGCGCGTCCGCTCGGCTCAGCGCGTAGCGCGTATAAACGGTGTGCGTACGACCAGCAATGCGACGCAGCAGACGCTCCGCGTCCGCGACATCGCTCGGCTTACCGAGCACATCGCCGTCGATCACGACGATGGTATCCGCGACCAGCACAGCGCTGAACGGTGGTGTCGCGCGCGCTACTACCGCTC
>DATATR010000131.1:0-3679 GCA_036268695.1 Polyangiaceae bacterium | reverse complement strand
CGGCGGTGTCGGTTTGCCGAGTCGAGCCCAAAGCAGCGCGGGCTTGCCTGTGTTTTCTGCCGCTGGTTTGCCGAGCCCCGGAGGTTCGAATCCAGCGCGGCCGGGCTCGGTTGCGCCGTCTGCCATGCCGAGCTTGCCACCCGACTTCGGCTTGGATCCGGTTTCGCCTGGAGCGCAGGCGTCGCGCGGTGCCGGCACGGACTTCGGCGATCTCGAGCTTCCGATCGGGGATGCGCCGAACTTGGCTGGACGCGCGAGCGGCGCGCAAGGGACGTTCGGAGCGCCGCCTGCGTTCCGCGGTGACGGCGAAGAAGCGGATTTGTTCGGCCAGGCACCGATTCCAGGGCGGGGCGAGCCGGCTGCGGCGCGTCCGCGCGCGCCGGTCGACGCTGCTGTCGTGCGCCAGAGCGGTGGCGGCACGGCGTACGGCGAAGTGAATCTCGGGGACGAAGCCGAAGTCGGCGGTGAGTTACCGATCGAGGCGGGCGTAGCGCGCCAGCCCGCACGGCGCGACGAAGACATGGAGTTCGGCGCAATCCCGCAAGAGGATCAGCCGAAGAAGCCGAGTCTCGGCCCGCAGCATGCGACCGTGGGCGGCGCGCGCGCACTAGAAGGACTTTTGCCGCGCAAGCGCGGACTCGGTCTAAAGATCTACGCGAGCTTGTTCGTGCTCCTCGTCGGCGGCGCCGCGCTCGCGCTCGCGCCGTCGCTCGGGCCGTTCGGTTATTACTTCGTGATCGATCACGTCAAGGCCGGCGAGTACGCGGCGCTCGTGACGTCGACCGTGAAGAACGCCGACGGCGCGCTCGCAAACGACACCTACCCGGACGCGCAGCGCGCGATCGCCGCGGCCGAGAACGCGCATCAAAGCGCGAGGCGAGTGCGCGAATTGCCCGCGTTCGAGGCCTTCGTTGCTTACGCCGAGGAGCTGCGCTTCGGCCCGGATTCGGCCGCACACGCGCGCGCAACGGTCCTGCTCGACGAGCTCGCCGATCACCCGGAGACCCGCTACTTGCCGCTGGCCCGCGCCGCCCGCGCTGCCGCGGACGGTCAAGCCACGCAAGCCAAACAACTCTTCGACGCCTTGGCGCCGGATCCAAGCAACTTGGGACAGGCTTTTTTGGGCGGGGAAATCGCGCTTCGTGCTTCCGATCCGAAGGCAGCGCTCGCGCTCTGGCAACAATTGGCTGCGGCGCACAAGAGCCCGCGCGCTGCTTTCGGTTTGGCGCGCGCGCGCTATGCGACCGGTGACAGTAAAGCGGCCGAAGCGGCGGCGCGCGATGCACTATCGCAGAATCCGAGCCACGTCGCCGCGCGCATTTTGCTGGCGCGCATCGACAGTGCATCCAAAAACGGCGAAGCAGATGCCTTGAGCTTGCTCGCGTCCGTGCTCAAGGACGCAAAAATCGCGAGCGCAAACGAGCTCGTGAGCGCACAGACGTTACTCGGCGACATTCACCTGGCGCGTTCGCGCATGACGCAGGCGGAAGCCGCGTACAACGAGGCGCTCAAAATCAACCCGAAGGCGGCGCGCGCTCTCGATGGTCTCGGCGAAGCGCTGTATCGCGCGGGCCGCTACTCGGAGGCGCAGGCCCGTTTCGAGGCCAGCAGTCAGGCAGATCCGAACGACCTGCCCGCGAAGATCGGTGTCGCAAAATCCAAGCTCGGACTCGAGCGCGTCGAAGACGCGAGCGCGATGCTGAAGAAGCTGCACGACTCGTTCCCGAAATCGGTGCCCGCCGCATACTGGTACGGGCGCGCGCTCGAAGCTTCCGGCAATCGCGCGCTCGCCGAAACGGTGTATCGCACGACTTTGAAGACGCCCTCGGACGATCCACAAATCGTGGATACGTACATCGCGCTCGCGCTACTACAGAGCCAACAGGGCCAAAACGACGACGCCCAGCAGACGCTCGGGGAAGCGCGCCAAAAATTGCCGGATTTGCCGGCAATCCACAAGGCGCTCGGCGACGTAGCGCTATCGCAGGGCCACTATTCGGACGCGACGAACGAGTTCAAACAGGCGCTCGCGCTCGATAGCGAAGATCTGAGCGCGAGGTTCAAGCTCGGCGTCGCTCAGCGTCGCGACTCGAAGTTCGACGATGCCAGCAAGGCCTTCGACGACGTTGCCAGCGTCGACAAAGAGTACCCGGGGCTCGCGCTCGAGCGCGGGCTACTGTTCGAAGCTTCGGGCCACACGGACGAAGCACTGCGCGAATACGAGGGTGCGCTCGCGAAGGCCCCGAATGATCCGGATCTGATGCTGCGCGTCGGCTGCGGCAAAGTCGCCGCTGGTCGACCGAAGCAAGCCGAAGAGCTCCTCCGCAAGGTGCTCAGCGAGCGCCCCAATTCAGCCGAGACCAACCATTGCTTGGGCCGCGCGCTGCTACTCGAAGGGACGCGACTCGCCGACGCGCTCCGCTACTTGGAGCACGCGGTCGAGCTCGACGCGAATCGAGCCGAGTACCAGCTCTACGTCGGTTGGGCCGCGAACGAGGCCGGAAATGTGCCAAAAGCCGAGCATGCTCTCGCCGAAGCATTGCGGTTAGACCAGGGGCTCGCGGATGCGTACTGGCAGCGCGGCGTGCTCCGGCAACGACAAGGCGCGGCGCGCGACGCGATCGCGGATTTGAACAAGGCGCTCGAACTTCGCCCGACCCGCACCGAAGCGCACGCCTCGCTTGCCGACGCGTACTTCGATCTGGGTAAGGAACAGCAGGCGCTCGCGGAGTGGCAGATCGCGATCCAGGCGCAACCGGACAACGCCACGTGGCGCTTCCGCTACGGCAAACTGCTGTCCGCGAACCACCAGACCGAGCTCGCACGCAGCGAGCTCGAGAAAGCGCTCGAGCTCTCGGCAAAGGACGACCCGGAGCCGCGATGGGCGTGGGAAGCTCACAACCTGCTCGCGCATGCGATCGGTCTAAAGCCGGAAGCCGTGTCGCACTGGCAGGAGTTCTTGCGCCTCGGTCCGCGCGATTCACCGTATCGCCCCGAGGCGAAGGCTGCGCTCGAGAAGCTCGGACACCCGTGGTCCGGTGACTGAGCGAGCGAGTACGGCTAAAGAGCACAAAAGAAAAAAGGCCAGCTCGTGAGAGCCGGCCTTTTCTCGGAGCGAGGCGCGTTCAGCCGGGCGGAGGCGCGGCAGGCGCGGGCGGTGTCGGGCCGACTACGAATTGATATTCGAACGTGCCGTCGCCGGGGTTTGCGTCGGGTGGATTCAGCGCCAAGCCATCGAGCGCCTTGACCACGCATTGCGTGAGCGCGTCAGGTGCCTGAGTCTTGGCCACGTCTGCCGACACATTGCCGATTTTGCCGGTTTCTGCTTCGACCGTGAAGTGCACCGTGACCGTGCCGGCGAGGTCCGACTTGGTCTTGAGCGCTTCGTCGTAGCAGTTCTTGATGTCCGGGCTCTTGGTCTCGAGCACGGCTTGGGTCGCGTCACGGTATTCGTCCGGGCTGCGCGCTTGGAACGAGCAACCCGCGATGAAAACGAGCGAGAGCAGGGCGAAGGATTTTTTCATCGTTCTATCTCCAATCACTTTGCGCTCGACGCGGGCGGGGCGACCGCTGGTTTCTTCTGGTCGGCCTTTTCGGCTTTCTTCTCGGCTTTTTCAGCCTTCTTGTCGGCCTTTTCGGCTTTCTTCTCGGCCTTCGCCTCGTCGCTCGGCGCCACGTC
>DATATR010000130.1:0-4419 GCA_036268695.1 Polyangiaceae bacterium | reverse complement strand
ACGCTCTCGTCGCCGACGTGAAAGCCGACGAGTTTACTCGTATCCGGATTGATCGCGGGCGAAGTGCTGGCCCAATAAACCAACGAGCCGCCGGCGTAGACCGGCGCGATCTGAAAGCTGCCCGTGCTGCCCGAAGGTTTGCCAGGCGACGCCGAGTTCAAGCCGCGGATCGTGACCGTGATCGGCTTCATGTGCACGTTGTTGGCGAGCCCGGTCCAAATGGTTTTGGGTAGCGCGTACGTCGTGGCCGTCGTGTAGACGACGAAGTCGTTCGCTTCGGCGTCCGCGTGCAGGCGAATTTCCCACAAATTCTCGCCCGCGAGCGGCTGAAAGCGAATGCGCGGGCGGAGCCAATTGGCAGGAAACAAAGCTCCCGGATCGCTCCCCGATGCGAGTTGCGGCTCGAGCACGCAGGCGCCCGAAGTGCCCATGTTGTCCGGCGCTCCGAACAACGTTGCCGCGTTCGTCGGCACTGGCATCGGCGCTTGATCGTCGGTCAGCGGCATCGCCGGGAAGTCCATGCAATTCGCGACGCAATTCGGCGTGGGCCGATCGGGAGCCGAGCCGTCGGGCGTCGAGCCGTCGCCAGTGTTGATGTCGGGCGGCTTGCCGGCGTCGTAAGTCGTGCTCACGTCGCCGCCGGTGTCGGGAACTCCGCCGTCCGGCACGGGTGTCGAGACGTGCGTGCCACTATTCGGCGTTTGAGTCGCAGAGCAACAGATCGCGACGAAGCCGCCGAACAGCAACCCGAGCGAAGTCTGTGCGCGCATGCATGCGGGTGTGTCCGGATTCGCGCAAATTGATCAAAAACCCGACGCGATTCCGGCTGTCTTTTCGCCATCCGCGCGCCGGCCCCAATGTAGGCGTGAGTGCGCACTCGCGAGCAGCGACTCGAAATAGCTCAGCTTTCGTCGAGCCATTCGAGCGCGAGCGGCAAATAGCCGGCGAAGCTCGGCGTGAATGCGTGCCCGGCGAGTCCGAGATCGAGGAAACGCGCGTGGATGCCGCGCTGCACGGCGCTCGCTTTCGCGCTGCATCGCGCCGTGCATCATGTCCCAACTGCCGGCGCTGAGTAGCAAGCGCTCGACTCCGTTTTCAGCGAGCCGCTCGCGATCCAGCGGGACCCGCGCGCGGATCAGCATCACACGTGGATATCATGCAGAAGTCGAAGATCTGAATCATCGCTGGATGATCGAAATCGTGCTCCGGCTCTGGCGCGCCCGCATTTTCCTCGGTCACGGAGGCCGCGAGCGGGTCGGTTCGAAATGCGTTCGCGCTGGATGTCGAGCGCTGCCCTTCGGAGCGAATCTCTAGCCCAGCGTAAAACGGCGGAAGTTTTCCCAATTGAGCCGAAGCAGAGTGATTTTTGAGCGAGATCCTTTGTGCTAAGAAAGCGAGCCATGTCGAAATTTGCGCTGTTTTGGCCATTGCTTTTGCTCGCGGCGTGCGGCGGTAGCCCGAAGCCCGCCGATGCCCCCAAGCCCGAAGACACGAGCGCCGACAGCGCGCCCAAAGAGAAACCGGCGGACGAAAAGCCCGCCGACAGCGACGCGGACAAGTCGGACACGAAAGCGGACGCTAAAGACGACGCGAAGAAGTCGGACGCGCCCGCGGACGACAGCACGAAGCCGAAGAAGAGCGCACAAGACGTGCTCACCGCGCCGGACACCGTGTTCGAACTCTCGTTCAACGACTCGGACGTGAAGCAAACCGCGGAAACGAAATGCACTGCGTCGTCGGGCAACGACCAAAAGAAAATGAATGCCTGCATGTCGAAGGCGCGCCAAGCGCTCGACATCGACGGCTATCAATTCAAATCGAAAGACGGCAAAGTCTGGTGGCTGTGGCTGCGCACGCGCGGCAAGCACATCCTCGCCTTGCACAAATACGAAGTCGATTTCGCGGACGACAAGGGCGACAGCGTCGTAGTCAAAGCCAAAGGCAAAGACATGGGCTCCGCGCCCGGCCGCACGCCAGGCGGGATCACCATTCGGATCCCGAACGACTACCAAATCGCCGTCACCGATCCGAAGCTCGGCAAGCTCGTTTACAGCGCAAAAATCGGCACACAGGCGCCCTGAGTCCGGCGCTGTGCCGCGCAAAGCGGCACAGGAGCATCCCCAAAATAAAACCCGAACTCTCACTTGGTTCGGGTTTTATTTTTGATGGTCACGCGCGGCGTCGGAGACGAGCGCTCAGCCGACTCGGTCGAGATTGTGGTCGAGCCACTGCGAGCAGAAACTCCTCGCGGCAACGGGCCGATGCAGACTGAGTGCTCGAGCTGATTGGAGCGATCGTCGACGTCGAGACAATCGCGTTCGGGCGAGGAATTCGAGAGCTACGTCGATTGGAGAAAGCCTATGGCAAGGGTCGCTGGCGGAAGAGGAAGGGGATTGCTAGAGTTCGACTTACCGATGGAAGCATCCACAGCGCGGAAATCCACTGGTACGAAGCGCACGGCGTCGGTCGCAAAGAAGCGAAAATCAAGCGGCTCTACCGCTAAGCGCGCGTTCGTCGTCTGCCTGTCGAACCGCGGCTTCTCTGCATCGCTCGAAGTGAAGAAAATCTATCGCGCGGTGCCCGATGCGTCGGCGCGTCGGCGCGGAATGCTGCGGGTGATCGATGAATCGGGCGAAAGTTACCTTTATCCAGCAGAACATTTCGGTCATTTGGCTCTTCCGCCGCGCCTCGTGCGCGCCCTGGAAATAGCTGAGTAGTGTTAGTAGTCCTGTTCCGTCGCCCGCCCGCGATTCACCCGAAACGCGTTGACGAAATAGGACACCGCGAGTGCAAGCGCGAACGGCCACCAACCGAGCGCGAAGCGCATCGCGATCGAGTTTCGAGCTTGGTGGTGGAGCGCGTCGAGGTCGAACTTTGGGTCGAGCGTGGAGTGGAGCAAGACCGGGAATAGGCCGGCTCCGGCGGCGCCGAGCAGCCCGGCGATGAGCGCGCTCGAGCCGATGAACGCGCGGCCGTCGAGCTTGCCGAGGCGCGAACTGACGAGCAGCGCGGCGCCGCCGACAGCGACGGCAATGCCGAGCCACGCGGTCGGGCGCGTGGCGAGGTGCGCGGTCAAATCCGGGCGCACGAAGTGCGTCTCGAGCGTGACCGCGAGGAACAGCGCCGCGACGAGCGGCCACAATTTGCGTTCGAGCGCGAGGCAGCGATCGCGCACCGGGCCGAGCGTGCGGAACGCGAGGAACGCCGCCCCGTGCGCGGCGAGCAAGAACAGCGCGAGCAGGCCCACGCTGAGCGTGTAGTAATCGAGCAAACCGACTTGGCCGCGCGGCAAAAAGTCGGTGAACAGGGCCAGGGTGAATTCGCCGCTTTCGTCGAGGGGTACGCCGCGCACCACGTTGCCGAGCGCGACACCGAAGAGCAACGCGAGCAGCGAGCTCGAGACCGCGAACGCGGCGTCCCACAGTGAATGCCAGATGGCGTCTTTGACGTGGCTGCGCACTTCGATCGCGATGCCGCGCAGCACGAAGCACCACAAAACCAAATGCAGCGCCAAGTAGAAGGCGGGGAATGCCGTCGTCAGTACTTCGGGAAATGCGACGAACAGCGCGCCGCCGACCGCAATCAGCCAAACCTCATTGCCGTCCCAAAACGGGCCGATCGCGCTGAGCACGGTGCGCCGTTCGGCGTCCGTCTTGGCGACGAATAAATGCAGCATGCCCGCGCCGAAATCGAAGCCGTCGAGCACGACGTACGCGACGAGCATCAAGCCGAGCAGCGCGAACCAAAGCTCAGCCATGCGCCGCGCTTCCCTCCGGACCATGCGCGAGCTCGCGGCCGACCAAGAACAAAAAGATCAAACCGACCACGAAATAAAGTCCGGTAAAGCCAATCAAAGTGAAGAGCGTGTTGCCGGAGCTCACGCTCGCGCTGTAGCCGTTCACGGTGCGAAATAAGCCGTAGACGAGCCACGGTTGACGGCCGAGCTCCGCCGTCAGCCAGCCCGCGGTCGTCGCGATGTAGGGGAACGGGAACGCGAGCATCAAGAGCCAAAGGATCGGTCGATGACCTTCGAGCTGGCCGCGAAAGCCGAACCAAGTTCCGGCGCCCATCAGCAGGATGAACAGGGTGCCGAGCCCGGCCATCACGTGAAACGAGTAGTAGAGGAGCTCGATGTTGGTCGGCCAATCTTCGGTCGGGAAGGCTTTGAGCCCGAGCACGCTGCGGTTCGGCGTGCCGTAAGCCAAGATGCTGAGCACCATCGGTGCGCGAATGGCGTTGTCGATCCGGCGCGCGGGCACGTTCGGTTGCCCGATGAAGGTGAGATCGGCCTTGTCTCCGCTTTCGAAGCGCCCTTCCATCGCGGCGAGCGTCACCGGTTGGTACTCGGCGACGATTTTGGCTTGCCGATCGCCGGTCGGGAACGCGACCAACATGCACGCGACGAGCCCGATCCGCGTG
>DATATR010000129.1:0-2169 GCA_036268695.1 Polyangiaceae bacterium | reverse complement strand
CCAGCCGAACTCGAGCCAAGTCATGGTTTGGGTCGAAAATCACGAGCAGACCCCCGTCGGAGCGCAAGTCGCCGCGACCGAGCTCGGCGGCCGAAGCTACGCGGTTTGGAATAGCTCGGACAACCTGCATCTGACTTTGATCGCGAGCGCGGCTTTCAGTAGCGGCGATCTGGATTTGCTCGAAATCCTCGATTGGGCAATCGCTCAGGGTTACGTGCCGGTCGCCCCAACTCTCGGCCAGATCGATTTTGGTGTGGAGATCGTGTCGACGGGTGCAACTACCGCGACGTATCGCTTCGATGACTTCGCGCTGATCACGGACTAGTCGAATTACGTCTCGCGATTAGTGGCAGAGCCAAACCGCGCTGTCCGGCCGTAAAGCCATTTCAGGACATTGCGGCGGGTTGCCTCAGATCGGCGTTTTTGCCTCGTGCAACGAGTCACAGCTCTGCTGTTCGATTTCAGCTCTCGCGATCACTTTCAGTTGGGGAGGATCGAGGCATGCTCCTTGCTGTCTCGCCGCGCAGCGAACGGAGGTTGGTATAGCTGAGAACGACGACGGCTGGTCTCCGGCCGCGCCCTTGTTTCCCGCTTGGAGCACGCGCGTATTTCGCGCGGCGCTATGCGCGATTGCGCTCGGCATCCTCTCCATCCCCGCAGGCCTTTGGGCCTGGGAACGCACTCCTTATGTTACTGGCGCAGACACACCTCGAGCGCAGCCCGTGAAATTCGATCATCGCCACCACGTGCGCGACGACGGCATTGCTTGCGGCTATTGCCACACCGACTTCGCGCGCTCGCCGTCAGCGGGCATGCCCGCGGTCTCGTTGTGCATGGGCTGCCACGGACAGGTTTGGACCAACAGCGCGGAGCTCGAACCGGTGCGAAAGGCCTATTTCGAAGGCGCGCCGCTCGCGTGGGAGCGAGTCACGCGTTTGCCGCGCTTCGTGTTTTTCGATCACTCGGTGCACGTGAGCAAAGGAGTCGGCTGTGTCAGTTGCCATGGGCGCGTCGATCAAATGGCCGAGGTGTATGCGGTGAATTCGTTCACGATGGGGTTTTGTTTGGATTGCCATCGCGCGCCAGAGGCAGCGCTGCGCCCGCTCGACAAGATCACGGACCTGGAGTGGGAGCGCACTTCGAGCGACGAAAGCGGCGCCGCGTTGCGACGCAAATACGACGTCGAGCCCGGCACGGATTGCACCACATGTCATCGCTGAAACCAGAACGAGCCGAGTCAAGCATCGGTGGGGAGCCGGAATTTGGCTTCGATCAAGATTTTCCGCCGTCTGCTCTTTCGCGGCGCGAGTTCATGCAGGTCAGCGCCGCGAGCATCGCGTTTGCGACGCTCGGTGCGTGCACGCGCGCGCCGGAAGAGAAGATCGTTCCGTATCGCGTACAACCGAGTGAAATCGTGCCGGGGCGCGCGCTGCACTACGCTTCGGCGAGCACTCTCGACGGTTATGCGACGGGAATTTTGGTCGAAAGCCACGAAGGGCGGCCGACCAAGATCGAGGGCAACCCCGAACACCCCGCGAGCCTTGGCGCAAGCTCTGCGCTCGAGCAAGCGCTCTTGCTCGATCTCTACGATCCACGTCGCCTGCGCGCGATTCAGCATCGCGGTGCACCTGCCAGCATGCTCGAGCTGTTGCAAGTGCTGCGCGCCGCCGGCAGAGCTGAACGCAAAGGCCGTGGTGTGCACCTGGTGCTGCCAGCGCAAAGCTCGCCGCTCGTGATCGATCAGTTGACGCGCCTTCGTGCGCGTTTGCCGGAGCTCGAACTGTACTTTCATGCGCCGCTCGGGCCGACCAACGCTTGGCAAGGCGCGAAGCTCGCGTTTGACCGCGTGCTCGACACGCGCGTCGATCTGTCGCGCGCGAACGTCGTGCTTGCGCTCGGCGCGGATTTTCTGGCGCGCGGTCCGGGGTGTCTCGCGCGCGCTCGCGCTTTCGCGGCGCGCCGCGCGCCGGATTCGGCAGAAAATGCCATGAATCGGCTCTACGCGGTAGAGACTGCGCCGAGCGTGACCGGGACCACGGCCGATCATCGCCTAGCACTCGCGCCGAGCGAACTTGCCGCGTTCGCGAGCGCACTCTTGCGCGCCGTCGCGCACGGCATAGGTACTGAAGCGAGCGCGCCGTTCGCCGCTTTGCCGGCGATCGCGTTGAA
>DATATR010000128.1:0-8017 GCA_036268695.1 Polyangiaceae bacterium | reverse complement strand
AGACGACGCAAAGCGAGCTCGATCGCGCGACGGGCAACCTGACCGCGGCGCGCAGTGTGCTCGGCACGCCGTTTTACATGTCGCCGGAACAGATTCGGGACGCGAAACAAGTCGATTTTCGCACCGATATTTGGTCGCTCGGTTTGATTTTGCACGAGCTATTGAGCGCGTCGCCCGCGTTCGACGGCACGACCATGCCCGGCGTGTGCGCAGCGATCGCCGCCGATCCGCCCGCCGCGCTCCGGCTCAAGCGCCCGGAGGTGCCAATCGAGCTCGAAGCGATCGTGCTCAAGTGCCTGGAAAAAGATCCGAACAAACGCTTTCAAGACGTGCGCGATTTGGCCGCGCGGCTCGGGCCGTACACCGGGCGCCCGGACTCGAGCGTGCTGCTCCTGCCACCGAGCGACAAGACGATTCGCTCTTCGCCGCTCATGCTCGGGATCTCGGAGTTGCAAGGTAATCCGACGATCGCGCAGCCCGCGCCCAGCAGCGACACGGGCACGATGGCGAGCGCGAAGCTCGGTGCGGTGAGCGAGCCCGCGGTGGCAGGCAAGACTCCGCTACACAATCAAGGTCCGCAGACGCTGTCGGCTCAATCGACGACGACGGCTGCCTCCGCACTGGCGTTTTCGGCTTCGCGCTCGGCCGCGGCGCAGCGCTCGCTCTATTACATCGGTGCGGGACTGGTCGCGCTGATCACGGTGGGTGTGCTCGTGCTGCGCCGGCCTGTGAACGTCGAGCCTACGCCGGCCGGGTCGTTGGTCGCGGCGTCGCCACTGGCTTTACCTACGCAGTCCGCGGGCGATCCCGCGCGGCGCACTGGCGCGAGCTTCGCGCTCGAAATCTCGGCGAATGCGCCGGGCGCGCAGGTCTTCGAGGGCGACACTTTGCTCGGTAATGCGCCGCTTCGGCTCAGCATCGACGCGAGCACGGTGGCGACTCTGCCGCGCACCTTCAGCGTGAAGAAGCCTGGATTTGCGCCGTACACCATCGTGCAGGGCGCTTCGCTCGCGGACGTGAGCGTGCGCGCCGAGCTGAGCCCGGAACCCGCACCAGCGACGCGCGCGTCCGCCCCCAAGACTTCCAAGCCGAAAAAGGCAGCCCCAACCAAATCCACGCCCACGAAGCCCGCGCCGCCTACTCCGCCGTCCGATATTTTCATGCAGCGTTGAGCGCGCGTGCATTCTCGGACTAACGTGCGTTGAGTGAAGCGATTTTCGATCGCGCTGATGCTCGCTGCGCTCGCGCTCGGAGCTCCGCGCGCGCATGCGGACGACGTGGCCGACCAAGCGGAACTCGAGTTTTCGCTCGGCGCGGACGCGTATCAGCGCGCCGAATACAAACTCGCGCTCGAGCATTTCTTGATCTCGAACCAACTCGTCGCGAACAAGAACGTGGTCTTCAACATCGCGCGTTCGTACGAGCAGCTCAAATCTTATCCGGAAGCCTTTCGCTACTATTCGCTCGCGCTCGAGGGCGAGGAGAACCAGGCAGCGCGCGCGAAAATCACCGCTGCGCTCGGGCAAATCAAGGCATTCGTGACGGTGCTGCGCGTCACGAGCTCACCGCCCGGTGCGAACGTCTATATCGACCGGCGCGATCTCGGTGCGCGCGGTCAAACACCGCTCGTACTCGGGCTCGCCCCGCGACATTACAAATTGATCGCGGAGCGTTCGGGATACGAGCCAGTCACGGTCGAAGTGCCGGACACGCCGGCGGGGCAAGAAGTGGCGCTCGATTTGGCGCTCAAGCCGATCCTCGGCACGGTCACCTTCACGGGTGACCCTGGCGCGCACGTGCACGTGAACGCCGAACCTTCGACGATCGATTGCAACGTGCCGTGCAGCGCCACGCTCACGCCGGGCATGCATGCGGCGAGCGCGAGCAAACCCGGATTTCGCGGCGCAGAACTGCCCTTTTCGCTCTTGGCGCACCAAACCGTGAGCGTGAACGTCGCGCTCGATCCGCTCGTCGGCAACCTGGTCTTGAGCACGGACGAGCCCGCCGCGCTGATTCAAGTCGACGGCAAAGCGCGCGGCTTCACGCCTTCGATTTTGAGTGTGACCGCGGGTGCGCACACGGTCAGTTTGTCGCTCAAAGGCTTTCGTACCGAGACGCGACAAGTGTCGGTCGCGCCGGATTCGGAGACGCGGCTCGACTTGGTGCTCAATCAGTCGGAAGAGGTCGTGGCCGCGTCGCGCGGCGCGGAGCAAGTCGAAGATGCGCCGAGCTCCGTCACTTTGGTGCCGGAACGCGAGCTCTCGGCGTTTGCTGCGCCGACCATCGCCGAAGCGGTGCGCGGCGTGCCCGGCGTGTATTTGTCGGACGATCGCAGCTACGTGACGCTCGGCATGCGCGGGCTCGGCCGGCTCGGCGGCTACGGCAATCGCGTGCTCGTCACCTACGACGGACAACCGATGAACGACGACTGGATCGGTTCCTCCTACGTCGGGTACGACGCGCTCGCCGATCTCGGGGACGTGGAGCGGATCGAAGTCGTGCGCGGCCCAGGCTCGGTTTTGTACGGCACGAACGCGTTCTCCGGCGTGATCAACGTGGTCAGCAAAAACGATTTGCCGCCCGGTGTCAGCGGCGGAATCTCGACGAATTTGGACGGCGTGGCGCGCGCGCGCGTGCGTGGCGATTTGAAATTCAGCGCGGACTCGGGAGCCTGGGCGTCGGTCGCGGTGGCCCAAGGCGCAGGTCGAGATTTTCGCTTTCCCGAGTTCGCGAGCAGCACGAGCGACGGCGTCGCGCGCGGCGTGGACGGCTTCAAATCGGGCACATTTCGCGGTCGCGCGTACTACAAATTCCTGACCTTGGAGTGGTCGGCGAATTCGTACCAAAAGCATTTGCCGACCGCCGAGTACGGCACACTCTTCGGCGACTCGCGCGAAATGCAGACTGATACGCGCAGCTATGTCGAGGTGCGCGCCGAGCCGCACGTCGCGGACAATGTCAGCGTGCTCACGCGCCTGCACTGGAACCACTACGATTTTCGCGGCGAGTACCCGCGCGACGAAACGGACGGCGGCGTCGAGATCGACACCTTCCACGGGTCTTGGATCGGGCTCGAGCAGCGCGTGCAATTCACGCCGCTCGCGAACCTGCGTTTGACGGCCGGCGGCGAAGGCCAACTCCACACTCAAGTCGAACAAACGGTTCGCGACGACACCGGCTACAACCTCGACGACTCCGGCAGCCACGGACGGCCGTTCCAAGTCGGCGCGCTGTACGCACTCGCGGACGCGAGCTTGAGCGAGCGCGCGCGGCTCTCGCTCGGCGCGCGCCTCGACGCTTACTCCACGTTCGGTTCGTCCCTGAATCCGCGCGCCGCAGTCATTTTGAAGCCCTACGCTCAGGGCAACACCAAAATCATCGCCGGCAAAGCCTTCCGCGCGCCGAGCATTTACGAGCTCTACTACAACGATGGCGGCGCGACTCAAATCTCGAGCCCGAACCTCAGCCCGGAGTCGATGTACTCGCTCGAAATCGAGCATACGCATCGCTTCTCGCCGACGCTCGTCGCCACCGCCGCGACGTACTGCAACTACGCGACCGGTTTGATCTCGACGCTCGGCAGCGGAACCCAAGACGATCCGACGCACTACGCGAACGAACAATCGCCGCTCGTCGTGCTCGGCGGCGAAGTCGGCATTCGCCGCGAATTCCGCCAAGGTCTGATGCTCGCCGCGAGTTACGGCCTATCCGTCGCGCGCTTCCTGCAAAGCGAAAGCGCGGGCGACCTGCTGACCTTCAAGCGCGCCGACGACAAGCGCGAAGTCGAAAACGCGCCCGTGCACCTCGCATCGTTCAAAGCCGCATTCCCAATCGTCGCGCGCGCGCTCACGCTCGGCTCGCGCCTCAGCATCGAAGGCCAGCGTTACGATCGCTACGAAAACCAGGGCGATCTCCCGCAAGGTCGCACCGGTCCCTCCGCGATTTGGGACATCGTCGTGAGCGGCCAAGAAGCGCGCTACGGCATCGGCTACAGCTTCGGCGTCTACAACGCCTTCGACTGGCACTACAGCGTGCCGATCAGCAGCGAATTTACCCAACGGAGCATCGCCCAAGACGGCCGCACCTTCTTGGCTTCGCTCGACGCGAGGCTCTGAGCGACTGGTTTCAGAGTCGCAAATCGAGCACCAGCGCGCGCAAGACTTCCGCGACGCTCGCTGCTTGCGCCGGACAACCGCGTGGTTTGTAGGGTGAGTCACCGTCGTTGAGCTGCGAGAGCTGGCCGAGCAGCGCGCTGTGTTCGAGCGCGCCTTCGAGCAGCTCGCGCAGCTCGGCGGGCAGCTCCGCGTCCTCGGGCGCGAATTGCAAGGCGGCGCGCGCGTAGAAGCCGAGTAGATAGGGCCAGGCGCTGCCTTGATGGTAGGCGAGCTCGCGCTCTTCGCTCGAGCCGGTGAAGTTACCGATGTAACGGCCGTCGTTCGGCGACAGCGTGCGCACGCCGCGCGGCGAAATCAGCTCGGAACGCACGCGATCCAAAATCGCGCGCGCTTGCCAAGCTTCGAACAGCTCGGGATCGATCGCGAGCGCGATCAGCGCGTTCGGGCGAATGCTCGTGTCAGCCCAGGCCTCGGCGGTGTCCTTGGCCTCGCTGACGACGTCATACGGGTAGTCGGTTTCGTGGCACCAAAATCGCGATTTGAACGCCGCGCGTGCTTGCGTCATCGCCGCTTCCGCGAGCTCGGCCAAGCGATCGTGGCCGTACTCGCGGGCGAGGCCAGCCAAAGTTTCCGCGCCTCGGCTCCACATCGCTTGCAGCTCGACCGCGAGGCCTCGTCGCGGCGTGATCGGCTCAGCGCCGATGTGCGCGTCCATCCAAGTCAAGCCGACGCTGGGCGCGCCGTTGGCGACCAAGCCGTCTTGCGAGATCCACACGAAGCGCTTGCGTCGCGAACGCACGCGCAAAAACGTGCGCACGAGCGCGGGGTAAAGCTGAGCCTTGAGTAGCGGATCGCGCGCGGGCAAACGCAGCCGGAGCTCGCGCGCGAGCTCGAACAGAAGCAAGGTCGCGTCCGGCACCGGCTTCGCACGCTTTCGTCCGGGCACGATCAGGGTTTCCGGCAAGAGCCCAGCGCGCAGCTGCGACAGCAACGTCGAGATCGCGCGACGCGCCAAATCCAAGCGCCCGCGCACGAGCTGCAAACCAACGACCGACAAAACCAAGTCGCGCGAGTAGACCGAGTGCCAGGGATAACCCGCGAGGATGACCGGCTCGTGCACCGCGTCCGCACAAAATTGCTCGGCAGCGACGAACAGGCTGCGCACGCTGAGCGGCCGGGACGGGCCGGGATCCTCGCGCAGCAATGCTTCGCGGGCTTCACCGAGCAAATCGAGCGGACTCGTCAGCGGCAGTGAGCCCACCGCGGCCATCAGGTACGCCGTGCGATGTGGCTCGAGCGTGAGCTCGAACACGCCCGGGGTCCACATGTCTTCCTGAAACTGAACCCCGAGCGAGCGATCCTCGAGGTACTCGAAGCGTCGCCACCAATCCGGAGAGCCCATGAACACCCCGTCGTGGCGAAACGCGACCGGCGGTAGCTCGATCACGGGTTGGACCTCGACCGAGTTGCCGCGCAGCATCACCACTTGATTCATCGCGCCGTGCTCGACCATCAAGCTTTCGACCGGGCGCATCGGCATGAGCGGGCGCATCGTGACACGCGCCGGCGTTTTGCCCTTCCAAGTGTAGGCGATGATCATCGCGTTTTTTCCGCGCGCGAAGCACATGGTGCGCTCGAGCGTGTGTGCGCCGAGGCGGAACGTCCAGCGCGGCAACGGATCTTGCGCGAAGCTCTGCAGCAGCCGATAACCCGGTGTCGGCGCGACGCTCGGGAACTGGTGAGTCGCGAGCCGATACACGCGGCGATCGTCGTCGACCGTGACGTTGGTCTCGGCGTGGCTCACGATCACGTGGCGACCGAGCGGCGGCGCGAGCGCGGCCACGAACGCGCCGTGATGGCGGCGCGTGTGCATCATCGCGATCGTGCTCATGGCGTAGGCGCCGGCGCCGTTGGTGTGCAGCCACTCTTTTTCGGCCGGTGCGAGCTCGCTGCCGGTTTCGACGAACGGCCACGGCGCGTCGACGATGCGGCGCTGATGATCGCGAGATTTCAAGCGTGTCCCTCGGCGTGTTCGCGAGTCGTGCGCTCGGCCAGCGCGGCCAGCGCAGCGTGTTCCAACGCCGCGCGGGGCGGCGTCAGGTTGAGCCACAGCTTGATCGCGAGCGCGGCCTGCGCGACGAGCATGCCGAGGCCATTTTCGGCCTCGAGCCCAGCTTGCCGCGCGTGAGTCAGGAACGGCGTGGTCGCTGGATTGTAAATCAAATCGTAGGCCAGCGCGCTCTGGGGCACGTGTTCCCAGGGCACGATCCGGGCGAGCTGTTCGCCGTCGTCGGCGCCGTGCATGCCGGCGCTCGTGCACTGCACGATCACGTCCACGCGCGCGAGCGTTTCACGAAATCTGCGCGCGGCGGCCGGATCCGATTCGGGCCAAGCCAAAAGCGACGCGCCTTGGGCAGCGAAATCGGCGCCGTGCGGCCAGTTGCTCTCCGGCTCCTTCGAATCGAAGCGGCGCGCGGTGAGCGCGATGCGCTCGGCGCCGGCATCTTGCAGCGCGCTCACGACCGCGGGCGCCGCGCCACCATTGCCGATCACGACCGCGCGCCGCACGCTGCTCGACAAGCGTTGAAATTCTTCGACCAGCGCGGGCACGTCGGTATTGTGCGCGACGATCGCTCCACCTTCGCCGCGCGCGAGCACATTGGCGACAGCCACGCGCTGCGCGCCGGGCGCGACGCGATCGGCGAGCTTCAACGCCGCCCTTTTCCAAGGGATCGTCACGTTCGCGCCGGCGATTTTCCCGGCGCGGAGCTCGGCCACGACGCGTTCGACCGCGGCTTCGTCCGGGCAATCGACGAGCTCGTAACGGTGCGGGAGCCCGAGCGCGTCGTACGCGGCCTGATGAATCGCGGGTGAGAGCGAGTGCAGAACCGGATGCCCAATCAGCACGAAGCGTTGCTTCGCGACCGTCATGGCGCGCTTCCTTTGGTTTGGTCGCGCGGGGCAGCGAGCTCCGACTCGGACAAAACGCGTTCGACGCGGCTCGTGAGTTTGCCGCGCGACAGTCGCAGCGTGAGCTCGTCCCCGGGCGCGACTTCGTGCGCGGAGCGAACCGCGCGGCCGTCCGCGCGCGTGGCGATGGCGTAACCGCGCCCCAAGATCGTGAGTGGCGAAAGGCCGTCCAAGCGCACCGCCGCGTCCGACAAGCTCGCGGCGTGACGCGACAGGCGGCGGCGCATCGCGCTCTCGAGCCGCACACCGAGCGGGCCGAGCTCGACGCGCGCGTTCGCCAGCACCGCACGCGGGTGACGAGCGTACAGCCGTCGCGTCAGAAGCTCGTTTTGCGCACGGCGCGAGGCGAGCGTGCGCTCGAGTTGTTTGCGCAGACGCAGTGAGAGCTCATCCAGCTCTTGCTGGCGCTCGGCAATCGTGAAGCGCGGATCGGAGAGCCGCGAGCGAGCGCGATCGACTTCGCTGCGGTAGCGCAGGAGCCGCGCGCTGAACGCGCGGAGCAGCGCGTTTTCCGTGCGATTCAGCGTCGCGCGCCGAGCACGCGTTTCGGGCACGACGAGCTCGGCGGCCTGCGACGGCGTGGCCGCACGCACGTCCGCCGCCAAATCGGTGAGCGAGAAATCGACTTCGTGCCCCACCGCGCTGACCACCGGCACGCTGAGCCTCGCGACCCGGCGCACCACGCGCTCGTCGTTAAAGGCCATCAAATCTTCGCCCGAGCCGCCGCCGCGACCGATCACGACGACGTCCAAGCCCGGGTAGCGCTCGATCAAGTTGAGTGCGCGGACGATCGTCTCGGGCGCGCCTTCGCCTTGCACGAGCGCCGGCGCGAGCACGATTTTCACGTCGCCGCGCCGAAACGCGACACTGACGATATCGTGAAACGCGGCGCCCGCCTTGCTCGTCACGACGCCAATCACGCGCGGCTCAGC
>DATATR010000127.1:0-2437 GCA_036268695.1 Polyangiaceae bacterium | reverse complement strand
CCAAAAGCCCGCCTGCTTCGAAACCCGGCGCGCGCGGCGCGACGACCGTCACGCGATGCCCGAGCTGCCTGAGCGCCTTGACCAGGGCCGACACCGAATCCGCCGCGTCCGTCTCGCACACGTAGGGGGCGAGCTCGGCGGCGGCAAGCAAGATATCCATCGCCGGGGCGTCTACCACGGGCCGATTTGCGATGCTACGGTCTGCCGGCGATGGACGAACTCGTCAGTAAAGCCGAAGTTTTGCACGAAGCGCTGCCCTATATCCGCCGCTTTCATCAGCGCACGTTCGTCGTGAAATACGGCGGCCACGCCATGATCGACGAAGAGTTGAAGCAGATGTTCGCGCGCGACGTCTGCCTGCTGCGTTACGTCGGGATTCGCGTCGTGGTCGTGCACGGCGGCGGGCCGCAGATCAACAAGATGCTCGATCGTGTGGGCATTCACTCGACGTTCAGCGCGGGCCTGCGCGTGACCGACGACGCGACGATGGATGTCGTCGAGATGGTGCTCGGCGGCGGGGTGAATCAAGAAATCGTCGGCATGATCTGCGAGCACGGCGGGCGCGCCGTCGGCTTGTCGGGCAAGGACGACCGCTTCATGCAAGGCACTCGGCTCGAAAAAGTCGCGGTCAAAGGCGAGCAAGGCGAAGAAGTGCTGGTCGATCTCGGGCGCGTCGGCGAAGTGTCGCACGTCGAGGCGGGGATCCTCGAAAACTTGATCGGTTCGGGTTTCGTTCCGGTGATCGCGCCGATCGCGGTCGACAAAGACGGCCATTCGTTGAACGTGAACGCGGACACCGCCGCGGGCAGCATCGCGGTCGCGCTCCGCGCCGCGAAGCTCGTGCTCATGACGGACGTGGACGGCGTGAAGACTGCGAGCGGCGAACGCATCAGCTCGCTCGGCGCCGCCGAGGCCGAGGATTTGATCGAAAAGGGAGTGATCACGGGCGGCATGATCCCGAAAGTGCGTTGCGCGCTCGACGCCGTGAACGCCGGAGTCGAGAAAGTGCACGTGATCGACGGCCGGCGAAAACATGCCCTTTTGCTCGAGATTTTCACCGACAGCGGCGTCGGTACCGAAATCCGGCGCGGCAAGGCTTGAGCCAAAACAAGGATGAAGAGCGGGTCGTTCGACCCGAAGGCATGCCAGAAGACGCGATCTTGCGCGTGCTGCGCGTGCCGGCGGAGCTCGCGGGCATGCGACTCGACCGCTTCGTCCAATCGCAACTGCGCAGCACGAGCCGCACGCGCGCGCGAGCGATCGTCAAGCGCGGCGCGTATTCGCTGCAGGGGCGCGCGCGACGTCCGAGCGAACGCGTGCGCGCCGACGAACGCATCGCGCTCTGGCGCATGCCCTTCGAAGACACCGAAGGCCAAGCTCCCTTGCCGGTGCTGTACGAAGACGCGCACTTGCTCGTGATCGACAAGCCTCCGCTCGTCACCGTGCATCCGACCGCGCGCTACCACCAAAACACCGTGATCAAGCGGCTCAAGGCCGAGCGCCCCGACGAGTTTTTGGCGCTAATCCACCGCTTGGATCGCGAAACGAGCGGGATTTTGTTGCTCGCGCGTTCGGCAGAATCGGAGCGCGCGTTCAAGCGCAAACTCGAAGAACGCTCACTGTCCCAAGAAGGCGACGACGCGCGCGGAGTCGAAAAAATCTACCTCGCGCTGACTCACGGCGTGCCAGCCGACGGATTGATCGACGTACCGCTCGAAATCGACGTCGACAATCCGCTGCGCGTCAAGATGCGCGTCGCGGCACCAGGCAGCGGGCTCGACGCGCGCACGACCGTGCGCGTGCGCGAAACTCGCGCCGGCTACGCCTTGGTCGAATGCGCGCTCCACACTGGGCGTCAGCACCAAATTCGGCTGCATCTCTCGCACCGGGGTGCGCCCGTCGTAGGCGACAAACTCTACGGCCCCGACGAACGCTTGCTCGCCCGCGCCGCGGACGACGAGCTGAGCGAAGAAGACATCGCGCTACTCGAGCTGCCGCGTCACGCTCTGCACGCACACGTTTACCGCATGCTCCACGCCGTCACGGGCGAGCCGCTCGAAGTAGTCGCGCCGCTGCCGCCAGACCTGGCTGAATTTTGGGCCGAGCTCGAAACCGGCGGACAGTGACTAGCACTGCGGCCCGGAACTCTAGTTCGACGCGCCCGCGCTGGTCGCGCCGCCAATTGCGGTCTCGCCTCCGCTTGCGCTCTCGCCGCCAGTCCCGACACTGGCTTGCCCGCCTGCCCCGCCCTCGCCCGTTCCGCCGCATTGCGACACCGCGATGAGCAGGCACGGGCGCTGGTCGAACTCGTCGCAAGTCGTCAATGACTGGTACAAGGCCGTGCAGCCGTCGAGGCTGGCTTGGTCGTAGAGGAAGCAGTCCGCGCCGCCCGCGGGGCGGATGTACGACGGACAATCGCGCTCGACTTGGTCGCAGC
>DATATR010000126.1:0-4865 GCA_036268695.1 Polyangiaceae bacterium | reverse complement strand
GAGACGCCGGGCTGGTGCGAACAGCTCCAAACGGTGGTCCGCCGAATCGCGGAAGACAGCGGCAAAGCCGGCGATTTGGCGCCGGACGCGCGCGCATTCGACAAAGCGGTGAGCTGCTTGTTCGCGAACAAAGTAGCGCGCCCTTTCATTTACGAAAAGGCGCCGTCGGACGCGAATCGCGCCGCGTTTCAACAGTTCTTGAGCCGCGCCGCGATCAGCGAAGCGCGGCGCTAAACTTCGGCGCTAAGCTTCGAAGTGATGACTCGGATCGTCATTTTCGACGGCTACACCGTCAACCCCGGGGACAATCCTTGGTCACCGCTCGCCGAGCTCGGCGAGCTCACCGTATTCGATCGCTCGAGCCCGGAAGAGGCGCTCGAGCGCGCAGCCGACGCGGAAATCGCGCTGACCAACAAGGTGCTGCTCGATGCAACCGTGATCGCGCGCGCGGCGAAGCTCTTCGGCATCGGCGTGTTGGCTACGGGCGTGAACGCGGTCGATCTCCAAGCGGCGAGCGCGCGTGGCATTCCGGTGTGCAACGTGCCTTCGTACAGCACCGTCAGCGTGGCGCAGCACGCGATCGCGCTCTTGCTCGAGCTGTGCCATCGCGTCGGTTTGCACGATGCTTCCGTGCACGCCGGAGATTGGCAAAAATCCCCAGATTTCAGCTATTGCTTGAGTTCGATCGCCGAGCTCGAGGGCAAGTCGCTCGGCATCGTCGGCTACGGCGCGATCGGCCGGCGTGTGGCTGCGGCGGCGCGCGGACTCGGCATGCAAGTTCGAGCCGCCGAGCTCGGCCATGCGCGTTCGAGCGACAGCGAAGTCGAGCGCTTGCCGCTCGACCAGCTATTTCAGAGCTCTGACGTGATCACGCTGCACTGTCCGCTCACGCCGGAGACCAAGCACTTGGTCTCGACCGCGCGGCTCGCGTTGATGAAGCCAACGTCGTTTTTGATCAACACCGCGCGCGGCGCTCTGATCGACGAGCTCGCGCTCCGTCATGCGCTCGACTCGGGCACCATCGCCGGCGCGGCGCTCGATGTGCTCTCGAGTGAACCGCCGCGCGACGACAATCCGCTACTGTCGGCCAAGAACTGCGTCATCACGCCTCACATTGCGTGGACCAGCTTGCCAGCGCGAAAGCGCTTGCTCGAAATCACGGTCGAAAACGTGCGCGCGTTGCTTTCGGGCCAGCCGATTCACGTCGCGAATCCAGATTACGCACGCGCTACGCGCTGAGCCGATCCGGCGCTATCCTCGGGCGGCATGTCGCCCGAACCGAGCGTGAATGCGGCAGAACCCGCGGCCGATTCGCGGCCCGACTCGAGCTCGGAGCCGACGCTCGGGCTGCCGCAATGGGGTTTCGCGCCCGAGCGTTATCAACTGACGCGTTTCGTCTTTTTGCGTTTCTTGGGGTTGATCTATGTCGTCGCGTTCCTGGCATTGGTGAAGCAATGGCGCCCGCTGATCGGCTCCGACGGACTCTTGCCGGCAAGTGATTTCTTGCATCGCGTCGCCGCGCAGCTCGGCTCGAGCTCGGCTGGGTTTTGGCGCTTGCCGAGTTTGTTTTGGTTCGGCTCGAGCGACGGACTGCTCGGCGTGTGCGCGTGGCTCGGGCTCGCGCTGTCTCTCGTCGTGCTCGCGGGCTTCGCCAACGCGCCGATCCTGGCGCTGCTTTGGCTTTTGTATTTGTCGTTCGTGCACATCGGCCAGATTTTCTACGGCTACGGCTGGGAGTCGCTCCTGTGCGAAACCGGATTTTTAGCGATTTTCCTAGTGCCGCCGCGATCCGTGAAGCCGTTCGCGGGCAGCGTGCCTTGGCCGGTGATCGTGCTGCTGCGCTGGCTCACATTTCGGATCATGTTCGGCGCCGGCATGATCAAAATTCGCGGGGACGCGTGCTGGACGGACCTATCGTGCCTCGCTTATCACTATGAAACACAGCCGCTGCCGAACCCACTCAGCGCGGCATTTCATCGTTTGCCCGAGAAGGTTCACGAGTTCGGCGTGCTGTTCAACCATTTCGCCGAGCTGATCGCGCCGTTCGGCGTGTTCGGACCGAAGCGCGTGCGTTACGTCGCGGGCGCCGTGATCATCCTGTTTCAGTTCTGTTTGATCCTGAGCGGCAATCTCGCGTTCTTGAATTGGCTCACGATCACGATCGCCTGGTCGTGCTTCGACGACGACGCGTTCGTCTGGCTCGCGCCGAAGCGTCTCCGCGCGATCGGCCGAAAAATGCCGGCTCCGCTCGGCTTCGCGCGCCGCGTCGTGACCGCTGGATTGCTCGCGTTGATTGGCCTACTGAGCCTCAATCCGATCGTGAATTTGCTCTCGCCGCGCCAGGCCATGAATGCATCCTTCGACCCATTCGACTTGGTCAACACCTACGGCGCGTTCGGCAGCGTGAATCGCGTGCGCAACGAAGTCGTGCTCGAAGGCACGCTCGACGACGGACTCGCGCCCGGCGCGCACTGGGTCGAGTACGAGCTGCCGTGCAAGCCCGGCGATCCCAGGCGCCGGCCATGCATCGTCGCGCCGTATCAGTTGAAGCTCGATTGGCAACTCTGGTTCGCCGCGTTCAGCTCCGCGGGCGACCAGCCGTGGTTCCTGCACTTGGTCGATAAGCTCTTGCGCGGCGACCACATCGTCGATCCCCTGTTCGCGCTCCAGCCGTTTCGCGATCGACCACCGCGCTACGTCCGTGCGCAATTTTATCGCTATCACTTCGCGCCGCGCTCACTCCCGGGAGTGTATTGGCAGCGCGAATTGGTCGGCGAATACCTGCGACCAGTCGCGCGCGATGACGTCGAATTGCGGAGTTATCTCTCCGCGTACGGCTTCAAAGATTGAGCCGCATTCAGTCGCTCAGCGCGGATCGCAGCAGCTCGATGGGCGTTTGTCGGCGCAAGCTTCGTCCGCGCGCACGCGCCAAATTTGCCGCGTGCAACGGCTCTGACAGCTGGTCACGGCGAGGCCGCCGCAATTGGCATTTTGAGTGAAATCGTAGCTGTCGTTCTTGCATTCGGGGGGCGGCGCGTCGTCGTCGGGGCCGGCACAGCAATTGACTGGATCGCAGATTTTGCACTCGCACATGCGCGTGTTGCGGATGCTATCGCCGGGCTTCGGCGGTGGATGAAACACGCCCGTGCCGAACAGCGGCGCGGTTTGCGGCGGCGGTGACGCGCCGCACGCGCTGACCCAAAGCGCGAGCGCGCCGACCAAGGCAACCCCCAAAACCCAAATTCTCTGAAAAAACGCGGAGCTTTGCCGAACCATTTCGTGCTCGGTAGAAGTTGCAATCGACTGCAAGTTTAGATGCGAGGGCGTCAGAAAGCTTTGATGGTGCGATTGGCTCGCGTGAGCATTCAAAGCGGCGAGCAGTCGCGCGAAGCGAGCTCTGCGACTTCGTGCCGGTGAGATTTGCATCACGAGAGGAGGGTGCGGCGTTGTAGGCTGCGCCGGAGACTTTTCTTCCGTAGCTGCTTCAGGCAATGTTAGCTCGCACATGGGCGACTCCGAGCTTGAGGCGTGGGAAGCCTTTTTTACGGCCGCCAGCGACCCATGCTTTTTGATTCGCGCCGATGAAAACGGCGCGTTCGTGCTGATCCGCGTCAACGACGCCTGGGAGTGCGCGACCGGCATTCCGCGCACGACCATCCTCGGTCAGGGCGCAAATTCGTATTTGCCGCTCGAGCGCGCGGAGTCGATGGAACTGCGCATGGTCGAGTCCGTCAACTTGTGGGCGCCGAACGAGTTCGAAGAAGAGCTCGAGTTCCCGACCGGCAAGCGCGTGTGGAAGACGCGGCTCGTGCCGTGGAAGTCCAGTTCGAGCAACTACTTGGTCGGCTTCGCGCGCGACGTGAGCGATCGCGTCGCGGCCGAGCGTCACCGCGGCGTGCTGGAGAGCAAATTGCTGGACGCGCAGAAGCTCGAGAGTCTCGGCATTCTCGCGGGTGGCATCGCGCACGATTTCAACAATCTGCTCACTGGCATTTTGGGCAACGTGAGCTTGATGCGGCTCGAGCTGCCGCAAAATAGCGCGCTTCGCGAGCATGTCGATCAAATCGAGTCGGTGACGGTGCGCGCGGCGGACTTGTGCCGACAGCTGCTCGCTTACTCGGGGCGCGGCCGCTTCGTGGTGCAGGCGCTCGACGCGAGCGAGCTGGTGCAGCAAACGGCGCAGCTGCTCAAGCTTTCAATCGGCAAAAACGCGACTTTGCGCCTGGATTTACGGCAAGCATTGCCGCTGATGGAAGCGGACGCGACGCAGATCCGCCAAGTCGTGATGAACCTCGTGCTCAACGCCGCTGAAGCGCTCGGCGAGCGCAGCGGCGTGATCAGCATCGCGACCGGCGCACTTCACGCCGAAGAAGAATATCTGCGCGGCACGTTCCTCGCTCCCGAGCTCAGCGCGGGACAGTACGTGTTTCTCGAAGTCAGCGACAATGGCTGCGGCATGGGCAGCGATACGCAGAGCAAGATCTTCGACCCATTTTTCTCGACCAAATTCACTGGTCGCGGCCTCGGCTTGTGTGCGGTGCTCGGCATCGTGCGCGGCCACAAAGGCGCGATCAAAGTCTACAGCGAGCTCGGTCGCGGCACGACGTTCAAGCTGCTCTTTCCGGCATGCGCCGTACCAGCGCGCGAAGACAGCCCGCGCCCGCCCGTAGTCGCACGCCGCGGCACCGTGCTCGTGGTGGACGACGAAGACGTGGTGCGTAACGTCGCGGCGCGCATCCTCGGCAGTTTCGGCTTCGACGTGATCTTGGCGCACGACGGCCGCGAGGGTGTGGCGCGCTTCCGCGAGCGTCACGCCGAAATCTCGGTGGTGCTCATGGATCTGACCATGCCAGCGATGGACGGCG
>DATATR010000125.1:0-39851 GCA_036268695.1 Polyangiaceae bacterium | reverse complement strand
TGTTCTGCAGACAAAGATTTGCGCGCGGGCTTTTGACCGGCGCGCGCGAGGAAATCATCCTCGCGGGCCATGTCCGCATTCACGACTTCTTCGTTGTCGAACGCGAATGCGAGCGCATCGAAGACCTTCGCCGGACCGAGCTGCGGGTAGCGCTTCAAGATGCGTTCGATGCTGGCGCCGCTGCGATAAAACGCCCAGAGCCTGCGCACCGGCACGCGTGAACCGACGACGTACGGGCTGCCCGCCAGCACGTTCGCATCCACGCGCACGTGCGGATGCGGCACTAAGACGATGGGTAACGACAGCGGATTGCTCCTCGCAGGCGGCGTTGACTTCTAACTCCGCTCGCTCCGCGCACAAAGCGCTCAATGAGGACTTTCAATGGCTTCGCGGTGTTCGGCGAAGCTGCGACTGAAGGAATGTCGGCCTTCGCCCTTGGCGACGAAGTACAAGTAGTCACTCTTGGCGGGCGCGAGCACGGCTTCGATCGCCGATTCACCTGGGTTCGCGATCGGTCCCGGCGGCAAACCGGGATGGCGGTAGGTGTTGTACGGATTCTGCGCGTCACGCAAGAGCGCGGGCGTCGCGTTGCCTTTGAAGTCGTTGCAGCTCGGAATGTCTTTCGCCTGCACCACACAGCCGTAGCATGCGGTCGGATCCGATTGCAGCATGCGCGGTGGGCGGAAATCCGGGTCCTTCAAGCGATTGAAGAAGACGCTGGCAATCAGCGGCCGCTCGTCGGGCGCGCGCGCCTCCTTTTCGATCATCGATGCCAGCGTGAGCACTTCGAATTCGTGAAAACCGAAGTCCGCACCGAGCTGCGCGAGCGCGCCGGGATGCGCGTCGCACAGCTTCGCGACTCGCTTCTTGGCCTCGGCCGCGAGCACGCGCACGACTTCACGCGCGTCGCTGTCGACGAGCAAGCCGTACGTCGCGGGAAACAAATAGCCCTCGGCGCTCGGACCCGGAATGCCGAGCTCGCGCAGCAACGCCGGATCGTTCACCGCGCGCCGAAATGCCGCGAGCGAGCAGACTTCGGCGTGTTCGAGCCGCTCGCCGATTTGGATTTGCTGAAACCCTTCCGGCAACGTGATGCGCTGTGACGCGCGCGACGAGCTGTGCCCGAGCCGAAACGCGAGTTCGCGCGGCGACGCCGCGTCGTTCAATAGGTGCTCGCCCGGTGCGAGCTCGAAACCGGGCTGCAAGAGCAGGAGCGACCAGTGAAACAAGCGCGGACTCGACAGAGCGCGACGCGCGACCAAGAGCTGGCTCAACTCCGCGACACTGACCGCGCGCGGCACTTCAATCGTGAACGGCGTGCCGCTGCCCGGTCCCGGCGCGAGCGACCAGATGTAAAGCGGCAAAATCACCAGCACCAAAAACGACCCAACGCCGACGAACAAACGTCCGAACGCGCGCTGCAGCGCGCTCGGCGGATTCGAACTGCGCTGCGCGGCGGGCGCGACCGAGGCGCGCCGTCGCCTGCGTTTGCGGCGCGAGGTGCCGCTGCTCGGCGGCGCGCTGCCAGGCACGGGCGTCGCGATCGGCGGAGCGGAATGGCGCGGCGATTTTTTGCGACGCGATTTCGTCACGACTCGGGTTTCCGCTGTCCGTCGAGCCAGCTCTGCAGCAGCACGGCTGCGGCCGCGCTGTCCACGCGTTCGCGCGCGTCCCGACTATTTACGCCCTGCTCGCGCAAGCGGCCATGCGCTTCCCGCGTCGACAACCACTCGTCGATCAGCTCGACGCTGGCCGCGGTGCGCTTCTGCAGCGCTTCGGCGAAGCGCCGCGCGCGCTGCGCGGCGATGCCCTCTTTGCCGTTCAATTGCCGGGGCAGCCCGACCACGAACACGGTGATGCCTTCGGCCTCGGCCAAGCGGGCGAGCTCGCCGACGACGCGCCGCGGATCGCGGCCGTCGAGGTAATGTCGAGGGTGGGCCATCAGGCCGAGCTCGTCCGCGACGGCGAGCCCGACACGGACTTTTCCCAGGTCCACGGCTGCGGCCCGCATCTGATCCGTGTTTAGCATTGGAACCCGCACGGAACCGATAGTTTCAGGACGTGACCTCGGCCGCGCGGGCAAAAAACCCTTCCGCAAGCTTGACCGGGCACGCCCATCCGAGCATAAGCGCGGTCCGACCGCAGCGCGCAGCGCCGGATCGCTCAGGAACCGAAAGTCATGCAATTTCGCGCCGTCAAGGGGACGAACGACATCCTCCCCGACGAAGTCCGACGCTGGCAGCGCGTCGAGGAACAGTTTCGGCGCAGCATGACCTTGGGCGGCTTCTCGGAAGTGCGCACACCCATCCTCGAGCACAAGAATCTGTTCGTTCGTTCGACCGGCGAAACTTCCGAGATCGTCGAAAAACAAATGTTCGAGCTCGAGCGCTCGGGCGAAACATTGGTGCTCCGTCCCGAAGGCACACCTGGAGCTGCGCGCGCGTACCTCACGCACAGCGTGCAAGCCCAAGAACCCGTCTCGCGCTGGTATTACCTCGGCCCGATGTTCCGCGCGGAGCAGCCGCAACGCGGGCGTTACCGCCAATTTTATCAAGCCGGCTGCGAGCTCTACGGCGATCCCAGCCCGATCTGCGACGCCGAGTTGCTCGACCTTTTGTACGGTTTCTTGGTTGGTTTGGGCATTACGGACGCGACCGTCGCGCTGAATTCGATCGGCGGCGCGGAAAGCCGCGCGGCGTATCGCGACGCGCTGCTCGCGTATTTGCGTCCACGCGCGGAATCGCTCAGCGATCACGCGAGAAAACGGCTGGAAGACAACCCGCTACGCATCCTGGATTCGAAAGATCCGCGCGATCGCGCGGCGGTCGCGGATGCGCCGTCCATCCTGGACGCCCTCACGCCCGAGGATCGCGAGCACTGGCAAGCCGTGCTGCGCGCGCTCGACGCGCTGAAAATGCCGTACGTCATCACGCCGAGTCTCGTGCGTGGACTCGACTACTACACGCGCACGGTGTTCGAGTTTCAGTCGAACATGGGTGGGCTCGGCTCGCAAAACACGCTGATCGCGGGCGGGCGCTACGACAACATGTTGAAGAGTCTCGGCGGCCCGCAGATTCCGGCCATCGGCTGCGGCGTGGGGCTCGATCGCGTTGTCCTGGCTTTGGGCGATGAAACCGTGCCAGCGGCAGCACCTTGTTTCATCGCGCCGATGGGCGAACGCGCGACGCTCGCGGCACTCACTTTGTCACGCGAGCTCCGCGAACAAGGCATCGTCACCGTGCTCGACGGTCGCGGCAACTCGATGAAGAGCATGCTGCGTCGCGCGGACGGCATGCATGCGCGCATCTGCGTCGTGATCGGGGATGCGGAGGTCGAGCAAAATCAGGTGCAGGTGAAGGATCTCGGCGCGCATACGCAGGAACAGATCCCACGCGCGGACGCGGTGGCGCGCATCGTTTCTGCGTTCAAAGCCGGCGAAGCGCTCGGGAGCAGCCATTGAGACTGACCCCCTCGGGTAGCACGAAGCGCTTCATTCCTTCGGGCTCGGTTCGGTCGTTGAGGCGCGTTTTCGCGGCGTCGCTCGCGCTCTTTGCATTGCTCGTTCCTTCGCTCGCGGCCGCGCAAGGCTTCGGCGGCGGCATGCCTGGGATGGGCGGTGGCGGCATGATGCCCGGCGGCGGCATGGGCGGAGCGCCGCAGCAAAAGAAAAAGAAAGAAGCACCGCCGCCCGGCACGCCGGAAATGCACGCCGCTTCCGGCGCGGACGATTCGCTGACCGCGCCCGGCAGCGAGCCCTCGCTCCCGGACGAACCGCTCAAGCTGAAGAAGCCGACCTTCGACGCGATCGGTTCCGATAGCGAGCCGGAGCAAACCGAGACCGGTCGTGTTGCGGGAGAGAGCACGCACTATCACTTCTACGGGCCGTACTTCGAAGAGCTGAGCGGAAAATACAAATTCAAGCTCGCCTTTCCAGTTTGGGCCGAGCGCACCATGCCGTCGCGGACCAAGCCGCTCGAGCTCGATCGCGCTTCGCTGTTCGCTGGGATTTACTACAACCGGCGCAGCGCCGAACGCGCGGACGACATCTTGTTTCCGCTGTTTTGGAACCTGCGCGACAAGACCAGCGATTCGCGCACGACGATCGTTGGACCGTTCGTTAATCGCACTGCGCCGGGCGAGCACGACAATTGGCTCGCGCCGCTGTACTTCACCGGCAAGCGCAAAACAGGCGGCTACACGCTGATCCCGCCGCTGCTCACGTTCACGAATCACGACGATCAGGGCGGCTTCAACATGGTCGGGCCGTTGTTTTGTTCGTGGACTGGCGGGTCGCATTGCGACATGCGCACCGCGCAAGACATCGATTTCGGAATCGCTCCGCTCTACTTCTACGGGCAAAGCCTGAAGACGAAGTATGAGATCATCCCGCCCTTACTTCACTACTATCGTTACAACGATCGCGATCTGTCTTGGACTGACATGTGGGGCCCGTATTTCCGGCGCCATACCCAGAAGCTCGACATGTTGCACTTGTTCCCGCTGTATTACAGCTTGTGGGGACAAGACGAACGGCACACCACGGTTCTTCCGTTCTTTCATTACGGTTACAAGGGCGATTCGTGGCTGCTCGCGACGCCGCTGTTCGTCGCCGCGCGCGGCGACAAGGGCGAGAGCACGTTCGCGACTTGGCTCTATGCGCGCTACCGCGGCCGCACCGAGCTCGACATGTTCACGCCGCTCTACTGGCAGTATCGCGATCCTGACATCGGGCTCGACGAGAAGGTGTTGTTTCCGTTTTTCTACAAGCGCACGAGCCCGCGCGAGTCGAACTACGCGCTGTTTCCGTTTTACGGACATTTCCAGCGGTTCGGCGTGAGCGAGAGCACCTGGATCACACCCTTCTTCGAGCACGAAACCGATCTGCGCGGCTTTCAGACCAACATTCACCCGATCGTATACATCGGGCGCAACGCACTCGACACGCACACCGTGATCGCTCCCTTCTTCTGGGATTTTGCTTCGCCGAAGTCGCGCGCGACCGTCGCGTTCCCCGTCTATTGGCGCTTCAGCGACGACAAAGAAGTCACTCAGCTGGTTGGCAATGTTTATTACCACGAGAAGAAGCTGAAAAACGGACTCGATTGGGAGATCCACATCTTCCCCGCGTTCTCCTACGGAGAGACGCCGAACGGGCATTGGTGGAACGTGCTCTACGGTTTTGCCGGCTACACGCGTGAAGGCACTTCGACGACGATGCGCACGCTCTGGATTCCGATCAAACTGAGCGATTGAGACGCGCCGCAATTCGCGGGCTATGCTCCGCTCGTGATGCGCGCGATCCCAGCGAGCCTCAGGCTGACCAATCAACGCGCGCTGATCGACGAGCTACTTCGGCTCGGGCTCGCGACGCGCGCGGATCTAGCCAAAATCACGGGCATGAGCCAGCCCACGGCCGGCAAAATCATCGACGAATTGCTGGAGGCCGGCGTCGTCGAAACGGTGGAAGACGACGCGCGCGAACGCAACGTGGGGCGACCGGGAAAGCTCGTGCGCTTGGCTGCGGCGCCGGAGCGACTCTTGATTGTCGAGCTCGGTGTCGAGCGCACGTCGCTCGCCGCGCGACCGCTTGCGCCGCTCGAGCTCGAAGCCTGGCCAGAGTCATTCAAGACTCCGGACAGCGAGGCGGCGTGGAGCGAAGAGCTCGCGCTCGCGCTCGGGCGCATGGCAGCACGATCGCTATGGGGCGCGGTGGTCAGCGTGCCTGCGATGGTCGACGAGCGGCTCGGCAAAGTGCTGCTCTCACCTAACCTGCATTGGCTCGAAGCCGCTGATTTGCACGAGATCGTCGGGAAAAATCTGAACGCGCCGGTCACGCTGATCCAAGAAGTGCGCGCGCTCGCGCTCGGCGAGCTGCACGCGCGCGCGCATCACGGCGATTTTCTCTTGGTCGACGTGGGTGACGGCGTGGGCGGCGCGGTCGTGCTCGGCCAGCGCCCCTACGACGGACCATTGCCCGTGACGGGCGAGATCGGGCACACGCGCCTGCGCGGCAACGATCGCGGCTGCGGCTGTGGCAATCGCGGCTGCCTCGAAACGCTGATCGCGCTGCCCTACTTATTGCAAAGCTTGCGCGAAGCGAGCGGCAGCGCGGACGTAAGCGTCGCCACGCTGCACGCTCACCTCGCGCGTCAACCCTTGCCCGAGTGGCTCCGCGATGGACTCGATTCGCTCGCCGCGTGCGTGGGCGGCGCGCTCAACTTGTACGGGCTCGAGCGCGTGGTCCTGAGCGGCTTTTTGCACGAGCTGCCGCACGAAGCCCAGGCATACCTCTCACACGCGGTTGCCACTTCGGCGATGTGGAATCGCTTCTCGCCGGTCGAAGTCAGCTTTGCGCCGCGCCGGCGCGCGCGCGGCTTGGTTCTGGCCGGAATTCAGCGCTTCGTGGCCGGCGCCGAGTGGGCCCGGCGCTGAGTGCTACATTTTAGAAATGAGCGCGAAGATCGCGATTTTGGGCGCGTCTGGTTTCGCCGGTGCCGAGCTCTTGCGTCGTTTGCTCGGGCACCCCGGCGTCGAAGTCGTGCGCGTGTGTGCGAACGATCATGTGGGCGAGCCAGTCGCCAGCGCGCATCCACACCTCGAAGGGCTCACCGCCCTGCGCTTCGAAAATCCAGCGCACGCCGAAGCGGCCAACGGCGTGGACGTCGTGCTGATGGGCTTGCCGCACGCGGCCAGTGTCGAAGTCGCGCTTGCGGTCCGCGGCACGAACACGCGCATCGTCGACATGTCCGGCGCGTTCCGCTTGCAAAGCGCGGAAAACTACGCGCGCTACTACGGCGCGCCGCATCCGCGCCCCGAGCTCTTGCCCGAGTTCGTCTACGGCTTGCCCGAGCTCAATCGCGAGCGCATTCGTGGCGCGCGTTACGTCGCTTCCGCGGGCTGCTTCGCGACCACGATCGAGCTCATGCTCTTGCCGTTCGCCAAAGCGGGCCTACTCGAAGGCTCGGTCGAAGTCGTCGGCATCACCGGCTCGAGCGGCAGCGGCGCGAGTCCGAGCCCAACCACGCATCATCCGGTGCGCGCGCACAACCTCCGCAGCTATCGCCCGCTCGAACATCAACACGCGCCGGAAATCGTCGAGACGCTGCACGCGGCCGGCGCGCGCGAGCTCACGCTGCAATTCGTGCCGGTTAGCGCGCCGCTCACGCGCGGCATTTTCGCGACCGCATTTTTCCGCGTGCCCGCCGAAATCTCCGAAGCCGAGCTCCGCGCGTTGCCCGCGCAGACTTATCGCAACGAGCGCTTCGTGTGCGTGCCCGAACAGCGCTTGCCCGAAGTCGTCGCGGTCGCGGGCTCGAATCGGGCCGAAGTTGGGCTTGTTTTGGGCCCCCTCGTGGGAAAAACGCGTGGGGTCACCGTGTTCGGTGCGCTCGACAATCTGGTCAAAGGCGGCGCAGGGCAAGCCATTCAAAATCTGAATCTCATGCTCGGCCTCGACGAAGCGACCACGCTGACGACGCCAGGTCTGTTCCCTTGAGCGCAAGCACCAGCACTCCGACTAATTACCGCGACGGCGCGTCCGAGCAGCAGCGGAAGCCGGTCTCGGTGCCGTTGTAATACATGTCGTGGGCCGTCTGCGCGGCGCGGCAGAAGTTGCGCCCCGGCTGCCAATACGACCCTTTCATCGCCGGCCGCGCGGGCCTGCTGCGGTCGATGGTCACGAACTCTTCGAGGTTGCCCGCGAGATCCGCGACGCCGAACGGGCTCACGCAGCGCTCGTACGAGCCGCTCGGCGCGCGCAGATCGCGCAATGTGCCGGCGGGGCTCACGACGTCGTCGCGGTCGGCATTGCAGGCGGTCGCGTCGCGCGTGAAGCCGTAAGGGTACGGCTGCATGTTCTCGCCCTCGCACGCGAAGTTGTATTCGCTTTCGAGGCACATGCGCTTGCCGAGCTTCTTGCACGTACGATCGCCGTCGCGCCAGCTGCGATGGTTCGCCGGCAGGGTTTCACCCGCCTCGGTGTACTCATGCTTGTCGATGCAGAAGCGCATGTGCCTGCGCTCCTTCGACAAGCAAGTCGAAGGGCCGTACTCGGCGCAGCGGAAGTACTCGTAGCGCCCTTTCGGATCGAGGTACTTCTTGCAGTTGAGCCGCACGTCCGGACAATAGTTGCCCTCGACCAAGGCCATGCCGTCGCCACAAACCGACGGCGGCTCGGCGGCTCGCGGGGCCGCGGTTGCGAGCGCGACCATCGCCTCGGTCGTGGCGGGCTGCGGCGCCGACGGCAGTTCAGCGACCGGTGCCGGCACGGTCAGCGGCTCGACCTTGCGGCAACCTCCGGCGAATCCGGTCGCAAGACCGAGCGCCACTCCAATGATTCCAAGGCTCCGCACGCGAGCCCGGGACTCTTCGGTGATTGGCGCATGAGGTCAAGAAGTTTGTCGGTGGGCCGGTCGGCGTGAGCAACTTTCTACGACCTCAGTCGGACTAATTACCGCATAAATTTATATGGTTAGATTCAATATTCAATGTGAATTCTCGCACTCGCGATGCACTTCAGCTCGCCGCGGCGCAGCAGCGGACCCCGACTTGGATATCCTTATAGTTGTCGTCGTGGGCCGTGGTCGCGGGACGGCAGCGGTTGCGCGCGGCCATCCACCAACCGCCCTTGAGCGCGTTCCGGTACGGCTCGACGTGCGCGCTGCCTTCGCGCCGTACCGGCTCGTCCATGTTTCCGGCCATGTTGTACACGCCGAAGGGGCTCACGCATTCAGGCCGAGCCGTCGCCGGTTCCCGTCGATCGGCCAGGACTTGGTAGTGCGGATTGGGTTCGTACAAGTCGCTGCGGTCTTGGTTGCACACGGCTTCGCGCGAGAACCCATACGGATAGGGCCGCATGTCTTCGCCCTCGCAGGCGAAATTCCACTCGCTTTCGGTGCAGATGCGCTTGCCGAGATCCGTGCACACCGTGCTCGCTTTCTCGAAGCTCTGGTAGTTGAGCGGCAATGAGTCGCCCGGCGCGGTGTACTCGTAGCGGTCGATGCAAAAGCGCTGTTTGACGCGCGCGCCGACGCAGCGCGCGGGCGACTGATACTCGGCGCAGCGCGCGAACGGCAGGCTCTCGTCATCGAGCCAGCGATTGCAGGTCTGGAGCACGTCGGTGCAGTACTCTCCTTCGACGAGCACCATGTCACGCGGGCACGCGTCGTTCGCGTCTGGCGCGACGGGCATCAGCATGGGCAATGCAGGTTGCGGCTGCGAAGGCACATCGCCGGGACTTGCCGTCAGCGCCGGCGCGACCGAAACCGGCGCCGCGCGCGCCAACGCCTCCGCGGTCGCAGACGTCGGAGCGGTGCGTGCGGTCTCGCTGTTTGCTCCCCAGCCAAAGCGCGAGCTGGCCTGCGCGATCTGCTCGAAGGCCGTACCGAAGCTCAGCTGCGCGAGCAGCGTAGCAAGCACGCCTGCCAGCGCTTTTCTGACCATCGATTTCGGCTCGCGCACATCATCGCGGCGCAGCACGAAATACAGCAAGTTTTCAGCGCGATTCAGCGCCAGAGCAGCAGCCGAGCTCTCGGCCATCGTGCTGATTATTTAAGCATGGCAATTTCAAGGTGCCAGTCTGCTCATTCGCGCACGACGACGCCGGTGCCCTCGCCCATGTCCGCACCTACATTGATGCCGTGCCAGCCTTTCGGTACCGGCGGATCTGTCCAGTTGAAGACGTAGCGCGCATCGATCGGCGCGAGGTTGACGCAGCCGTGGCTGCGCGCGATGCCGAACACGTCGTGCCAGTAGGCACCGTGCAATGCGTAGCCAGACGCAAAGTATTGAATCCACGGCACGTCGCGGAGCTCGAAATCCGCCGAGCCGCGGCGCATGGTGATGCCGTACTCGGGATCGCGACCCTTATCGATGTTGGCGAGCCTTCGGCGATCCTCGGCGTCGAGCGATTTGCCTTCGGCCTCGGCTTTCTTCAGGCGTTCGGTGGTCTCGGCGGCGTTCGCGCTGAGTTTCGGCGCGTGCCCGCGCGACCCGCCCGACACGCTCGAATTTTCTTCCGAGTCCATCGCGGCCGCGATGTGTTTGCTTTGCAGTCGGAACGTGCCGCGCAGCGTCGAGAGCGTCTCCTTCGGATCGCCGAGTTTGTCGCGACCGGTCGAGACCAGCGTGGCGTACACCGGCTTTTTCCCCTCGTAGAGCACGAGCACCTGCTCGGTGATGGATACGTCGATCCACTTCTCGCCCTTCTCGGCAAAATCCGGCCAAGTCGGCGGCTTGTCGACGACGCCCAAGTCTTGAGCGCGCAGCCACACCGTCTTGTCGCGCGCGCTCTGATAAAAGCGCTCGCCATGCTTGATCCGTGCGTTGCCGCTCAGCGGAACGATGGCGCGCCGCGGAATCGGCTCGGCCGCGCGCACTTCGTCTTTGCCTTTGATCAGCTTGTACGTCGTGACATCGGTTTTGTTCACCCACGCGAACGGCAAGTGCATCTTGTCCGTGATCTCGAGGCCGTGAAACGCGGACGCGGAATCAGGCTTCATCTTGCTGGTCGGAATCAGCCGCATATCCACGGTCACGGCGAAGCGCCGGTGCACGCCTTCGTCCTCGGTGTCGAACGCGCCAATCAGCGACAAGCCGGTCTTTCGCCGCACGCGATCGGCGAAATACGCGTATGCCGGCACGTCGAAACCGGAGACGTTCGGGATTTTGCGCCCGCCGTCGAGCCAAAACGGGATCGGATCGTTCGCGGTTTGTCCCCCGAAGAGCTCATTTTCGCTGAGCTCGGGCGAGGGCCTGAAGCCAACCTTGGGCGATAGCCCCGGCACCGCGACGCCACGGCCATCCAATGGAATGTCGTTCGCGCCGAGCTCGACCTTCTGTAAGTCGCTCTTATTTTGCTCGAACCAACTCAAGTGCTCGTCGAGCTTGAACTCACTCTTTTCTTGCTCTTGGTGACTCGGCACGCGCAGGTATTGCGGCGAGGTCGCGCGCACGAAGGCATACCGATACGGTAACGGCTGGTCGAGGTCCGGGCGACGGCTGGCCGCGCGCACGATCGGCGCATCGAGATCGATCGTGGCTTCGTCCGTGCAGACGTAGCCCATCGGAAAGACGTGGTACCACTGACCCTTGCAACCTTTGCCGCGCGTCGGCTCCGGATCGCGATCGACGGCTCCGCCGAGGCGGATATAACCGAGCCGACGCGAGCCGACATCGGGCAACTTGTACACCGTGGCCGCGATTTGAGTCGCCGCGATCTTCGGCGAATCTTTCGGCGCTTGAGTATCGAGCTCGCCGTGATCGACGGCGAGCTCGCTCGATGCCACGGGTGCCGCAGAAGCCGACCCCGGAGGAGCCGTGCCCGCTGCTCGGCGATGGCAAGCGAGCGCGAGCGACGACGCGACGCACGCCGCGCCGAAGCGCAGAAATTTCCGCGAGACCGCGTTCACGCCGGGGTTTTAGCCAAAATTCGCGCGCGCGCAAAGGCGAACGGCGCGCGTTATTCGAGCCGAGTCGGCGCCTCGTCGCCGTATTCGATGCCTTGTGCGCCATCCGGCAGAGCGGGTAGCGCACTCACGTCCGTGCCCGGGCCAACCCAATAAACTTCCGGCACGGGATAGTAGGTGCTCGTGTACGTGTGAAACCGGCGCTGTCCGTCGGGATAAGTCGTGCGCACGGTGCTGAGCACGTCATAGCCGCGGATACCTTTTTGGTGGCGCTTACTTTGGTTCGGACCAAAGCCCGGCTCGACCACGATGCGGCGCACGAACTCGTGCTTTTCTTTGACTTCCGCAAAGTGCTCGACCTTGCCCGGCGGCTCGCGCCCCAAGAGCTCGACACGCAGCGTACTGTGCGTGGGCAAAAAGGCGTGAATGATCAGCGCGGTGTCGTACGGGTTTCTGAGCTTGAGATCGAGCTCGCCGTCGATCACGGTCGCATCGAGGCCGAGCGGCGCGTAGCCGCTCGGCCGACTGTGACTGCGCCGCTGCACCACGTCGAAGCCGGCAAAAACGGCCGCAGCGTGCAGCGTGCTCGCGACTTGGCAGACGCCGCCGCCGACGCCTGGCTCGAGCTCGTCCGCGACGATCACCGGCGCGAACGTGAAGCCGCGTTCGACGGTACGCGCGCCGACCGTCTTATTGAAGCTGAAGGTCTCACCCGGCGCGATGATCGTGCCGTTCAAGTAGCGCGCGGCAGTCGCAATGTTGATCGCGCGCGGGCCGCCGTGATGCGCGAAATCCGTTTCGTAGCTCGAGAGCACGCGCGAGACGTCGATTTGGCGCAGCATGTCGGACGTGACGCGGGCGGCGATCGGCCGCGTGGAGATTGCGAAAACGGCGCTATCCGTGCGTTCGCCGCGCGCGATCGCGAGCAAAGACGCGCGCAGATCGAGCTCTCTGCCCGGCTGATCCTCGAGCCGCGCGTGCGCGGACAAGTCGAGTCGCGCGTCGACTGGGTCGCGGTGCAGGCTCGGGGCTAGCGCCGCCATGTACTTCGCCGCGCGCTCGTCGTCGAAACGAAACGCGAGCGGCACGTCGTCGAGCGCCGGACTCGGCGCGAGTACGGCATGGAGCCGCGCGACGAGATTGGGGTTTCGTTCCGCGGCACGCGCTCGCGCGGCCGTGGCTTCGACATCGAGCGACAAGCCGAGCTCGGCGAACGAAACCTCGAATGATCCCGAATCGACGAGCAACGTCGCGCGCCGCGCCGAGATTGCCCGGGCGCGGCGTGTGAGCCAGCTTTCGAGTGACTCGGAGCGGGGCGGAACTTGGCCGCCGACGAGCAGACTGGGTTCGCGCGCTGCCCAAGCGTCGATCCGCGGGTAGGCGGCAAATGCCGCTGCCGCGAGTAGACCGCCGCCAAGGAATGCGACCCAGATTCGCACCTCGAAAGGATACACCGGGCGCGCGAGTCACGCTCAATTAGTGGCGTCTTGCGCACTTGCAAGCGAGCATCGGTGGCAATTCCGCGCGCTCGCTTGCCACCGACTTGACTTGGCCCACGCCCCAACCCAAAAACCAAAAACCAAAAAGCGATGCAAATCACGGTCAATGGCGAGGCGCGCGAGATCCCGGGCGGCACCACCGTGCGCGGCCTGGTCGAGATTTTGGAGCTGACGGACGGGCCCGTCGCGGTCGAGCAGAATCGCGAAGTCGTGCCGCGCGCGGAGCACACGAATCGCGTGCTCGAAGCCGGCGACGTGATCGAGATCGTGCACTTCGTCGGCGGCGGCTGAGCTGCGGCGCGTCAACCGCGCTGATGCGCGCGCGCGACTTCGACGTAGCGCGCGGCGAGCATGCGACCTTGTTGCCATTCGTCTTCGCGGAGCTCGCGAATGACTTTGCCGGGCTGGCCGCGGACGAGCGTACGCGGCGGAATTTTCACGCCGGATGTGACGATAGTGCCAGCCGCAATCAAGGCTTCGCTGCCGATTTCGCAGTTGTCGAGCAAGATCGCGCCCATGCCGATCAGCGCGCCGTCGCCGACGATCGCGCCGTGGATGATCACGTGGTGGCCGACGGTGACGTCGTCGCCGATCGTGCTGTTCGAGATGTCGAGCGACATGTGCAGCATGCTCAGATCTTGAATGTTGGTGCGCGCGCCAATGCGGATCGCGCCAACGTCGCCGCGCAGGACGCTGCCGAACCAGATGCTCGAATCCGGGCCGATTTCGACATCCCCGATCACACGCGCGCTGTCGGCGATGAACACGCCCTCGGCGATTTTGGGGTGAATGCCTTTGAACGGCCGAACGAGCTCGTTCATCCAGCTTCCGTCACGACCGGGAGTGAGCGTCGAATCGGCTTGGTTTGTGCTTCCGCGGCGAACAGAACGCGCGGGCGCTCGCGACTCGGATCGAAATCCTCGGCGATCTGTCCGCGCAGCGAGTTGTTGTACGCCTCGCTGATCCGCACCGGCACCATCCAACCGATCACGTCCGCAGCGGCGGCGAAATGCACGATTTCGTTTTGTTCGCTGCGACCCATGTAATCGCCGTTCTTCCCGCGGCGCTCGACCAGCACGCGTTCGGTGCGACCGACGAGACTCGTGAGGTGCTCTTTGCGATGGCGATCGGTGAGCTCGAAAATCTGTTCGAGGCGCGCGCTCTTTTCTGGGGCGGGCACGTCGTCTTCGAGCTTGAGCGCGGGGGTATTGGGGCGTTCGGAATACGTGAAGCCAAAAAAACCCGTGAAGCGCACGCGCTCGGTCAAGTTCAGCGTGGCCTCGAAATCCGCCCGCGTTTCGCCGGGAAAACCGACGATCACGTCGGTCGATAGCGTGAGTCCGGGAACTTCGGCGCGCAGCGCGGTGACGCGCTCGACATATTCGTCGACCGTGTAGCGGCGCAGCATGCGTTTGAGCACGCGATCGCTGCCCGACTGCACCGGCATGTGCACGTGGCGCGCGAGCAGCGGCAAATCCCGATGCGCCAAAATCAACGACCAAGTCAGATGCCGCGGATGCGGACTCGTGTAGCGCAAGCGATCGAGCTCGGGTGAACGCTCGGCGATCGCGCGCAGCAGCGCCGGGAACTCGCTTTCATCCTCGAGCGCGACGGCGCGCAGCGTATGCTGAAAATGGCTCTCCCCTGCTCCGGGCGCGCGCGCGAGCGAATGTTCGGGGTCGCGATAACTGTTCACCGTTTGGCCGAGCAACGTCACTTCGCGCACGCCCGCGTCGACCAAGCGCCGCACTTCGTCCAAGATCTCGCGCGCGGGGCGATAGCGCTCGGCGCCGCGCGTGTACGGCACGACGCAATACGTGCAGCGTTCGTCGCAGCCCTTCATGATCGTCACGAACGCGGTCGGACCCGACTTGCCCGGTTCGGCGCGCGCGCTCAAGAACTGCGGCGCGTCCAAATCGAACACGGTGCGCACGCGCGGCGGCCCGCCGAGCTCGACTTCCGCCAACAGGCTCGGAAGCTCCGGAATGTTGTCCGGACCGAGCATGAAATCGATTTGCGGCATGCGCCGGGCGAGCCGCTCGCCCTCTTGTTGTGCCATGCAGCCCGCAACGCCAATCACGAGGCCGGGCTTGGTTTGCTTGAGCAAGCCGAGACGCCCGACTTCGCTGCGCAGTTTTTGCTCCGCCTTCTCGCGGATGCTGCAGGTGTTGAGCACGACCAAATCCGCGTGCGCCGGCTCGCTCACCTCGTCATAGCCGATGCCGCGCAAGACCTCGCCGATTCGGTCCGAATCGTGCTGGTTCATTTGGCAACCGAAGGTGACGAGCGTGTAGGCAGGCATGAAAATCCGGCGAAAACCAGGAGCGCGCGCGAAGGTTAGCACCGCGGCCGGGAGCGACGAGCGCGAACGCTTCCCAGACTTCGTTCCTGTTGATAGAGGAGGTTTATGACACGGGTAAACCCGGCATGAGCGGCAATTATCGAACTCTGGTCGAGCTGTGGGAGAAAAGCTCGGAAGCGCACGGCCCACGCGAGCTCTTCGGCACGAAGACCGGCGGAATTTGGCGTTGGATCAGCTACGCCGATTTCAAGCTCGAGGTGGATGCGCTGCGCGCGGCGCTTGCGCTTTTGGGCGTAAAGGCCGGCGATCGCGTGGCGATGATCGCGGGCAATCGCGTGGAATGGGCAGCCGCGGCGTACGCGACGTTCGGACTCAGCGCGACGTTCGTGCCGATGTACGAAGCTCAGCCGCTCGAGGACTGGGCTTTCATCTTGCAGGATTGCGAAGCCAAGCTCGTGCTCGGGTCGAGCGCGGAGGTGCTCGCGAAGGTCGATTCGATCCGCAGCCAGCTGCCGAAACTCGAGCACGTGATCGGGCTCGAACTGCCCGAGACGGACGGAGACTCGTACAAGAAGCAACTCGCGCTCGGCCGCGCGACGCCGCGTGCGGTCGAGCATCCGGCGCCGGAGCACCCGGCGTGCTTCATCTACACGTCAGGCACGACGGGGCAGCCGAAGGGAGTGCGCTTGTCGCATTGGAACATCACGAGCAACGTGCTCGCGTCGCTCGAGTTGTTTCCGATTCGCTCATCGGATCGCTCGCTCGCGTTTTTACCTTGGGCGCACGCGTTCGGGCAAACCGCGGAGCTGCACGTGCTGTTCGCGACGGGAAGCGCGCTCGCCTTGAACGACGAAGTGCCGAACCTGGTCGCCAACTTGGCGGAGGTAAAGCCCACGATTTTGATCGCGGTCCCGCGCATCTTCAACCGCATTTACGACGTGGTGAACAAGCAAATGCTCGATCGGCCGAAGCCGATTCGAAGCCTATTTCACGCTGGCATTGCCGCCGCGACCAAGAAAAAACGCGGCGAATCGTTGACCCTCGGCGAAGGCCTCGCGCTCGCGGCCGCAGATCGTTTGATCTTTTCCAAGGTGCGCGGGCGCTTCGGCGGGCGCCTCCGATTTTGCGTGAGCGGGAGCGCGGCGCTCGCGCGCGAAGTCGCCGAGTTCGTGGACGCGCTCGGCATCGCGGTGTTCGAAGGCTACGGCTTGACCGAAGCGAGTCCGGTCGTGAGCGCGAATTGCCCGGATTTCACCCGCATCGGTACGGTCGGCAAACCGCTGCCGCGCGTGCGCGTCGAAATCGATCGCAGCGTGACCGGCGACGCAGTGAACGGCGAAATCGTCGTCTACGGCGACAACGTCATGCTCGGCTACCATCATCGCGAAGAAGAAGAACGACAAATGCTGATGCCCGATGGCGGCTTGCGCAGCGGCGACATGGGCTTCGTCGACGAAGACGGTTATTTGCACATCACCGGCCGGATCAAAGAGCAATACAAACTCGAGAACGGCAAGTACGTCGTGCCCTCGCCGCTCGAAGAAGAACTGAAGCTCTCACCGTACATCGCGAACGTGATGCTGTACGGCTTGAATCGGCCGTTCAACGTCGCGCTGGTCGTGCTCGACGAAGCAGCCATCTCGCGCTGGGCGCGTGACAAAAAACTCGAGCTCAAAGACATGACGACGGACTCCGCCGTGCGTGAGTTGATCGAAAAGGAGCTCGAGAGCCGGTCGGCCCATTTCCGTGGTTACGAAAAGCCGAAGGCGTTCGCGTTGATCAGTGAGGATTTCACGGTCGAAAACGGGCTACTGACACCGTCGCTGAAGGTGCGCCGTAAACTCGTGCTCGATCGTTACTTGCCGCGACTCGAAGCGCTTTACAAAAAGAACTGAGCCCACGCGCCGCGCCGCCTTGACGATCGACCGGGCGCGTGCGACATTCCGAACACGTCGGGCGTCGCACCGCTGCGCCCACTGTTGACCGAGGAGTCGTTGATGAAGCTGCCCCGTTTTTACTCGAAGCACACGGCCGTCGCCTTTGGCGCGCCGGGTTTCGCTTCGATCATGCGCGGCAGCGCGGCACGCAGAGCGATGAGTTAGGGCAAGCCCAGACTCGGCTCGGAGCAAGCCGCGGTGCCGCATAGGTCCCGCGGCTTTTTTGCATTTGCCAGATTTTTCGAGGTTTCCGTGTCCGTCTCAATAACTCCTCAGAGTGTCTCTCGCGCAGCGCTATTTCGTGAACTCGTGCGCTTGGCGTGGCCAATCACCGTGTCGACGTTGTCGTTCACGGTGATGACCGTGGTCGATACGGCGTTCGTCGGGCGGCTCGGACCTGCCGCGCTGGCGGGCGTCGGGCTCGGCGGCATTGCGCTGTGGACCGTGATTTGTTTTGGGTTTGGTTTGTTGCGCGCGGTCAAGGTGCTGGTTGCCCAAGGTGTCGGCGCGGGAGAAGGCGATACTGTCTTGCCGTTTCTCGGCGCAGGGCTCTATGCCGCCATCGCGCTGAGCGGCATCGCACTCGCGGTCGGCTTGCCGCTCGCGCACTATTTACCGCGATTTTGCGCCACTCACGAAGCCGGCCGCGTCGCCTACACGTACATGTCGATCCGGCTCTTTGGTGCGCCCGTGGTGCTGCTCTGCTGTGCAATTCGCGAAGCGCGTTACGGCTTTGGCGATTCGCGCTCGCCGATGTTCGCCGCGCTGGTCAGTAACGCGGTGCACATCCCGCTCAATTACGCGCTGATCTTCAGCGCGGGCCTCGGCATCGCCGGCGCCGCCTACGCGACGCTATTCGTGCAAGTGATCGAGCTCGGTTGGATGTTGGTCGTGCAAGCGAAGCAAGGTTTCGGTTTGCGCGGCTCGCAGCCGAGCCACGTGTTCGAAGTCTTTCGCCTGGGTCTGCCGATCGGCAGCGAGTTTTTGCTCGGAGTCGCGGCATTTTCGGCGCTCGTGCTGTTGATCGCGCGGATGAGCGAGACGGATCTCGCGGCGCATCAAGTCGCGATCCAGATTCTGCACTTCGCGTTCATGCCCGCCGTCTCGATCGGCGAAGCGGCGTCCGTGCTCGCCGGTCAAGCCGTCGGCGCGGACGACGACGAGCGTGTGCTCAACGTCGGCAAGAATGCGCTGGCGCTGGCCGCGTTCTACGCGGCGTTCTGCGCGCTCGTGTTCGTCTTCGGCGCGGTGCCCTTGCTGCGCCTGTTCACGACTGATCTCGGAGTGCAGCGCATCGGCGTGAAGCTGCTCTATGTCGCGGCAGGCTTTCAGCTGTTCGACGCGGCGAACATCGTCGCGCGCTCGGTCCTGCGCGGCACCGGGGACGTCCGCGTGCCGGCGATTCTGGCGATTTGTTCGGGCTGGACGTTCGTACCGGCGCTGACTTGGCTGCTCGGCATGCGGCTCGGCTTCGGCGCCGTCGGCGGTTGGCTCGCGCTGAGCGTGGACATTTGCTTTGGTGCGATTTTATTTTGGTGGCGACTCGGGCGCGGTCATTGGCTGCCCGCGGCACGCAAATCGCGCGAACGCCTGGCGCGCGATCCGAACGCGCTCGTGATCGAGGCCGCCGAATGATCAAGGCATGGGCGCGCTGAGCGAGAGCTCGGCGCTGCCCACGCGGATCGCAACGACGCCCGCTGCGCCGTCGAGCGCCGTCTCGGGCAACACCAAAAAACCACCCACAGCGTCGGCGAATGGCTGAAAATAGCCGCTCGTGCTCGCGACCGCCGAGCCATCGGCAGCGAGTAAATCGACGCCGCGGGCGTCGCCGCGAAGCGAGTGGCCCGGCGTGAAGCGCGAGCCCCAGCGCAGCGCGCCACTTTCATCGACGAGCACGCGCCGAAACGCGGCCGGCGGCTCCGCGCTGAGCGACAGGCGTTCAGCTTGGACCGCGCCGTTCACGTATTGAATGCGAGTGAAGATCGCGTTGTAGGTAAAATCGCTGATCCAATCGGGCGTGCAGTAACCCATCACGTCGCCGTACAAGCTCGGATCGAGCAGCAGATGGTTCAACGAGTCGAACCCCCACGCTCCGATTTTTCCGTCTGGATAGGGGAATGGGCCAGGATCGGTGGTCATGCACGGCGCGTGTCGACGGCCGAGCGCGTGCCCGAGCTCGTGCGCCATCGTATCCGGCGCGTCGTTGTCCGAGCCGTCGGGGAAGATCCCGAGTCCGATCGAACCGCGGTACTCGACTTCGTCCGGGCCGGCGACTTGCGACAACCCGACCGTGCAGCTCGCGGTGCAGTAGTCGTTGAAGCGCGCGGTCGGCGTGAACATGCCGTAGTAGTAGACGTTGTCCGCGGGCGCGTCCTGGGCGCGGAGCGCGTAGAGTCCGTCGAGCGTCTGATCCCAGCCTTGATTCGGAGCGAGCGCGACGTCCGAGTCGACTGGCGCGTGCAGCGTGAGCGTGAAATCCGCGAGCGGATACATCGAGAGCACGCGCGCGCGGAAGGTCGCCAAAATATCGGCGGTAACGTTCGCGGCCACGCCGCGCACGTTGATCGGCACGACCACGACGTTGAGCGTGCTGCCGGCTGAAACCGTGTGCAGCGTGCTCGTGCCCGCGGCTGGGTAACGCCCGAGCTCTGGACCGCTCGCGCCGTCTTGCAAAGTGAGCGAGTAACTCGCGCCGTCGAGCACGCTACTCGCGTCGATTGGGAAATTGAAGCTGGTCGTGAAGTCAGCGTTGGCGGATGCCGCGCGGATCAGCTTCGTGCTCACGAGCGCGCCGTTCACGCCGCTGAAGCTCAAGGTTGCCGAAAGTTGGCGCGCGACGAAATTCGGGCCCGGCGCGACGAACAGGCGCAAGATGCCTGCCTTGTTCGTGATCAGCGGCGCGATCGGCGCGACGTCGCTGCCGGCGAGCTCGAGTGGAACGCGCATCGTCTGCCAGAACGAGACTTCGCTGATCTCGACGCCGTCTGGCGGCGATGTCGAACCCGTGTCACCCGCGGCACCGCTTTCGCCTCCTTCTTCGCTCGCACCGGCGTCACCGCCGATTGCGGCAGCACCACTTGCGCCAGCGCTCCCGCTCGCTGCTGCGCTTCCACTGGCGCCTGCCATCGAGTTGCTCGCGCCCGAATCCGCGCCTGCCTCGCCAGCTCGCGCACAGCCCGGGCAAGGTGCCGAGTGCGATCCGCCGCTGCTGGTCGAGGTCGCGTGCGACTCCGCGTCGTTCCCGCATGCCGCGCTGAGCGCCCCGAGCACCAGCCAAAATCCCGCGCGAGCTAGTGACAAAACGCGCTCAGCCTAGCATTTCCTCGGCCGCATCAGCGCACGAAAACCCCGCGCCACGAATTGGTGTCGGCGCAGCGCGGGGCTTGCTCCATCCGCGTTATTTCGCGGCCTTTGCTGCCGCAGGCGTCGCGGCTGGCTTTGCCGCCGGCTTCTCCGCACCCGGCTTGGCTTCTTTTCCGCCCTTCGCTGCGCCGGCTTTGGCTTCGCCCTTCGGCGCCATCAAGCCGAGTTGCGCCGCGACCGCCGCTCCGTTCGAGAAAATCCAAATGTTCTTGGTCTTGCCGCCGGCGAACTTGTCGATCTCGACGAATTGCACGGTCACTGGCTTGCCCGTCTTCTTCAAGTGCGCGGACGGCATGTCGCCCGTGTTGGTGCCGCTCCACGAACCGAGCGCGACCACGTAGTCGCCCGCGGGCCAAGCGTTTTTCACGTCGAGCTTCACGTCGGGGAAGGCCTTGAACATTTCCTCCATGCCCTTCAGCGACTCTTTCTTGCCGGTGCGATCGGCCGGCGCACTGAGCTCGGAGAACACGAGATCGTCGGCGGCATTGGCGAGAGCCGCGGCTGCGTCGTGCTTGTTGAAGCCTTCGACTTCTTTGTTGAAGGCGGCAAGGTTCGCTTTCTCGCCGTCACTGCCCGTCGCGATCACGGTCGGCTTATCAGTCCAACCGGTTTCCATCACTTTGCGATGCGGCATTTGCATCAACCCGAGTTGACCCGCGACGGTGCCGCCGTCGTATGCGAGCCACTGCTTTTGGGCTTTGCCCGCGTCGTTCAGCTCGATGCCGTGCGCGAGCAAGAAACCGACCTTCTTGTTCGTCGCCGGCACGGGACCCATCGGCGTCTCGTAGGTGCCCTTTTGCGTGCCGCGCTGGAGCACGATACCGACGATGTTGTTGCCGTTCACGAGCGTGAGCTCGAGCTCTCCGGTCGCGTCGGGAAACGCACTGGCGAAAGCTTTCGCGTCGTCCGCGATGGCTTGCGGTCCGACCTTCGGCGGGCCCATATCGAGCGCTTCGCTCGTCGCATTATCTGCCCAGATCGACTGAAACTTGGCGAAGTCCTTGGCGTTGAACGCGGCCCAGCCATCTTGGTAAGCCTTCACCTTTTGCTCCGGCGTGAGCGGGACCGGCTTCGGCTCCTCTGGTTTGGCCTCGGCGGGCGGCGCGGGTGGCGTGGCAGCGACAGTCGCGGGCGGCGGCGCCGCTAGCGGCGTGGCAGCAGGCTCCTGCTGACCGCACGCGATCAAACCAAGCACTGACAGAGCAGCGAAAGTTCCCAGTTTCCTCATTTTAGATTCCCCTTCGTTGGGTGTTCCCGCGCTGGACTCGCGCGACGGGCGCCTGTTTACACCGTTCCTTCGGAGGCACCAAGGGACGCCGCGCGGCGTGCACGGGTCGCGAAATTGGTCGGCGGATTTGCCGGCGTGGGAGCTTCATGAGCAGCAAATCCGCAGAAAATGGCTGCCGCTCGTTCTTGACAAAAACGATGTGCCAATGCATATCGAGGGCGTGAAGCTGTCGAACAAAGGCCGCTACGCCGTGCGCGCGCTGTTCGATATCGCCTTTTACAACGAAGGCCGGCCGACGCAGGTGAAAGACATCGCCGAGCGACAGCACATCCCGCCCCGATTTTTGGAGCAGATCTTTCAGGACCTCAAGCGCTCCGGCATCGTCGGTTCGAAGCGCGGGCCGCAGGGCGGTTACAGTTTGTCGCGACGCCCGGCCGATATTCGCTTGGGCGATGTCGTGCGCGCGCTCGAAGGGCCGATCAGCCTCGGCGATCGCGAACCCGGACCGCGCCGCACGCAACCGTCGAGCGACGCGCGGCGGGTCACCGAAATCGTATTCCGCGATCTCTCGACCCGAGTAGAAGCATGCTTCGACGAAATCACGATCGCCGACATTTGCTCGCGCGCCGAAGAACAAGGCCTGAGGCGTCCTCACGCACAGCGGTACGTCTATGTCATCTGAAGCTTCACTTCCCGAGCTCCCGAAGCATCCGCACATCTACGGCAGCGTGCTCGAGCTGATTGCCGACACGCCGCTGGTCGAGATCCGGAGGCTCGGACGCGATGCGCCGCGAGCGCGCGTGTTCGGCAAACTCGAAGCAATGAATCCCGGTGGGTCGGTCAAGGACCGCATTTGCCTCGCCATGATCGAAGCCGCCGAGCGCGACGGCAAGCTCAAACCGGGTGGCGTGGTCGTCGAACCGACGAGCGGCAACACCGGCATCGGTCTGGCGCTGGTTTGCGCGCGTCGCGGTTATCGCTGCGTGCTCACGATGCCAGCGAGCATGAGCCTCGAGCGCCGCCAGCTGCTTCAGTCATTCGGCGCGGAAGTCGTGCTCACGGCCGAAGAGCTGCAGATGGAGGGCGCGATCGCCAAAGCACGAGAAATCGCGGCGCAAACGCCGCTTTCGTTCATGCCGCAGCAATTCGAAAACGCGGCCAACCCAGACGCCCATTGCCGTGTGACGTCGCAAGAAGTGCTGCACGCGCTCGGCGGCGAGCCACTGCATGCCTTCGTGGCCGCGGTCGGCACCGGCGGAACGATCAGCGGCGTCGGCCACGTGCTACGCGAGCTTTTCCCCGAGTGCCGCATCATCGCGGTCGAGCCCGAGTCGAGCGCGACGCTGTCACGCGGCGAACGCGGTCCGTCGAAGATTCAAGGCATCGCCGCCGGCTTCGTACCGAAGAACTACGACGCGAGCGTCGTCCACGAAGTGCGCACCGTGACGGACGAAACCGCGTACCGAACCAAACAAGATCTCGCCAAACGCGAAGGCCTGCTCGCCGGCATCAGCTCCGGCGCGAACATCGCGGTTGCGCTCGACGTCGCGCGCGAGCTCGGCGAAGGCAAAAATGTCGTCACCATGCTCTGCGACACGGGCGAGCGGTATTTCAGCCTCGATGAGTACTTCAAGTCCTGAGCGCGACGCGCTCCGAGAGAAGTCGGCGCTGGTCGTCGGCGTCGGCGGCCTGGGCTGCCCGGCGGCGCTCGCGCTGGCTCGAGCTGGCGTCGGCCGGATCGTGCTGGCGGACGACGACGTCGTCGAGCTGACGAATTTACATCGCCAAATCTTGTTCGACGAAAGCGACGTGGGCACGGGCAAGCTCGACGCGGCCGCGCGCTCGCTCTACCGCGCCGGCGCGCGCGCTGGCAGCATCGAGCTCGTGCGCTCGCGCTTGCTGCCAGAAAATGCGCGTGCGCTCGTGCGCAGCGTCGATGTCGTGCTCGAAGGCGCGGACAATTTCGCGACCAAGTTCTTGTGCGCGGACGCTTGTTTTTTGGAACAACGCGCGGTGGTGCACGGCGCGGCCGTGCGCTGGCACGCGACGGTATTCGCGGTCGCTGCCGGCGGTGGCCCTTGTTACCGCTGCTTGTTCGAAGATTTGCCGAGCGGCGCGGCCGCGCCGAACTGCGCCGAAGCCGGTGTGATCGGGCCCGTGGTCGGATTGGCCGGCGCATTGCTGGCCGATCGCGCGCTGTCGATCTTGTTGGGTGAAGCCTCGGTTTGCGGCGCGATCACGAGCTATGACGGCAAAGCCGATCGCGCGCGCGTCGTCGCGGTCGCGCGGCGGGCAAACTGTGCACTGTGCGGCGCCGAGCGCGCCATCGACGACATCACCTACGATCGCTACACAGCGCCGAGCTGTGCCGCGTAACCAAAAAAAGAAAGAGGAAAATCACATGCCAACCGTGCGCATCCCCACCCCACTTCGAACCCTCACCGGCGGCGAAGATCAAGTGCAAGCCGCGGGCGACACCGTCAAGGACCTGATCGAGAACCTGGAACAGAATCACCCGGGCATTCGCGAACGCTTACTCGACGAAAAAGGCGTACGCCGGTTCGTCAACATTTACGTCGGAGACGAAGACATTCGCTTCCTCGACGGCCTCGGCACCCAGCTCAAAGCGACCGACGAAATCAGCATCGTGCCGGCCATCGCGGGCGGCTGATCTTGGAAGAGCACCCGCTCACTCGTCAGATCCGGCTGCCCGAGGTCGGCAGCGACGGGCAAGCGCGGCTCAGCGCCGCGAAGCTCGAAGTTTCGGGCCGGGACGGCGGCTTGATCGAGTTTGTGTATTTGCATCGCGCGGGCGTTCGCAGCGTCGCGCTACTGCCGGAGCGACAACCCACGACGTTTACTCATGCGTCGCTTTTCCGTCACGTTGATTCGCGCAAACTCGCGGCGGGCGCGTGGCGCGCGCTCCGGCAAATTCGCGCGGTTCTCAGCCTAAATTCGGACCCCCGATGAGCATTCGATTAACCCGATCGCGACGTCTTTCGTCGGTCCTCGACGCGGTCGGCAACACGCCGTTGATTCGCTTGGACAAAGTCGCGAGATCCGCGCCCGGCGTCGAAGTCTACGTCAAGCTCGAGTTCATGAACCCCGGCGGCTCGGTCAAAGATCGACCCGCCATGCGCATGATGCTCGACGCGATCAAAGACAAACGCCTCACGAACGATCGCATCTTGATCGACTCGACCAGCGGCAACACCGGCGTTGCCTATTCGCTGATGGGCGCGGCGCTCGGCTACCAGGTGCAGCTGGTGATGCCGAGCAACGTGACCAAGGCGCGCAAAGACATCACGCAAGCCTTCGGCACCAAGCTCATCTTCAGCGACCCGCTCGAAGGCTCGGACGGCGCGATCCGCCTCGTGCGCAAGATCGTCGCTGAAAACCCCGAGAAATACTTCTACCCGGATCAATACTCGAACCCGTCCAATCCGCTCGCCCACTATGACGGCACGGGCGTCGAAATCTTGGATGCGCTCGGCGATCGCATCACGCACTTCGTCGCCGGCCTCGGCACGACCGGCACGATGATGGGCACGACGCGCCGCTTGCACGAACACTCACGCCCGATTCACTGCGTCGCGGTCGAACCGGATCAACCGCTGCACGGGCTCGAAGGCTTGAAGCACATCGCGTCCAGCATCGTCCCACCGATTTACGATTCGAGCGTGCCCGACGAAATTCTGCCAGTCTCGACCGAAGACGGCTGGGACATGTCCGACCGCGTCGCCGCCGAAGAAGGACTTCACATCGGGCACTCGACGGGCGCGAACATCTTCGGCGCGGTGAAGCTCGCCGAACGCCTGTCCAAACAAGGCAAACCGGGCTGTGTCGTCACGATCGCCTGCGATCGCGGCGACCGCTATTTCGCGCCCATGAAATGGGAAAAACGCTACGTGTGGTGAAAGCAAAGCGATGTCGAACACTCCTTGGATTTTCGGCGGCATAAAAATCCCCGCGAGCGTGCTCGCTGAAGTCGAGCGCGCCGGAGTCGCGGCGTACGCGCGCGACGAAGAAGCGTGCGGCTACTTGAGCGGACCGGTCAGCGACGCGCTGCTCGTCGATCGCGCCGTCGAGCTCGAGAACCTGGCCAACAAATATCATCGAGCGGATCCCGAAGGTCACCCGCGCACCGGCCGCGAGTACTTCAAAATCAACGCGCTCAAATTCGAGCGCGCGATCGCCGAAGGTGTCAAAAGCGGAAGCCCGCTGAAAGTCTTCTTCCACTCGCACCTCGATTGCGGCGCGTACTTCAGCGCCGAAGACGCGGCGAGCATGACCATGGGCAACACGGGCGCACCGAGCTTCGAGCTCGCGTACCTCGTCAGCGCGGTGGATCAAGGCAAAGTGAGCGCGCATCGCTTGTTCATTTGGGACGAATCGAGCCGTTCCTTCGTCGAAGCGCCGTTTTCGAAGCTGAGCTAAAGTAACGCGTCGATGACGCGCGCGAGCCCGCTCTTATTTTTTTTTGGCGTGGGCGCGAGCGTCATTTTGCCTTCGCGCACGTCGCTGGCAAAAAGCGATTTGGCCTCCGACGTCAAAGCGCTCGTCCAAGCGCGCTCGGTCTACGGCCGCGTCGTTCAGCTCAAACCGCGGCTGCTCGAGCGTGGCGAACGCTTGCCGCTCGCGATCCCGCCCGAGCTCTTGAACCCCAAAGAAGCGAGCTGCACGACCGTCTCGGTGCTCGGCGTCGAAGGCTTGCACTTCGTCGTGCGCTTCTCGGAGTTCGATCCCGGCGCGCCGAGCACTGCCTTTCCCGAATCGAGCGCGGTCGGCGCGATCGAAATCACGCGTTGCGGCGCGGGTAAGCCCTTTCTCGGCGACATTTCGCTCGAACTGCGCTCACCCCGTGGGGTGATTGAAACACTAGTCAGCAACGCGCCCGCGGGCGTTCCACCACTGACCGAGACATTGCCGAATCGCGATCCAGGCATGGAACTCGCGCTCGGTGATCCCGGGCCGCGCCCCGCGCTCGGGCCGGTCAGCGAGCGCGTGCAGCAAATCGAAGCGCGCGCCCATCGGGACGGCGCGACGAGCTTCATCCGCGCACAAGCGCGCGCCGGCGAAGACGGCTCTGGCGCCGCTGTGTTACCGCTGCTCGCTGGCTGCCACGAGCTCACCCTGCTCGATCAAACTCCGACAGCGCCCGGCGCCTCGCCCGGCGATTTGGATCTCGAATTGGTCGACTCGGACAGCGGCGCAGCGCTCGCCGTCGATCGCGCCGAAGATCCCGACGCGAGCGGCGTGATTTGCCTCGGCACACCGCGCAGCATCGAGTTGCGCTTCATCGGTGCCGCGCCGAATGCCCATCTCGTGCTGACGCACGCGCGCTGGGATCTGCCGGCGGGTGTACCAACGGATCTCGGCCCGGAAGCGCGCGCTCGGCTCGCCGGGCTGGCGCGCGCAGCGCACTTCTCGCCTCGGCACTCGCCGCTCTACCAATCGATCGGAGTGCAAGGCACGACCGAGCTGCCATTCGAGATCGAGCCGAATGCTTGTTACACCGTGCTGCTCGGGCCACTGCGAGGCGAAGTCCAAAGCTTGTCGCTTTCCGCGCTCGCGCACGCGAGCGGACAAGCCGCCCGCGGTGCGGCGGACACGAACGGCAGCGCGGTTTCCTTCTGCGCTCGCGGCGCGCGCGTGGCGACGCTCGAAGTCGACGGGCGCGGCACGAATCTGGCCTGGTTTTTGGCGGTTTGGGAGACTGGGCGCATGCCGCCAGGAAGTGCGGCACCCTGATGCGAAGCGCGCGCGCGTTCGGCTCGGTCGCACTATTCGGGCTCGTCGCGCTCGGCTGCGCTCGCGCGCCGGCGCAGCCAGCAGCGCATGCACCCGTCGCTCCGTTCGGCAAAGTAGCCGGCGTACCGAACTCCGGAGCTTGGTTTCACCCCGAGCGCGAGAGTCAAGTCGTGGCGCTCGAAGCCGGCGTCGCGGGCGACCGCGTCGCCACTTTGGTGGACGTGCCCGTGACGTCGTGCGCCGTGTTGATCGCGCGCGGCACCGACACGATCGAGGATCTCGATTTGCTCGCCTACGGCGAAGACGGCGCGGTACTCGGCATGGACGAAGGTCCCGACAAATCCCCGGCGTTGCTGGTTTGTCCGCCGCATCCAGAGCGAATTTACGTCGCGGCGCGGATCGCGGCAGGGCACGGCTTGGTCGCGGTCGGTGTCGAGCGCATCGCGCCGAAAGATGCCGAGCGCGCGGCCGACGTCTATCACGCGCATCACCGACAAGCCGAGGGCGATGCCCGCCTCGCAGCTTGGCCCGGACTCGCCGAGCGCGTCGCGCTGCACCGCGCGCGCCTCGGCGGCAAGTGGCAAGACGTGCGCCGCGTCGCCGTGCCGCTCGACGCGCGCGTACCAACCCGCGTCAGCGCGATCGTCGAAGAGAATCGGTGCTTGCACGCACTCGTGCTCAGCGCGGACGAACTCTCGCACGTCGAATTGTCCGCGCTCGATCAGAATGGCCAGATCCTGGGCCGCGCCGCGGCGCTCGGGCGCGACCGCTCGCTCGTGCTCTGCTCGCCGCTACAAACCGCGATTACCTTGGAATTTCGGCCGCAAAGTGGTCGCGGCCTGGCCGTGCTCGTGCTCTCCGAAAGTGAAGCGGGGAGCGCCGGCGAGATCGATGACGCGGTGCGGATCGAGCTCTATCCGAGCGGCACGCTCGACGAGACACGACAAAAAAATGCCGCTCATCTCGAAGGCCTCGGTTACCCGAAAGCAAAGTTACTGAAGACCGGCAGTTTGGAACCCGGGCGACTCGACAGCGCGTCCTTCGCGCTGCCGAAGGGTTGTTCGCGCGTCGACATTCTCGCAGGCGCGCCCGTGCGCGGCATGTCTGCGCGACTATGGGCCGCGGACGATTCGTTGATCGCCGCGAGCGAAGAGCGCGCGGCGCCCGTTTTGTTCGCGTGCTCGAGCGGCGGCCCAGTGCGACTCGACACGGAGAGCCTAGCGCGACCTGGGCCGTACAGCGTCGAGCTGCGCGTGGAGCCGGAGGCTCCCCCCATTCTCGAATCCTACCCGCTCGCAGCCGGGCGCTTGCTCACGCACTTGCTCGAGCACGGCGTCATTCGCAGCGGGACTCAAGCCGGCAAGATCAGTCATTACAACTTGAGCCCCGATCACCTCGAAACAGAGGAGATACTCGTCCCGGTTGGGCGCTGCGTGGAGCTCGCGCTCGCCGTCGGCGCGGGCGCGACCGGGGCCGAGGTGCATTTGCTCGATCGCGATACGGGTGAAGAGCTCGCGTTGTCGCGCGGGACGACAGCAACCAGTGCGCGCGCTTGTGCGCTCGGCACTCACGCAGCTGGAACCTTGCACGTTCGCGCCGAGTTGCGCGTCGCGGCCGGCCAAGCTGACGGCTTGTCCGCGGCGCACATGTCGACACCGCCACGTTAAGCGAAGCTCACTGCCCGAGCGGCACGACGTCGCGCGCGAGCGCAGATTTCACGGCGCCCGCGGCATCCGACAACTTGAGCTCGGGGCCGTTCGTCGCGCGCACTTGGCGTCTGAGCCACGGCTCGGACTGCGAATCCGGTCGCGTGAGCACGAAGTCACCGCGGTGCAACTCAGCGGCAAAGCTCGACGGCGGCTCGGCCGCGAGCGCGGACAGCGGCACGGTCGCGGTTTTCTGCGCTGCGCTGAGCGCGACGACCGCGCCGTCGTCACCGAGCTCTTTGACGTAAGCAGTGAACCAATCCGCACCGAGCCTTGCGAGCAGGCGCTCGCGCAGCGCGGGGTGCCAGCCGGGTTCGGGCCGTGGATCGCCCGCGTTCGCGGCGCTGCGCGCGAAATCGAGCTCCGCTTCGTGGCGCGCGAAGTAACGCTTCAAGTTGAGCTCGCTGAGCGGCGACGGCAAGATCACGCTCGCCGGGGTGAGCTCGATTTCGACGCCGGCAGCGTCGAGCGCGCTCACCGTCGTGTCATCGGCGTGCTCGATGCGGCATGCGATCCACGCGCCGCTCCGACCACAGATCGCGAACGCACCTGGCGTGAGCGTGCGCGCGGGCGGCGGCAATCGGTAAACATCGCCGGCCGGGACGCTCAGCGCGTCGGTGCCGTCCGCGGCTTGCACGTGCAAGAGTCCGCCCTCGGTCGCGAGCACGCGGCCTTGGAAAAAGTGCGCTGCGGTTTTTTCGACGACGACCTCGTCGCCGCGCGCAATCTGCAATGCGGGCTCCGGATTTGGGGCCGCTTCGCGCTTCGAACAAGCGCTCGCGATCAAGCTCAGCGCGGGCAAAACCGGCAAAAACAAGATCTGCCGCACGAGCCACGGCGAGCGCAATAGGCCCGGCAAAGACTGCGCGATCGAGCAAATACTTTGAAAGAGCACCCGACTTTTGTCCTAGTGTCGTGCGTTAACCCGAGCCGACTCGTTGGGCCGAAGCTCGGGACGGGTCGCGCTATCGCCGAACCGTTCTCGAGTGATGTAACTCGAGTGTGTTCAGCCAGTCATCTTTTCGAGGAGTACCGTGTTCATGACCAGCGCGCACGATTCGATTTTGGCCCAAGGCGGCGGCTACGGCCCACCGGGTGGTTACGGGGGTTCCCCACCCGGCGCGCCTCCCGGCGGCTATGGACCACCGGGTGGTCCCGGCGGTTACGGTCCGCCAGGGGGCCCAGGCGGCTACGGTCCGCCAGGCGGCTACGGTCCGCCGGGCGCGCCTGGTGGCTATGGTCCGCCCGGCGCGCCGTACGGGGCGCCGATACCACCGCCTGGCGGAGCTCCTCCGTTCGGTCCGCCGGGTGGCGCGCCCAACGCCGAGCTCAAGAAACAAGCAACCACGTGGTTGATCATCGGCGCCGCCAGCCTGTTCTTTTGTACGAACTGCCTGGGCATCATCGGCGCGGTGTTCTGCTTCATGGCGATGCAAGCCGCCGATCAGGGCAACATCGCCGACGCGGAGAGCAAGCTCAAGTGGGGCAAAATCATCACCATTGTCGGCTTCGTGATTGGTGTGATTTTGACGATCGGCTTGGTGCTGTTCTACGCCGCGGAAATTGCAGCGGCCTTGGGCAGCGGACACTAGCGCGGAGCCGGCGCGGCGAACGGCCCCAGAAAGGCCGTGAGCAGCGCATTGAATTCGGCTGGCTTCGCCAAGTTCACGACGTGCCCAGCGCCTTCGAGCACGTGGAGCTCTGCACGCGGCAAGAGCTCCGCGAGCTCTTTGCACGGTGCGAGGCTTTCAGCATCCTCGGAGCCCGCGACGATGCAGGTCGGAAGCGTGAGCGCGGCGAGCCGCGCGGCGAACGTGCGCGGCGAAGGCGCGCTCGCGAGCACCTCGCGCAACAAGTGCGCGAGCGCTTGCGGCGAATGCTCCAGAAAACCTTGGCGGATCCAAGCTGCGCCTTTCGGATCGAAGCGCGAGCGCTCGCCCCAGACGAACTCTGCGCCTGCTTCGTCCAAACCGCGCTGCTCGATCGCGTCGGCAAATCCGAGTGCCCAATCGCGCCGCTTCGGGTCTTCGCCCGATGGCGGGTAGGAGGCGAGCACGAGCGCCTGCACTTGCGACGAATGAGCGAGCGCATAATCGAGCGCGAGCTTCGCGCCCAGGCTGAGCCCGCCCAAAATCACCGGTTCAGCGCTGGCGCTGACTAGCTCGGCGAGATCACCGAGCAGCGCCTCGACGCGATAAGACTCCGCACCATCCGGCGCCGGGCTCCGCGCGTGACCGCGCCAATCGAACAACGTCACGCGGAAGCTCGATTCCAGCACGCGCGCTTGCATGCGAAAGTTGCGCGCGCTCCCGCCGAAGCCGTGGCAGAAAATCACGCGCGGACCTGCGCCGAAGGTCTCGGTGTGAAGCTTCACGCGCTTCACAAGCCCCGGATTGGCGAGGGTCGTCAAGCCCATTCGCAGCAGAACGCGCCTCTGCATTCTTTTTCGATCCGTTCGAGAACGCTCAGGTGTAATGGGATGCCGTGAGTCGGCCGGACTTGAATCCAGCGCAACACAGCGCGGTCATGACGTTACAAGGGCCGCTCTTGGTCTTGGCCGGCGCCGGCACCGGCAAGACCCGCGTGATCACTTATCGCATCGCGGAGTTGATCAAGCACGGCATCGCGCAAGAACGGATCTTGGCGGTCACGTTCACGAACAAGGCGGCGCGTGAAATGAAAGAGCGCGCGCTGCACTTGCTCGGCAAGCGTCCACGCGGGACGAAGCCGCCCGAAATCTCGACCTTCCACGCGCTCTGTGTACGCGTCTTGCGACGTCACGCAGAACGGCTCGGTTATCCCAAAGAATTCGCGATCTACGATCGCAGCGATCAGGAAACGCTGGCGCGCGGCGCCTTGCGCGACATCCGCGTCAGTGCGGACAAATTGCGACCGGGTGATTTGCTGCATTTGATCAGCGGCTGGAAGAGCCAAGGCATTCGGCCCGATCAAGCTGAAACCAAGGCCGAAAATGATCGCGAAGGGCTCGCTGCCTCGGCTTACGCGCGCTACCAGGCGCAGCTCCGCGCCTGTGGTTCCATGGATTTCGACGATCTGTTGCTCACGACCGAAGAACTGTTCGAGAAATTTCCCGAAGCGCGTTACGCCGAGGCAACGCGCTTCGATCATTTGTTGATCGACGAATATCAAGACACCAACGGGCCGCAATATCGCATCGTCAAAGCGCTCGCCGATCGGCATCGAAATTTGTGCGTGGTCGGGGACGACGATCAATCGATTTATGGTTGGCGCGGCGCGGACGTGTCGCACATTTTGAATTTCAAGAACGACTGGCCGGACGCCAAAGTGGTGCGTCTGGAAGACAATTACCGCTCGAAGTCGCCGATCTTGGTCGCCGCCAACACGCTCATCGCTCACAACAGCGCGCGCCATCAAAAAATCCTGCGCCCGTTTCGCGACGGTGGATTGCCTCCGCGCGTCTTGCGCATGGAAAACGAAAATTTCGAGGCTGAGTCGGTGATCGCGGAGATTCGCCAGCGCATGGAAGGCGAAGACGAATCGCAACGCTGGCGCCCGAGTGACGTCGCGATTCTATTTCGCACCAACGAACAACCGCGTGCGTTCGAGCTCGAGCTCAGGCGCTCGCGCATCCCGTACGTGCTCGTCGGCGGCATGTCGTTCTACGATCGCAAAGAGGTGCGCGACGTACTTTCGTACCTGCGCGTCGTGGCCAATCCGTCGGACGAGGTGTCGCTGCTGCGCGTGATCAACACACCTGCGCGCGGGATTGGCGCTTCTACGATCGAAGTATTGATGCAGGTCGCGGTTTCACAGGGCAAACCACTCTGGCACATCTTGCCGCAAGCTCCACACATCGAAGATATTCCGCACGTCACGGGCGAGCGCGTCGAGGCCTTCCGGAAGCAGATCGAGCAATTTCAAGCGCAGCTCGGGCAAACTTCGCTGTTCGATTTTGCGCAAGGCTTGCTTGTGGCGGTGAACTATCGCGCCGAACTCGACCGCGTCTACAAAACCGCGAGCGACATCGAAGCGCGCCTGGCTTCGATGCAAGAGGTTTTGAACTCGATCGCACTCTATGAGCAACGCACGGAGAGCCCGACGCTGCTCGGTTTTCTCGAAGAGGCGGCGCTAGCAGGTCGTGAAGATCACAAAGACAGCGACGACAAGCGCGAACGTCACGCGGTCACGTTGATGACGTTGCACAGCGCCAAAGGCCTCGAGTTCCCGCACGTGTACATGGTCGGGATGGAGGAAGGATTATTGCCCCATCAGCGCTCGGTGATCGACGGCAAGAGCATCGATGAAGAACGGCGGCTCTGTTACGTCGGGGTCACGCGTGCGCAAGATTCGCTGACGCTCACGTTCTGCAAGGAACGCATGAAATGGGGTAAGCCGCGCGCGCAGATCCCAAGCCGATTTTTGCTCGAAATGCGCGGCGAGACCGAGCGCGCGCGCAAGGCCGCCGAAGCCGCCGTGCTGCTCTTTCGCTCGCAAGAAAAATCCGAAGCAGCTTCAGCGAAGCCCGCAAAGAAAAGCGCGACGGGAAGCGCTCGCAAATCGACGCGGCGCTAGCTCGAAGTCATTCGTCGTCGAGGTCTTTGAGCTCGGCGTCGAGTTTATCGTCCCACTGGTCGCGCGCCTCGGAGCGCTTCGTCTCGGGTGGCTCGGTCGACGTGCTGCGTTTTCGCCAACGGCCGATCATGAGCACGGACGCGACGCCCGCGCCGGCCATCACGACCGACAAACCAACGAACACGCCCTTGAGCGGACTGTTCGGCTGCACCGCAAGGATCTTCGGACCATAACGCTGCACGAACGACGCTTGGATGGCCTCGGCGGATTCGCCGTTGCGCAAGCGGCGCCGGACCTCGTGGCGCATGCTGAGCGCGATCTCGGAGTCGTGAATGTCGATCGTTTGCGTCCAGCAGCACGGCGCCATCAAGCGACCTTCGAGCGCGCTCGCGCCGGGCACGTCGCCCTGGATGTCGGCACCGAAGTCGTTCTGCGGATCGATCGGCGCGCTCGACGCGGGCGGCGTACTGGCATAGGCAGCGCCGGCTGCGAAAAGCGGTAGCCCGAGCGCGGTCGCGGCTGCGAGCCGCATTCCGAGCTGTTGAAAACCGCGAAGGGCATTCATGGGTTTGGTTCTACCCTGAGCGGAGCACTCCCGCACGCCTCCGACGATTCCGAGCGGCTCGGAGCGGGATGACGCCGCTGCCCGGCGAAATCCGCCGAATCACTTAAGGAAGTGCTTGCCGCCGGGCCGACATTGGCCGACAAGCACCCACAATGGCACAAGATGGCGCCGAGTTGGTCAAAGATCCCTTCCCGCTCAGTGATCGGTTGGACCGTGCTCCGGACTCGAGCTCGCTGCGAGTCAGTACGAATACTCAGCTCGAGAGCGGCATTCCCCCGGCGCGAAGCCGAGTGGAGCAAAGCCTCGACACGAGCGAGGAGCGGCTCGAGTTGGCGCTCGCTGGAGTCAGTCGCACGGAGGCGAACCTCGGACAATTGCTGCGCGGGCTCAAGCATCTCGCGGCCGGTGCGACCGCCGCGCGCGAAGCAAACCTGGAGCTCGTGCACGAGCTCGACGAGCTTCGCTCGCATCTCGTGAACGTGAATGAAGCCGAGGCGGCGCTGCGCCATCGGACGACGCAGCTCGAGCAACTATTGGATCTGACGCGGCACGAAGCCACGAACGAGCGCGAATTTTTGATCGAGCAACAAGATCTGTTCTTGGTCGAGATCATGTCGGACCACGACCGCCAGATCGCGCAGTTGCGGAGTAGCTTGCGTGAAGCCACGCGCCGCAGGATGGAAGCGCACGAGCGGGAAATCGCCGAGCTCGCCGCACAGCGCGATCAAGCTCGCGAATATGCGACGCGCTGCGAGCGCGAGCGTGATCTTGCGTGGCAAGAGCTCACGACCGGGCAAACGCTGACGCCGAATCCCAAGTCGGAAGCGCGCGCGCCGAGCAAATCCGGTTCGACGGCGATCGGTTCGATCTCGCTCAAAGCCGTGCAAGTCGGCTCGCCGAGCGCGGACACCGAACGCCAACCGACCGGCTATTCGCTGAGCGGGGACGAAATCAAATAGTTCGCCGGGCTTCGAGCGCGCTCAACATTGCTTCGACACTGACCAGCTTCTCGCGCACCTTGCCTTTGGCTTTACCAGCTTCCAGCTCGAACAGGTCGAGCTTCTGCCAATCGGCGAAGCTCAATGCGCGCAAGCCGAGCTCGCGTAGTCGATCGACGATCCTCTCAGGGTGACAGGGCGCGTGCGTCGCTTGAAGCAAGCGCGCGTCGGCGAGCAGCGCTTGCACCGTTTCTTTCGCGTCGCTCTTGTTGGTTCCGACCAGACCGGTCGGTCCGCGCTTGATCCAGCCGGCGGTGTAAAAACCGGGCAACGCATGGCCGTCCGCGCCGAGGATGCGACCGTGTTGGTTCGGGATCACACCGCGAGCTTCGTCGAACGGCACTCCCGCAATCGCTACGCCTCGATAGCCGATCGAACGGAACACGAGGCCACAAGATATTTCTTCGAGCTTGCCGCTGCCGCGCGCAGAGACGGAGCCGTCCGCGGCTTGCTGCAACGTGTTGTGCTCGACGACGATGCCCGTCACGCGGTCCTGCCCGAGAATTTCGACTGGCGACGCTTGAAAGCGCAGGCGCACGCGTCGCGCCGTCGATTTTGCGGGCGAGCTCGCGAGCTTTTGTAAATACTCGACGTTCTTGCGCGCGGCCGCGTCGAGCGCCGACAGCTCGATTGGCGGCAAATCGCCGTCGATGCTGACGGCTACATCGGCGAGCTCCGCGATGTCGGCGAGCTCGGCTTGATCGAACGCGGCTTGGGCCGCGCCGCGCCGGCCGAGCAGCACGATTTCGCGCACGCGGCTTTCGTGCAACGCGCGCAGGGCGTCGTGCGTGATGTCGCTGTTCGATAGCTCGTGCGGGGCGCGGATCAGGATGCGCGCGACGTCCATCGCCACGTTGCCCATGCCGACCACGACCGCGCGTTCGCTCGACAGGTCGAAGCGCTGATTCTGAAAGTCCGGGTGCCCGTTGTACCAGCCGACGAACGCGGTGGCCGGCGCGCTCCCCGCGAGATCTTCACCCGGCACGCCGAGGCGCTTATCCGAAGCCGAACCCGTCGCGAATACGATCGCGTGATACTCCGCGACCAACAGCTCGACCGGCAGATCGCGGCCGATCTCGACGTTGCCGAAAAAACGAAAGCTCGCGTGGCCGGCGATGCGCTCGAACGCGCTGATCACGCGCTTGATGCTTTGATGATCGGGCGCGACACCGAAGCGCACGAGCCCATATGGAGTCGGCAAGCGCTCGAACATGTCGACTTCGACGTGCGCGCTCTTGTCGCGCAGCAGGAAGTCCGCGCTGTAAAACGCGGCCGGCCCCGAACCAACGATGGCCACGCGCAGCGCGGGACCAATCGGCGGCGCTTCGACAGCGTGAGGATCGGAATGGGGATCGATGTCCACGTGGCTCTCTCCGCGGCTCGCAACGAGTCGCGCTTTTTCGCTCACAACGGAAGCCTAGCCGACCTAGGCCAACCCCCAAAACAGCACTTTGGCGGCCCCAACGGCTTGACCCGACCGGACCTGGAGCCTAAAGTTTCACGAACTTTTGAAACCTCAAACACGAGGCTGATGTCCGGATCTGCAGCTGAACCCGTCACCCAGGCCGAGCTCGAAGTCGCCGATACTGTCGGGCGATTGATGGAGTTTTGGGGGTTCAAGCGCCCGATGGGTCGAATCTGGACGTTGCTCTATCTGTCGCCGACGCCGCTCGGCGCGGCCGAGCTTGGCGAACAGCTCAAGATGAGCGCGGGCGCGGTCAGCATGACGCTGAGCGAGTTGGTGAAGTGGGGCGCGGTGAAGAAGAGCTGGCGCCCCGGTGAGCGGCGCGATTTCTACGAGGCGGAGACCAGCATCGGCAAACTGGTGCAGCGCGTGCTGCGCGAGCGGGAGCTCGAGCTCGTGCGCCAATTCGAGGACGCGCTCACGAACGCGGAGGCCGCGCTGCCGCACGAATCGAGCTCGCCCGATTTCAAACGCGCTCGCGTTCACGAGCTGCAGCGCTTGGCCAAGCTCGGCGAGACGCTGCTCACCGCGCTCGTTGCCGGCAAAGTCGTCGATCCAGCGCCCATTTTGAAGGTTTACGCAAAATGACCAGTGAGACGACCGCCCTCGTCAAAGACGGATCCGGCGCGATGTTCGACGGCATCGCCGCGCGCTACGATTTAGTGAATCGCGTCATCTCACTCGGGATCGATCAGAGTTGGCGCAAGAAGACGGTCCGCGCGCTGAAGCTCGCCGCCGATCATCAAGTGCTCGATCTCGCGACGGGCACCGCCGATCTCGCGATTCAAGTCGCGGAGACCATGCCGAGCGTGCGCGTCACGGGCCTCGATCCGTCGGCAAAAATGCTGGAAGTGGGCCGGCAAAAAGTCACGCGCGCAAAGCTCTCCGAACGCGTCGAATTGGTGCAAGGCGACGCGCAAGCGCTGCCCTTTGCCGCGAACACGTTCGACTCGGTCTGTATCGCGTTCGGTATTCGCAACGTGCCGAATCGCGCGGCGGCGCTGCGTGAAATGGCGCGCGTCACGCGACCGGGCGGGCGGATCGCGATTTTGGAATTGTCCGAGCCACGCTCGGGACTGCTCGGCGCGTTCGCGCGCTTTCACATTCACACGGTCGTGCCGTACGTCGGCGCGCTGCTCTCGGGCGTGAAAGAATATCAGTACCTGCAGCGCTCGATCGCGGCGTTTCCGCCGGCCGAAGAGTTCGCCGCGTTGATGCAGAGCTCGAACTTGAACCTGGTCGCGCTCCACCCGCTCACCTTCGGCGTGTGCCATCTCTACGTCGCGGAGCCAGGAAATCCGGCATGAGCGAGCAAGTGCAGCTCGGCGCCGCGCCGAATCGCGCGCCGGAGACAAACCTCGACGTGAGCGAGTTATTGCGCGGCATCGAACAAACGCTCGACCGAACCTGCGTCGGTGAGCGCGCGGCCGTGTTGACTTGGGCTGTGCCGCGCGTGCCCGGCGAACGGTTGCTTTCGGCGGCGAGTGAAGGCGATGCGTTGTTCTGGGCCCAGCCGGCTGAAGGCGAAGTGTGCGCGCTTGGTGCTGCTTTCAGTCTGAGCGCGAATGGCAGTGAACGTTTTCGAGCAATTCAAGAACGCGCGCGCGAAATCTGGCCGCAGCTCGAGCAGAGCGCCGCCGATCCCGCCGCGCCCGAACCGTGTTTCTTCGGCGGCTTTGCCTTTCAAGCCGGGCAAGCCAAGAGCGCGCTGTGGCAAGACTTCGGCGACGCGCGCTTCATCTTGCCGAGGCTCAGCTACCTCAAGAATAACGACGGGGCGTGGCTCCGCTTGATCGTGCGACAGCACGAGCTCGTCGGCACAGAACGCGCCGCGCTACTCGAGCTTCTGTCGCGCGCATTGCAGGCGCTGTTCGCCGCGCCGCCCGCTCCGCCGTGCGCGAGCGAAGTGGCACGCGACGAACGCTCGCCGGAAGCCTGGGCCGATCTCGTGACTGCGATCCAGCGCGAGATCGCCGCGGGCCGAGCGCAGAAGATCGTCGCTGCGCGGCGTCTTGGTTTGACGCTCGATCGCGAACTCTTGCCGTCGACCGTGCTCGCTCGGCTGCGGAGCGACGCACCCGAGTCGACACGCTTCGCCGTCCGCGTCGGGACTTCGACCTTTCTCGGCGCTACGCCCGAGCGTTTGCTGCAAAAGCGCGGCAATGAGCTGGCGACCGAAGCCGTCGCGGGCTCGATCGACACCGACGGCGCCGCCTCGGCCACGCGCTTGCTCGAAAGCAGCAAAGACATCCGCGAACACGAGTTCGTCGTGAGTGAGATTTTGCGGCTGCTCGAGCCGCTCACGAGCGAGCTTTCGCCGGGAAAGCGCGAGGTCCATCGCTTGCGCACGGTGCTGCATTTGCGCACGCCGATCCGCGCGCGACTGCGCGCGGCGAGTCACGTGCTCGAGCTCGTCTCGAAATTGCACCCCACGCCGGCGGTCGGCGGCGTGCCCACCACGGCCGCGATCGACTTCATCTGCGCGCACGAACCGGACGAGCGCGGCTGGTACGCCGGTCCCGTCGGTTGGTTCGACGCGGCGGGAGATGGTCGCTTCGTGGTGGCGCTGCGCTCGGGCGTGGTCAGCGGCAATCGCGCCGAGCTCTACGCGGGCGCGGGCATCGTGGAAGACTCGAATGCACCGAGCGAATTTGCCGAAACGCGCTGGAAGCTAGCCGCGCTGCTCGGAGCGCTCGGAGTCTCCGGGTGACCGCGGCGCTGCTCAGCGAATGGTCGCGACTCCTCTTGGGATCGTTCGCGCGCGCGGGCGTCGAACACGTCGTGCTCAGTCCGGGCTCGCGCTCGACGCCGTTCGCGTGGGCCGCGTTGAAGGAGCCGAAGCTCATTTGCCATGCGCTTTGGGACGAACGCGTCGCGGCGTTCTTCGCGCTCGGCCAGGCGCGACTCACGGGCAAGCCGAGCCTGCTCGTGTGCACGTCGGGCAGCGCAGCCGCGCACTACTACCCTGCCTTGATCGAAGCTTCGCTCGCTCGCGTGCCCTTGCTCGTGCTGAGCGCGGATCGCCCGTTCGAGCTGCAGCATTCGGCCGCGCCGCAGACGATCGACCAAATCAAGCTG
>DATATR010000124.1:0-9564 GCA_036268695.1 Polyangiaceae bacterium | reverse complement strand
AAGACGCCGTCGCCGGACGAGCGGATCGGCAATTTGTCGGGCGGCAACGTGCAACGCGCGGTGCTCGCGCGCGAGCTGGGCGGCGAAGTGCGGCTCTTGATCGTCGCGAACCCCTGTTTTGGCTTGGATTTTGCGGCCGTTGCCGAGATTCGCACGCGGATCATGAACGCGCGCAACGCGGGCGCGGCGGTGCTTTTGGTGAGCGCGGACCTGGACGAGATCTTCGCGCTCTCGGATCGCATTTTGGTGATGAGTGAAGGGAGCATCGTGCACGAAACGAACGCGGCCAATGCGGACTTGCAAGAGATCGGGCGGCACATGGCCGGTCATGGTTGATGGATGAAGGAATCATTGCGTATCGATCTCGAAGCGTTACTGAGGGGAGAAATCACGTGGAAGTTTTTCAGAGCTGGAATCGAGATTCATCCCCTCTATGGCGAGGTCGGCGTCGGGCGTGCGGCCGCGCTGTTGCGTTACGCGCCGGGGGCGAAATTGCCGGCTCATCGCCACGCAGGTTTCGAGCAGATCTTGGTGCTCGAAGGCTACCAAGAAGACGACCTTGGGCGTTACGACAAGGGCACGCTCGTGATCAATCCGCCGGGCACGAGGCACGCGGTCAAGTGCCCCGAGGGCTGCGTCGTGTTCGTCACTTGGGAGTTGCCGGTGGAGTTCGAGCCGGAATGAGCGCCGCGCTCGATACATCGAGCTTGCTCGCGCGCGACTCGAGCGAGCAGGCTCGCGGTTGGTCGGCACACCTGGAATTGAGCTGTGAACGCATCGCCGAGCGCACGCGCATCGTGAGCAAGCGGCATCGCGGGCCGCTCGGCGTGCAGCGCGCATTTTATCCAGAGCCGGGCGGGGTCGCGCACATCTATTTGTTGCATCCGCCGGGCGGCGTCGTAGCGGGCGATGAGCTCGAAGTCGAGTTACGCGTCGGGCAGGGCGCGAACGCGCTCGTGACGACACCCGCAGCGACCAAGTTCTATCGCAGCGCCGGCCGCGTCGCACAGCAAACCCAAAAAATAAAAATCGAGCAGGGCGCAAGCTGCGAATGGCTACCGCAAGAAACGATTGTGTTCGGCGGCGCGGCGGTGCGCACGCGAACGCGCGTCGAGCTCGAACCCGGCGCTCGCTTTTGCGGTTGGGACATCGTGTGCCTCGGTCGCAAAGCCTCGGGCGACGATTTCGCGAGCGGCAGACTCGACCAGGCGTTCGAACTCTGGCAAGGCGAGCGTCCGCTTTGGATCGAGCGCGCACACTTCGGCGCGAGTGAGCTCGCACGGAGCGCGTCTTGGGGGCTCGCGAACCACTCGGTGTTCGGCACTTTGGTTTGCCGCGGACAGAGCGCGGCCGCGGTCGAGGCCGCGCGCGCGGCCGTGGAATTTGAGCCCCAAAACGAGCTTTTTTCGGTTTCGCAGCTGCGCGAGGTGATGGTCTGTCGCTATTTGGGGTGTGGCACCGAGCGCGCGCGCGGCGTCTTCGAGCGCGCGTGGGCTGCGCTCAGGCCGATTGTTTTTGGGCGCGCGGCGTGCCCCCCGCGGATCTGGCTCACCTGAGCAAGAAGGAGTCGAGAGATGGAGCTCACCCCGCGTGAAAAGGACAAGCTGTTGATCTTCACCGCTGCATTTTTGGCCGAGCGACGCAAAGCGCGTGGCTTGAAATTGAACTACCCCGAGGCCGTCGCCTACATCAGCGCGTCGATCCTCGAGGGCGCGAGGGACGGCAAGACCGTCGCGGAATTGATGAGCCTCGGATCCGAATTGCTCTCGCGTGACGACGTGATGGACGGCGTGCCCGAAATGATTCCAGAAGTTCAAGTCGAAGCGACTTTTCCCGACGGCACCAAGCTCGTCACGGTGCACCACCCAATCCCCTGAAGCGAGGCAAGATGATTCCGGGTGAATTGTTTTTGGCGGACGGTGAGCTCGAGCTGAACGCCGATCGCGAAACCGTGCGGCTCAAGGTCGCGAACAGCGGCGATCGGCCGATTCAAGTCGGCTCGCACTATCACTTTTACGAAACGAACGCGGCGCTCGTGTTCGAACGCGAAATCGCCCGCGGATTTCGGCTGAATATTGCGGCCGGAACCGCGGTGCGCTTCGAGCCGGGCCAAGAGCGCGAGGTCGAGCTCGTCGCTTACGCGGGCGAGCGCAGAGTGTATGGCTTCAACGCCAAGATCCAAGGCCCGCTCGAAAGCAAACCCTGATGCCGAAGATCAATCGCGCGGCGTACGCTGCCATGTTCGGCCCGACCACGGGCGACCGCGTGCGCCTCGCGGACACGGAGCTCATCCTGCAAGTCGAAGCCGATCGCACGATTTACGGCGAAGAGGTGAAGTTCGGCGGCGGCAAAGTGATCCGGGACGGCATGGGCCAGAGCCAGCGCGCGGACGAATCCGTGGTCGATACGATCATCACCAACGCGTTGATCGTCGATCACTGGGGCATCATCAAAGCGGACATCGGCATTCGCGACGGACGCATCGCCGGCATCGGCAAGGGCGGCAACCCGGACGTGCAACCCGGCGTCGACATCGTGATTGGGCCGGGCACCGAAGTGATCGCGGGCGAAGGCTTGATCGCGACGCCCGCGGGCATCGATTCGCACATTCACTTCATCTGCCCGCAGCAAATCGAAGACGCGCTGATGAGCGGCGTGACCACGATGATCGGTGGCGGCACCGGGCCGGCCGCGGGCACCAACGCGACCACGTGCACGCCCGGCCCGTGGCACCTCGAGCGGATGCTGCAAGCTGCCGACGCTTTGCCCATGAATCTAGGTTTTTTGGGCAAGGGAAACACGAGCTTGCCCGAAGCGCTCGAGCTCCAAGCGCGTGCCGGCGCGATGGGTTTCAAGCTGCACGAGGACTGGGGCACGACGCCGGCCGCGATCGACAACTGCCTGAACGTGGCGGAAGCGCTCGACGTGCAAGTCGCGATTCACACCGACACGTTGAACGAATCGGGCTTCGTGGAAGACACGTTTGCCGCGTTCAAGGGGCGATCGATTCACGCCTATCACACCGAGGGCGCGGGCGGCGGGCATGCGCCGGACATCATCAAGGCTTGTGGTCAGCCGAACGTGCTGCCGTCATCGACGAACCCGACGCGTCCGTACACCGTGAACACGATCGACGAGCACTTGGACATGCTCATGGTCTGCCATCATTTGGATCCGGACATTCCGGAAGACATCGCGTTCGCCGAGTCGCGCATCCGCCGCGAGACGATCGCGGCCGAAGACATCCTGCACGACCTCGGCGCGTTCAGCATGATCTCGTCGGACTCGCAGGCGATGGGTCGCGTCGGGGAAGTGATCACTCGCACTTGGCAAACCGCGCACAAGATGAAAGTGCAGCGCGGCAGCTTGCCGGAAGATCCCAAAGAGCACGACAATTTTCGAATCAAGCGCTACATCGCCAAGTACACGATCAATCCCGCGCTGGCGCACGGCATCGCGCACGAGGTGGGCTCGATCGAAGTCGGCAAATTGGCGGACATCGTGCTTTGGAATCCGATGTTTTTCGGTGCAAAACCGGCGCTCATCATCAAAGGCGGCATGATCGTGGCGGCGCCGATGGGCGACCCGAATGCGTCGATCCCGACGCCGCAGCCGGTGCACTATCGCCAAATGTTTGGCGCGCTGGGCGGCGCGCGTCACGCCACGGCAGTCACGTTCTTATCGCAGGCGGCGCTCGACAACGAGATCCCGCAGCGCATTGGCCTGCACAAGCGCGCGGTCGCGGTGCGCGGCGCGCGAGCGGTAAAGAAGAAGGATTTGATTCACAATGCCGCGCTGCCGAAGATCGAGGTCGACGCGCAGACCTACGAGGTACGCGCGGACGGACAGCTCTTGACCTGCGAGCCCGCAAAGGTGCTACCGCTTGCGCAACGTTATTTTTTGTTTTGAGCCGTTCGCGGACCAGAAAGGCCGAACAACATGCGTAAGATCGTGGAAAAAATTTCGGCTTCGGCGCCCGCGAGCGTCTCGGTCACGCTCGACCACGCAGAGCGCCAAAAATCCCGCGGCCTGTTACGTCTGGACGACGGCAGCGAGGCCGCGCTTTTGCTCGAACGCGGTACGGTCTTGCGTCACGGCGATCGCTTGCTCGCCGAGGACGGCGCGGTGATCGCGGTCGAAGCCGCGCTCGAAAGCTTGTCGATCGTGCGCGCGCCGGACGCGCTCGGTTTGTCGCGAGCTGCGTATCACCTTGGAAATCGTCATATTCCGCTGCAAATCGAGGCGCTGCGCTTGGCCTATCTGCACGATCACGTGCTCGATCAAATGCTGCGCGAGCTCGGCTTTCAGCTGAGCTTCGCAGCCGAACGCTTCGAGCCCGAGGCTGGAGCATACGGCGGGCACGCGCACGCGCACCTGCATCGGCCGAGTCAGCGACCGCGGCCGAGCTCGGATCGAGATCACGATCACGGCGATCACGAACGCGAGCATCAGCACGAACAGGCGACGCGCGCGAACGGCGCATGAGTCGAATGTTGCTGCACGGCACAGCCTCGTCGCTCGAGCTCGAAGCGGTCGCGTTCTTGCGGCTGATGCAGCTGGCAAGCCCGGCTTTGCCGATCGGCGCGTTTGCTTATTCGCAAGGGCTCGAGCAAGCCGTCGAGTTCGGTTGGGTTCGCGACGAAGCCAGCGCCGCGGACTGGATTCGCGGCGTCTTGACCGAGATTTTGCCGCGGCTCGACGTCCCTGCGCTCATCGCGATGCACGCCGCGTGGTCCGAACACGATGCGGGGCGCGTGCGCGTGTTGAGCCAATTTCTGCACGCTTGCCGCGAGTCGGCCGAACTCGGCGCCGAAGATCGTCAACTTGGCGCGGCACTCGCGCGCGTACTCGACGGCCTCGGAATCGCCGAAGGTGCCGCGTGGATTGCCGACGAAGATGCGACGTTCGTTACTTCGTTCGCGCTCGCCGCGGTGCGCTTTCAGCTTCCAATCGCCGGCACGGTGCTCGCGTTCTTATTTGCGTGGCTCGAAAATCAAGTCGCAGCGACAACGCGACTCGTGCCGCTCGGCCACATCGCGGCGCAGCGCGTGCTGTCGCAACTTTTGCTCGAGTTGCCTAACGCGGCCGAGCGCGGGCTTGCGCTGCCTTGGGCAGAGGTCGGGTTTCTCGCGCCGCGCCTGGCGATCGCGAGCGCGCTGCACGAGAGCGCGTACAGCCGTTTGTTCCGCTCGTGAAGCCTCGAGAAAGGGATGCCGATGACCGAATCCGCGCCGAACACGAAACCCAACCCAAAACCCGCGTTGCGCTTGGGCATCGGCGGCCCCGTCGGCTCGGGAAAGACGGCCTTGGTCGACAGCTTGTGCAAGCGCCTGCGCGATCGCTTCCAAATCGCGGTCGTGACCAACGACATTTATACCCGCGAAGACGCGGATTTTCTGCTGCGCAGCGGCGCGCTCGCGGATGACCGCATCGTCGGCGTGGAAACGGGCGGCTGCCCGCACACCGCGATTCGTGAAGATGCGTCGATCAATTTGGAAGCTGTGGCCGCGCTGAATCGAAAATTTGCGAATTTGGATTTGGTGATCATCGAGAGCGGCGGAGACAACTTAGCGGCGACGTTCAGCCCCGAATTGTCGGACCTCACGCTTTACGTGATCGATGTTGCGGCCGGCGACAAGATCCCGCGCAAAGGCGGCCCGGGCATCACCAAGAGCGATCTATTGATCATCAACAAGACGGATTTGGCGCCGCACGTGGGCGCATCGCTCGAAGTGATGGACCGCGACGCCCGCAAAATGCGCGGTCAAAAGCCGTTCGTGTTCACGAATCTGAAATCCGGCGCGGGCGTGGACAGCGTTTGCGAGTTCGTGATTCGTGAGGGGCTGCTCGGCCTGAGCTGAGCGCTGCCTTTTCGAGAGCGCTGCGCGATCATTTCGCGAGCACTCGCGCGCCGCGCTTTCGCGAAGATGTGCGCGCATATGTCGATGCGCGCCGTGCGTTGCGGACTTTTGCGTATGACATCCACGTGCCGATTCGCGGACACAACACAGAAACCTCGAGCGGGCCAAAAGCGCTGTAGGGAAATAACCCTGCTGACAGCACAGCGTCACACGCTGACTCTTGCTGAGCTTTGCAACACCGCTTCGAAGGAGCGCATGAAATGAATAGTTGGTCCGTCGCTTCCTGGTTCTGCCTTGCCGGTCTCGCAGCGTTGGGCTGCAAAGGACCGGAGGCTGAGTCGAATTCCGCACCGGCCGCCGCGAGCGCGAGCGCCGCGACATCCGCAGCCGCGCCCGCGGCCGCCGCCGACATGCCAAAGGCGAAGGATACTTCGCCGATCAAGATCGGCATCTTGCACTCGCTCTCGGGCACCATGGCAATCAGCGAAACGTCGCTCAAAGACGTCGCGCTCATGACCATCGACGCGATCAACAAGAAGGGCGGCGTGCTCGGTCGCCAACTCGAACCGGTGGTGGTCGATCCGGCGTCGAATTGGCCGTTATTTGCGGAAAAAGCACGCGAATTGCTGCAAAAGGATCACGTCGCGGTGACCTTTGGTTGCTGGACGTCCGTGTCGCGCAAATCCGTGTTGCCGGTGTTCGAGGAGCTGAACGGCTTGCTCTTTTACCCGGTGCAATATGAAGGCGAAGAATCTTCGTACAACGTGTTTTACACGGGTGCGGCGCCGAACCAGCAAGCGATCCCCGCGGTCGAGTACTTGATGAGCGACAAAGGTGGCGGCGCGAAGAAGTGGGTCTTGCTCGGTACCGACTACGTGTACCCGCGCACGACCAACAAAATCTTGCGCTACTTCCTGAAATCCAAGGGTGTCTCCGAGGACGACATCATGGAGAAGTACACGCCGTTCGGGCACAGCGACTATCAAACCATCGTCAGCGATATCAAGAAGTTTGCGGTCGGCAAGCACACGGCCGTGGTTTCGACGATCAACGGCGACTCGAACGTGCCCTTTTACAAGGAGCTCGCGAATCAGGGCCTGAAGGCTTCCGACATTCCGGTCGTTGCGTTCTCGGTCGGTGAAGAAGAGCTACGCGGCATCGACACGAAACCGCTCGTCGGCCACTTGGCGGCATGGAACTACTTCATGTCCATCGATAGCCCGGAAAATAAGGCATTTATCGAGCAGTGGAAGGCCTATGTGAAAGAGAAGAACCTGCCGGACGGCGACAAGCGCGTCACCAACGATCCGATGGAAGCGACGTACATCGGCATCAACATGTGGGCGCAAGCCGTGGAGCAAGCGGGCACCACGGACGTGGATGCGGTGCGCCAAGCCGTCGCAGGTCAACACTTCAAGTCGCCCTCGGGTTTCGACATCGAGATGGACAGGAAGAACCATCACTTGCATAAACCCGTGTACATCGCCGAAGTGCAGGCAGACGGCCAATTCAAGATCGTCTGGAAGACGGACGGACCGATCACGGCCATGCCATGGAGCCCGTTCGTACCAGACAGCAAGGACAAGATCGCCGACTGGACCTATCCCTGGGTCTGCGGCAATTGCACTGCCGGCAAGTACAAGGTCGCAAGCGCCGCGCCCTGACGTGACTCTGCAGCATACTCCGCGAACAACTCGTGTCGCGGAGCGCGAACACTTGGCCCCGCTGGGAAGCCCCAGCCGCTCCCAGCGGGGCCCTTTTTCTTGCGCGATGAACAGCAGCTCGAGCGGCAGATCATGATCAGAAAACGCTTCACAGGATTGGCCGCGCGCTCGCGCTGGAAGTCCCTGTTTTTAGCCATTATGGCGTGCAGTTTGTGCTGCTTCGCGTTCGCGCGAGTCGCGCAGGCGGATGGACTCGACTCCGACCTGACCGGGCTCGCCAGCACGGACGGCTCACGCGTCACTGCTGCGATCGAGAAGATCGAGGCCTTGGCCGATCCGCGCGCGCTACGGGCGCTCCACGCGCTCGACGATGGCAAGCTTCGCTTCGACGAACAAAAACACTTGTTCATTCAGACCGACGCCGGCTTCGAGGATGCGCTTTCAGGCGCAGCTGCTTCACCTCGAGGCAAGCTGGATCAGCCGGCGAGTGACAACGAAGTACGGCGCGCGCTCGCTCCCGCGTTGGCTTCGCTCAGCTTATCCGCGCCGTCGGCGAAGGTGCGGCTCGCGGCGACTCGCGAGCTCGGTCGCCCGAGCGACGATGTCGTACCCGCGTTGCGCAAAGCGCTGGGCAAAGAAACGGACCCGGACGTAAAGAAGGCGCTCGCACTCGCGCTCGCGCCTTCCGACCTCGCGAGCGAAAAATCGGCCGATCGCATCCGCGCGCTCGAAGCGATTCGAGATGCGGCGAACGCGGGCTTCAAGGGCGATGCCGAACGCTTGCTCGCCAAGGACGAGAAAGGCAGGCCGGTCGAGCCCGACCCGAACGTGCGCGCCGCGGCAAAATCCGCCGTTTCCGCGATCGAGACGCGGCAAACGTTGATCAACGCTGTCGGCAACACGTTCTACGGCTTGAGCCTCGGCAGCGTGCTCATTCTGTGCGCGCTCGGGCTGGCGATCACCTTCGGCTTGATGCGCGTGATCAACATGGCGCATGGCGAGATGATGATGATCGGCGCCTACACTGCGTTCGTGGTACAGAACTTTTTCATCGCGCACCTGGCGAACCACCTCGATTGGTATTTGGTGATCGCAGCCCCCATGGCGTTCGTAGTGAGCGGCGCGGTCGGCGTGTTGATGGAGCGGACGGTGATTCGCCATTTGTATGGCCGACCGCTCGAGACCCTGCTCGCGACCTGGGGCATCTCACTGCTCTTGATTCAAACCGTGCGTTTGATCTTCGGCGCGCAGAACGTGACTGTCGCGAACCCGACTTGGCTCTCGGGCGGCGTCGAGATTCTGCCGGACGTCGTGCTCACGTACAGTCGACTCGTGGTGATCGCGTTCAGCATCGTGGTGGTGCTGTTCGTGTGGGCGCTGATGCAAAAGACTCGGCTCGGGCTCGAAGTGCGCGCGGTCACACAAAATCGTGAAATGGCGGCCGCAATGGGCATTTCCACGCGTCGCGTCGATATGTGGACCTTCGGTATCGGCTCGGGCGTCGCGGGTCTCGGGGGCATTGCGCTGTCGCAGCTCGGTAACGTCGGGCCAGAGCTCGGTCAGGGTTACATCGTGGATTCGTTCATGGTCGTGGTGCTCGGCGGCGTCGGCAAACTCGCCGGCACCATCGCGGGCGGCCTTGGCCTGGGGCTCGTGAACAAATACCTCGAGCCGGTGGCCGGTGCGGTGCTCGGCAAGATCTTCATCCTCGTCTTCATCATCATCTTCATTCAACGCCGGCCGCAGGGCATCTTCGCGCTCAAAGGCCGCGCGGCGGAGGTGTCGTGAAAGCCGAGCCACTGGTTGGTTTGAAGGCGCTGCACACGACGCGCGGTTGGATCGGCTTTGGCGTCGCCACGCTCGTGCTCTGCGTGCTGATTCCGGCGCTCAGTTCGAGCATGCCGGCGAGCTCCGCGCTGCACGTGCCGGACTACATGATCGCGCTGCTCGGCAAATTCCTGTGCTATGGCATCGTCGCGCTGGCGATCGATTTGATTTGGGGTTTTACCGGCATTTTGAGCCTCGGGCACGGCGTATTC
>DATATR010000123.1:0-17390 GCA_036268695.1 Polyangiaceae bacterium | reverse complement strand
ACACTTCATCGAAGACGACGAGCGCGCGGAGTTTGTGCGTGCCCGGGAGCGAGCGCGTCCAGGCCAGCACTTCTTCGAGCAGCACGCCGAGCGCGAGCGCGCGCTCTTCGTCTTCGAGGTGCGCCACGCTCACGATCACCGCCGGGGTGCGACCGTCTTTCGGCGCGAGCCATTCGCCCACGTCGAGGGTTGCGCCTTCACGCCAGCTCGCGAATGTCGGCGAGGCGAGCAAGGTGTTGAGCGCGGCGGCCAGCGCTTTGCGATCGGATTTGGAGATGAAGTCGTTTAGGGCGAGCGCGCCAACTTGGTCGATCGGGGGCTCGACCAAATCATGGAGCAGCGCGTTCAACTCCGCGGCTTGACCTTGACGGAAGCGCCGCTCTGCCAGCAACGCGAGCAGCACATGCTCCTTACTCTTCGCCGGATCGGGCTCGCGTCCGATCAAGCGCAATACGAGCGATATCGCTGCGCTCAGTGCAAACCGCGCGGACTCCGGATCGTGATCCCAACGCGGCGAGCGACGCTCGAGTGAAGAGAGCAGATGCAATTGCTCGCCGGCGTTCGAGCCCGGCGTGATCACACGCACTTCGGTCTTGCTGCTGAAGCGCGCGAGTTCGGCCACACCAATGCGCCAAGCTTCGAGGCCAATGCGGCGCTCTTCGCACAAGGCTTTTGCGATCTCTGCTGGACTGCGTGTTTCGTCAGCTGAGGCGCAGCCTTCGACCCAGGGCAACAAGTGGCCTGGATCGAAGTCGGGGAATGCCAGGAGCAGATTCGGGAGATCGCCTTTCACGTCAATCACCAGCGCCGGAATGCCGGCGTTGATGGCTTCTTCTATCATCACCGTAGTGAGCCCGGTCTTGCCAGAGCCCGTCATGCCCACCACCACGCCGTGCGTGACGAGGTGATGAGCCGGCAAACAGAGCTCACTCGCCGCACCCGCGCCGTCGAGCGCGCGCGTGTTACCTAGATAAAGCGCGGGTGCGTTCGCCATGACTCACTTCGCCGCCGCGAATGGATTGGCGCTCGGCATGCCACTGGGCAGAGCAACCGGAGACGAAGCGGCTGCGGTGTGCGTGGCCGCAGCAGCCACGGGCGCCGGAGCGGGATTCACGACCGGAGACGGCGCGGGACTCGGAGCCGGAGTCGGCTGCGGCGCATCCGGCTTCTTGCGACCCGTGCCGCGACCCGCGTAGAGCGAAGGCGCAATGTCGTCGATATCGTCTTCATTCCAGCGCAAGTAACTGATGGCGCGGCGTACTTGGTCGTAGGCGTTGGCGAAAAGGGTGAAGTTGCGTTGGCGTTGTTGGGCTTGGGCGGCTGTAAGGACCGGAGCCTGCTCGCGAGTTCCGACCGCGGCGATGATCTGCTCGCCGATGTCCCGAGCTCGATCGAGCTCGCTCGTTTGCACCGCGGTCTTCGAACCGATCGTGTCCCAGTTCGCGCGCAAGAGGCCGCTCAAGCCGAGCAGATCGAACGCGAGGTTCTTGTATCCGACGTTTGCTTTGAATCCTCATAGTGCTGAGGTTGCGGGCCGGGTGCCGGCGCGGGAGCAGGATCGGGTGTCGGCGCAGGTGCCGGAACCGGATTCACGTCTTGATTGCTTGAAACGTGGGACATTTGATTCTTCTTTGGGTGTGCTTCGGCGCGGAATGCGCCGTGCACGACTCTGGTCGGCGCGCGCTCGGGCGCAGTTGCTCCACGGAGTGAAGAAATCTCGAGCGCCGCCGGGCAGCAAGCGGGCAAGGCGATCGGGTTAGCCGCTAACCACCGTCTTCTGCGGGCAAGGCTCGGAGGTCGAGGCATAAGCTCCGGCTTCTGGGGGCAAGCGCTGCCCGGTCACGCGGTAATCCGGGTGTTCAGCAGGCAAGGCGGTCCTCATTACATAGCGACCGCGACGCCTCTGCACACAAGGCAGCTGCGATCCCCTCCCCAACCTCCTCCGCCTTGCCCGCAGAAAGATCTGGTTACGCTGAGACTACGCTGGCGTTGCCTGCAGAAGATGTGGGGTATGCCATAACCGTCGACGCCTACAGGCAAGGCCGGGTGGTTATCCGACGCCGTAGGTGCTTGCCCGCTGGAATTCGGGGCGGAGGGGTAGTCGGCGCGAGACAGCTTTTGCGCAACTGGCGGAGGTCGCTGTCCGATGAAGAGAGGTGCGCTTCCTCGCTCCTGGGTCCCACTCGGCCGCGCCACGTGTGTTGCTTGAGCGCCGAGCTGCGCCACCGTGCGACAGCTGCCGACCGCGGCGCGTCCCCGTGCTAAGCTTTACGCTGTGGGCACCCTAACCGGCCGAGTTCACGGAACCACGATCGACCTTGATGCTTTGCCGAGCGCGCCATTCGAAGGCAAGCGCGTTCGCGTCGTCCTGGAGTTGGCAGACGAGGACGTGCGCCTCGGCGCAGCGGAGCACGCTCGTGCTTGGGACGCTTGGGTCTCGCATGGTCCCGATTCACTTAGCCACCGTTGACGCCCATTCCGCGCCGCGGCAAGCTCGCGCGCTGTTGCTGTGCGAAAGCATGGGGCCGGGCTGTGTCAGAGATTGCAGTTGCGCAAAGTCGCGTGAATGACCGCTGAAGTTCGCGAAGGCGAGATCATTGCCGGTAAATACCGGGTCGACCGCGTGCTCGGCGTGGGTGGCATGGGCGTGGTGGTTGCGGCCGAGCATTTGCAACTCGGGCAACGCGTCGCGATCAAGTTCCTGCTCGAGCAAACGATGACCGCGCCGGACAGCGTCGCGCGCTTCGTGCGAGAAGCCCAAGCCGCGGCGCGAATTCAGAGCGAGCACGTGGCCCGCGTGCTGGATGTCGCGACGCTCGAGACCGGCGCGCCGTACATGGTGATGGAATTTCTGGAGGGCTGTGATTTGGCGGAGCTGCTCGAGAAGCGCGGCCCGCTCCCGTTGATCGAAGCCGTGGGGTACCTGCTCGAAGCGTGCGAGGGAGTGGCGGAGGCGCACGCTGCGGGCATCGTGCATCGCGATCTCAAACCCGCGAACCTCTTCTTGTGCCAGCGCGGCGCGGGTCGCACGCTGATCAAGGTTTTGGACTTCGGGATCTCGAAGGCGCAAACCCCGAGCTCGGCGCCGGGCGCTGCGCTCACGTTGACCAAAACTTCGGCCATCGTGGGCTCGCCGGTGTACATGTCGCCGGAGCAGATGGCGTCTGCGAAAACGGTCGACGCGCGCACGGACATTTGGTCGCTCGGCGTCTCGCTGTTCGAGCTGGTCACCGGGCAGCGCCCTTTCGGCGGCGAGACCCTGACCGAGCTCATCGCCAACGTACTTCGGCTGCCGCCGCCGAGCGTGCGTGAGCTGCAAGCGAGCATCCCGAGTGAGTTCGAGACCGCGCTCGCCGGCTCACTCGAGAAAGAACGCGCGCAGCGCTATCAAACCGTCGCGGATTTCGCGGCGGCAATCGCACCGTTCGGCCCCAGCCACTCGAGCGGGGCGGTCGAGCGCATCGCGCAAACGCTCGGCGTCACGCAGCGAATCGCGGCGGGGATCGCGCTCGACGCAACTCAACGCGCTCCGCAACCGAGCAGGCCCGTGCCCGTGGTCTCAGCCCAAGCTGTTGCCCACGGCACCACATCCAAAGCCGTCTGGGCCGCCACCGAGCCCGCGAGCGCGCTCACTGCTCGCAGGTCGCGCGCTCCTGCGATCTTGGGCGGAGCTCTGCTTGTGGCAGTGAGCAGCGGCGCGTGGCTTCATTGGCGTGGCGACGGCACTTCGGCGCCCACGACCGGCAGCGCAGTGCCGCCCGCGCCGAGCGCTCAAGGCGTTGCCAGCACGGCTCGACCGAGCGCGTCCGCGGATTCGACGCGCAAGGCTCCCACAGCCCCCGACGCCGGGCTCGGCGGCGCGGCTGGCGTCGGCCAAAGCTCGAGCGACCCATCGGCCACCGCCCTGCCTCCCCCGCTCCCCCAATATCGAAAGCGGCAAGATCTGTTCGATCGTCGCGAATGACCGGCACCCGCACATGAACCAGATGATTCGCTGCTGCTTCGGCCTTTTGCTCACGGCATTCCTATCGCTTCACGGCGCCGCACAAGCGCAAGCGCTGCACAACCCCGCCGCTGCCGCGGAGGCATTCCGCAAGGGGCGGGACGCGGTCCGGCGCGGCGATTACTCGGCCGCCTATCCGCTATTCCAAAACAGCTTCGAGCTCGATCCGACGCCGGGCACGATGCTGAACATTGCCGAGTGTGAAGATCATTTGGGGCTGCTCGTTCAAGCTGCAGCTCACTTCAAAGCAGCCTCCGCCAGCATGACCACGCACGATGAGCGCGTGCGCGTGATCGCCGAGCGCATCGCCGCGCTCGAGCCGCGCATTCCGCGCATCCTATTTCCGACCATTCTCGGCGCCACGTCCCAATCGGTCGTGCTGGATGGCGCGCCGCTGCTTCAGGACTCGGATGGCGCGCCCTTCGACAAGCCAATCCGCGTCAATCCAGGTGAGCATGAAGCACGCTGGCTCGTCTTCTTCGGCTCCGGCGCGCATGTGGACGTCGCGGCTTCGTTCAATGTTGCAGAATCCGAGATCCGGAGCATCGCGCCACCGCCCGAGGTTCAGTCCGCGGCCGCGGCCGAGCACGCCGAGCCGCCGTCACCGCCGCCCGCGATGTTGACCGATGCAATCGGGGATGGCTTCGACTCGGTGACTGCAGCCAGCGGCGTCACCGTTCACTTCATCGGCAATGCGAGCGATGGCTGGTTCGTGAAGCGGCTCGCGACCGATCAGGTGCTCTGCGACATCCCGTGCGTTCAAGTGGTGCCGGCAAACTCGACGCTACAGCTCGGTCGCACCGACGACGCTTCCGAGATAGTCATGGTCCCGCTTTCGGGCCACAAACCCGGCTCGGCGCTGGATGTGACACCGCGCGGTACCGCCACTCGCGGCCCCGGCTTGGTCTTGATGCTGAGCGGCGTCGCGCTCGGCGTCGGAGCCGGCGTGACGGATAGCGTGGCCTGTAGCTCGAGCTCCTGCAGCGGAGGCGTGAACGCGGCGCTCTTGACCGGAGCCGGCGTTGGCGTCGCAGCCTTCGTCACCGGCTTGGTGCGAACTGTCTGGGAAGCGACGCACTCGACGCCCAGCGCGGACGTTCAACGCCGGACATCACGGCTTTCACCGAGCGCGCGGGGGCTCGCGATCGAGTTCTGAGCGCGGCGTGGTCATGGAGTATTTGGAGGGCTCGGATCTCGCGGCGCTCGACCGCAGTTGCTCGCGAACTGAAAAAAAATCCTCGGCTGATTGTCCGCGCCCTCTCCCCCCTCGATTTTCCTGCGCGCAGCCCGATCCGGTCGATCGACAACCGATTTTGCCCGCGGGCAGACTTCGGCGATTGCGACGCAACCTGCAAGCGCTGGCGGCAGCAGCCGGCGGGTCAGTGCCAATCGTTTTTTTCTGCGGGCAGCGGAGATGGGCTTATCGAGTAGTGGGGCGGAGCTGCGGGCACCGCGATCGCGGTTATCGCGTAATGGGGAGAGCGCTGCGGGCAGGTGAGAACGGGCTGGAGGGTGACCTGTTCGGTGCTGCGGGCAGGAGAATTTGGTTATGGGAGGATGCTGGCGGAGCTGCCCCCAGCAGCGGCGGATTGTGTCGGGAACGTCCTGTCGCTGCCGGCAGAGGAACGGCGTTATGCGATGACGTCAATAAGACGCCGCTCTTCTTGGTGGATGTCGACATTCACCGACTTCAGCCAAGCCGCATGCGCGACGCCGAAGCCAAAGGAGCGTGCGTCTACGGCGGCTCACCAACTCGGCGCGTCGCGTTCAGCGGGCGATCGATCTCGCTCATGTCGTACGCAAGTTTCGGAGCGAGAGTCTTGACGAAGTTGTCCCAGCGCGCGCGTAGCTCGCTATAGCGGCGAAAGCCGTGCTCGTCGTCCGCAATCGTCGGAATGCCGGCCGCACGCAAGCGCCGGAGCGCCTCCTGGTATCGAGCGCGCCAAAACGCGAGCGTCTCGGGCGAGGGCGGGTCCTTCGTGGACGAATGCTCGTCGAGATCCTGGATCAACGTATGGAGGATGAGCAAGGCTGCTCGCCAAAACTGCGTCACCGCCGCGGAGTCGGCGACCCAGCCGAGGCTCTTCTGTTCGAGTGAGCTCATCGTCAGCGACGCGGCGTCGAGCGCCACGTGCACCATGCGCGAGACGGAATACTCGGCTTCCTCGAAGCGGAAATAGAGGAGCAAAGGGTAGAAGTGCAGAGACTCTCGCACGTACGCCAGATCGCTCGCGAGCTCCGCGAACACGGACAGCCCGGAGTCGAAGTGTCCGCGTGGTCCAGCGCGGCAGACGAGCTCCGCTCCGTCCGCCTTGCCTTCGCACAGCGCATGCATCTTGAGCGCGACCGAATTCCGTCGCAAAAGCGCGCTGTAGAGTTGCACCAGATACGCGATGATCAGCGACATGAGCGACATCCCGATACCGGATTCGGCCAGAAACAACAGGCGATAGCCGGGCGTAGTCGGCTCGTAACCGGACGACCCCACGATCGAGAGGCTCACTCCCGCCACGTACAGCGCCGTAAAGAAATCCGTTCCGCCCTGCAGCGTGGGATTGCGGATCTCCCGCGTCAGCGCAGGATGCACGATCAACGCACTGCCGAACGTGAGCAGTGAAAACCACAGCGCAACCACCACCACGAGCGCGGTCGGCCCGCAGAGCGAGACGAAGCGCGCTCGGCGTGCTCCGAGCCACCATGAAATCCGGACGAATGCGCGCGCCGTCACGCGCGCCACGTGCATCGCCAAAAAGCTGCTTTCGAGCCGCGCGTACAGGATCGTCAAGAACACGTCGAGCAGCACGATCAAGAGCAGCGCGCCCCCGGATAGCGCTTCGAGCGTCGCCACGGATGGTCGGAAGCGGATTTCCGCTATCCGTTCGCCTTATGCTGCCCGTGCTTCAGATGCGACGGTGAGCTGCTCTTGTTGCCCGGCTCGTTTCGGCGTTCGTCGAACTCCGTCGCGCCACACTTGCATTTCGGGATCGGTTTCCCGCGCGTCGCGTGCACGAGCTCACCACAACCTTTGCACTTGAAGTCGCCCGTCTTCCGGGCTTTTTCGCCAGCATGCGCCGCCATTTTTTTGCTCCTTTCTTGTAGCTCGAGCCCGCGCTCACGCCGCGCGCTTGAGTTCGACCTTGGTCCAGCCCGGCTCGCGCCGGTCGAACGCGCGATACGCGTCGAGCGCGTCCTCGAACGTCGCGCATTGCGTGAGAATCTGAGACGGCCGCACCGCGCCAGTGCGTACGAGTCGGATCAGCTCCGGAATGTAACGCCGGTGGTTGCAGTTGCCCGACTTCATCGTGAGGTTCCGGTTCATGAATTTTCCAATCGGAAAGCGCTCGGCTGCGGTCGGGTAGACGCCGATCACCGAGAGTGTTCCGGCCTTTGCCAGACCGTCGACCGCCCACGAGAGCACCTGCGACGGCGCGTCCCCCGGAACCCATTGCTCGCCGTCGCGACGCGAATTCGGCGCAATAGCGTCCAGGTCTTGCTCGAATTTGGCCCGCTCCCGCTTGGCTTTTTCGGCGGCTGGGCCGCTATGTGCGCAACACGCGTCCACGCCGACTGCGTCGATCGCGCGATCCACACCGATGCCCAGCGTGAGCTCGTGCAGCACTTCGATCGGATCCTCCGCGTCGAAGTCGATCGCTTCCGCGCCTTGCGCGCGCGCCATCTCGAGGCGCGAGTCGATCCGATCGATCGCGAACACTCGAGCCGCCCCGAGCAGGAACGCGCTCGTGATCGCGAGCTGACCGACCGGGCCGCAGCCGAACACTGCAACCGTGTCGCCGGGCACGATCTCCGCGAGCTTGGCGCCGAAATACGCGGTCGGAAAAATATCCGAGAGCATGATCGCGTCCTCTTCCTCGATCTCGCCCGGCAATTTCACGAGCCCCACGTTCGCAAACGGGACACGCACGAACTCCGCCTGCATGCCGTCAAACGGGCCGTTGTCTTTCGGGCCGCCGTAAAACGCCGTACCGGCGGATGGACCGTTCGGGTTGGCTCGGTCGCACTGCGCGAAGTACCCTGCGCGACAATAAGAACACGCGCCGCAGCCAATCGTCGAGGGTACGACCACGCGCTCGCCTTTGCGGAAGTTGCGCACGCCCTCCCCGACTTCCTCCACGATACCGACGCCTTCGTGCCCCAAGATCGTGCCAGGTTGCATGTTCGGAACGGTGCCACGCACGAAGTGCAGATCCGTCCCACAAATCGCGCTGGTCGTGATGCGCACGATGGCGTCCGTCGGATCGCGGAGCACGGGCTCCGGTACGTTGTCGAGCGAGATGTCTCCGATACCGTGAAATACGATGGCTTTCATGATTCCTCAGTGGCCGCTCATGCATGCCGAGTGCCCCGCGCGCTCGGCAAATGCCATGACGAGCGCCGGCACGCGCTTGCAATGCGGGAGGCCGCGGAACCGCACGCACCAGCACGCTGAGAGCCACGCCCGCCACGGGCGAAATGCTCTCTCCCGCTTCCCGGCCTCGTTTCGACGAACATCCTGCGGCGTTCGGCGAGCACGTTGTGGCGTGGTCGGTGGTTTATTGGAGGGCAGAACGCATCACTGCTGCTCGCGGTTGCCGTAGGCGCAGCCTTTCGCAGCGCCACGCGATGGATTCGCTCTGCGCACAGAAGCCTCGGCTATCGAAGCCTCGCGGTTTGAAATGGCGCAAGTGCTGGCCGAAGAGTTGAAGCGAGACAAATTCACCACGGTGCTCCAGGCGCGGCTCGACTCGACGAATTGCTTCAGAACAAGCGCGCTGCGCGCCGACCTCAGACCTCGCGGACGCCGACGATAGGCGCCTTTCGCCGATCCGGCCCCACTTCTGCTAAACCCGCCGCGTGGAAACGCCCGCGGAAGCCCAAGCTGCGCACGCGCGCGCGGCGCTCGAATGGCCGCTCTTGCTCGAGCGCATCGCGGACCGCTGCGCGAGCGATGCCACGCGTGAGTACGTGCACGCGCTCTTGCCTGCGGCCACGCTCGATGAAGCGCGGCAGCGGCTCGATCGCATGCGCGACGCGCTCGCGCTCTTCGACGCGGGCCATGCCCTGCCCGCGCGTCAGTTCCCCGAGCTCGGCGCACTCTTCGAGCGCGTGCGCGCGGACGGCGTTGCGAGCGGCCCTGAGCTCGCGGCGTTGATTCGCGTGCTCGCGCTGGCGGCGGATTTGCGCGCGTACGCCAAGAAACACGAGCATGCGGCGCCGCACTTGGCGAGCGCGGTGAGCAGCGCTTCGAGCCTCGATCGCTTGCACGCGCGGCTTTCGTCGTGCATCGACGCGGAGGGCGCGGTCGCCGATCGCGCTTCGACCGAACTCGCACGCGCGCGCGGCAAAGTGCGCGAAGCGCAGGTCGATCTGAAGCGCCGCTTGGCGCAGCTGATGGTGCGCTTCGCCGATTTGTTGCAAGGCCAGTACTACACGGAACGCGAAGGTCGCTTCGTGCTGCCGGTACGCTCGGACGCGCATTTGCGCGTGGACGGACTCGTGCACGGCTCGAGCGCGAGCGGCAGCACGCTCTTCGTCGAGCCGCGCGAGCTGACCGAAGTGGGGAACCAATTGCGCTTGGCCGAAGCGGAGGCCGCGCGCGAGGAAGCGCGCGTGTTGATCGAGCTGTCGAGCGAAGTGAAGGCCGAGCTCGCAGCCTGTGAAGACGCGTTTTTCGCCTGTGTCACGGCTGATCTGTGCAGCGCCGCGACGCGCTGGGCGGACGAAACCAACTCGATCGTACTCGCGATTTCGGAACGCGCGTCGCTCGATCTGCGCAGCGCGCGCCACCCGCTCTTGCTCCTCAGCGGCATCGACGTGATCGCAAATGACATCGTGCTTTCGTCGGGCACGGTGCTGATCATTTCCGGGCCGAACGCGGGCGGCAAAACCGTCGCGCTCAAAACCGCAGGGCTGGTTGCTTGGATGGTGCGCGCGGGGCTGCCCGTGCCGGTGCGGCCGGAGTCCGAGGTCGGCTTCTTCGATTCGGTTTTGTGCGACATCGGCGACGAACAGTCGATCACGCGTTCGCTCTCGACGTTCAGCGCGCACATCCAAAACCTACGCGCGATCCTCGAAGCCACCACGACGGGCTCACTCGTATTGCTCGACGAAGTCGCGGCAGGCACCGATCCGGAAGAAGGCGCGGCGCTCGCGGCCGCCGTGCTCGAAGCGCTGACCGCGAAGGGCGGCGCTGTCGGCGTGACCACGCACTACGAACGATTGAAAGAGCTCGCGACCCAAAACGAACGCTTCCAAAACGCCTCCGTCGGCTTCGACTTCGAGCAAATGGCACCGACATTTCGGCTGCATTTGGGCGTGCCCGGGCCGTCGAGCGCGCTCGCGGTCGCGCTCCGGCACGGCTTGCCCGAGCCGGTGATCGCACGCGCGAAAACGCTCTTGCCGACGCAGGCACTCGACCGCGAAACCGCGCTCCGCGAACTGTCACGCGAACGCGCCGAGCTCGAGCGCTTGACGCGCGAGGCCGAACGCGAACGCGAACGCGAGCGCACGCTCTACGAAAAACTCGAGCGCGAACGGCACGCCTTTCGCGAGCAAGCCGCGCGCGAAGTCGAAAGCGAAGTGCAAGCACTGCGGCTCTCGGTGCGCACGGCGCGCAAGGAGCTCGAAACCGTGCGCGCGCGTTTGCGCGGCGCGGTGCCAGACACCTCGACGCTGCGCGAGCTCGAGCGCGGCGTGAGTCGCGTCGCGGCGCAAGTCGCCGTCGGCGGCGAATTCTCGGCCAATACGGCGCCCGCGCAAACCGCGCCTACGCGCGAACTCGATCCGAATGAGCTCAAAATGGGGCAGAGCGTTTTTCATCGCACGCTCGGCGCGACCGGCAAAATCGTGGAAGTGGTGGACGCCGCGCGCGTGCGGCTGATGATTGGCGCGCTCAAGCTGCTCGTGCCAGTGAGCGAGCTCGGCGCGCTGCCTAAAGGTAGCGAGCCGAAGCGCGCAAAGTCGAGCCTCAAGAAGCCGCGAGCAACGCAGGCGAAACCTTTGCCCGCAGCTCAGCGCACGCAAGATACGACCTTAGACTTGCGAGGAGAACGCGTCGACGACGCGCTCGGCCGAGTCGATGCCTTTATCGATCGTTTATTGGGACGGAGCGAGGGCGTGGGCTTCGTGCTGCACGGCCACGGAACGGGTGCACTAAAAGCACACGTGCGCGAGCACCTGCGAGCTTCCGCCTACGTTGAACATTCGCGTCCAGCGGAGCCTGACGAAGGGGGCGACGCGTTCACCGTCTTTTGGGTGCGCGGTTAGCGCGAGAATACGCCGCGGCAAATTTGCGCTAGCGTCCGCCCGAGTCGATGTCCGAGCCCGCCACTGCTACAAGTCCCGTCATCGCCCCTTCCCGACCAGATCACGGCGTTCCCGAAGAGCACGGGCACGGGAACATCCACGACAATCGGTATTTGATGAAGCTCGCGCTCGGCGCGCTCGGCGTCGTTTACGGCGACATCGGCACGAGCCCGCTCTACTCGGTGCGCGAGTGTTTCGTCGGCGGCATGGAGACCACGCGCGGCAACATCCTGGGCGTGCTCTCGCTGATCTCGTGGTCTTTGATCATCATGGTGTCGCTCAAGTACATCGCGTACGTGCTGCGCGCCGACAACAAAGGCGAAGGCGGCATTTTGGCGCTGATGGCGCTTTCGAGCTCGAATTTGCGCAAAACGCGCAAATACCTGCCGCTCTTGTTTCTCGGCGTGTTCGGCTCCGCGCTGCTCTACGGGGACGGCATGATCACGCCGGCGATCTCCGTGCTCAGCGCCGTCGAAGGTCTCGAGATCGCCGCGCCGAGCCTGCAGCCCTTGGTCGTGCCGATCACGATCGCGATTTTAGTTGGGCTATTCATGGTGCAGCGCCGCGGCACCGGCGGCATCGGCGCGGTGTTCGGCCCGATCACGCTGATTTGGTTTTTTACCATCGCCGCGCTCGGCATCTCCCAAATCGTCAAATACCCCGCCGTGCTCACGGCGATCAATCCGGCGCACGGCGTGATCTTTCTCGCGCGCCACGGTCAGCGCGGTTTGCTCGTGCTCGGCGGCGTGTTCTTGGCCGTGACCGGCGGCGAAGCCTTGTACGCCGATCTCGGCCATTTCGGCCGCAAACCGATTCGCTTGGCTTGGTTCAGCGTGGTCTTCCCTGCGCTCTTGATGAACTACTTCGGCCAAGGCGCGCTCTTGATCAGCCACCCCGAGGCGATCACGAACCCGTTCTTCAAAACCGTGCCGCCGATCGCGCTGATCCCGGTCGTGCTGCTCTCGACCGCGGCCACGGTGATCGCGTCGCAAGCCTTGATCTCCGGCGTGTACTCGCTCACGAGCCAAGCGACGATGCTCGGCTTTTTGCCGCGCTTCTCGATTCGCCACACCTCCGCCCACGAGCGCGGCCAAATCTACATTCCGAGCGTGAACTACGCGCTGATGCTCGCGGCGATCGGCCTGGTGCTCGGCTTCAAATCGTCCGACGCGCTCGCCGCCGCGTACGGCATCGCGGTGACGTTGACGATGGTCATCACCACCATCCTCGCGTTCTTCTTGGTGCGCTACGGCTGGGGCTGGGGCTACTTCAAGGCGATCGCGCTCTCGCTCGTGTTCTTCATTCCAGAGATGTTCTTCGTCGGCGCGAACGCGGTGAAGATCGAGCACGGCGGCTGGTTCCCGCTGATCATCGGCGCGACCATCTTCACGATCATGGTCACTTGGAAGCGCGGCCGCGAAATCCTGGCCGAACGCTTCGCCGAACAATTGCTCCCGCTGTCCGATTTCTACGACGTGATCGCGGTCGAATTGCCCGCGCGCGTGCCCGGCACGGCCGTATTCATGACGGGCGCGCGGGACGGCACGCCGCCCGCGCTGCTCCACAATTTCCTGCACAATCGCGTGCTCCACCAAAACATCGTCTTGCTGACGATGACCACGACCGACGCCGCGCGCGTCGCCGAAGAAGAGCGCTACAAACTCGAAAAGCTCGAGCACGGCTTCTGTCGCATCACCGGCCGCTACGGCTTCATGGAACAACCGGACGCGCCGCAGCTCCTGATCAGAACCGGCCTGATCCACACCGTCGAGCACACGACGTTCTTCCTCGGCCGCGAAAACCTGGTCGCGACCCAGCGCCCCGGCATGTCGCGCTGGCGCGTGGCCCTGTTCGCGTTCATGTCGCGGAACGCGCAACCCGCGACCAAATTCTTCAACATCCCGCCCGATCGCGTGATGGAGATCGGCGCGCAGATCGAACTCTGATTTTTTGGGGGGTCGCCTCGCGGAAACCGCGCGTGCGCCAGGTCAGCGCGAACGAGATAGCAGCCAGCGGCCGGGCAAGGCGAAACGATTTATCCCCTGATTCCAGATACTTAATCACGGCGCACACGCACGTAAACAAAACTTCGACGGCGCGTCGTGACCCCGCGGCTCCGTAAATAGACACTCTTGTCCGACGGCCGCGCATGATTCGCCTGATTCACAAAAACGATGCCGAGGCCGAAGCAGGCCCGGACGGCCGGCACCCGGACGAACTGGCCGCGATCGCGCGCGCCGCGGCCGGAGGCGATCGCAGCGCGACGCACGCGCTCTTGGTCGCGCTCGCTCCGCACCTCTTGCGCACGGTGCGCAGCTTGCTCGGCCGTAACGACGCGGACGCCGAAGACGTCGCGCAAGAAGCGGCGCTGGTCGTGCTCGCTGCGCTTCGCACATTTCGCGGCGAAAGCACGGTCGTGCGTTTCGCGACGCGGACGGCCGTGCTCGTGGCGATGAACGCGCGGCGCAAGCGCGCGACCGGCAAACGCGGCGGCAAGCTCACGGCGAGCAACGAGGATTTGGACACGCTCGCCGCCGGCTCGGACGGCCCCGAGCAACACTTGGCGCGCGCACAAGCCGCAGCCGCCGTGCGCGAGCTCTTGCTCAGCTTGCCCGCGCCGCAAGCCGAAGCTCTGGCGCTTCATTGCGTCGGCGGTTCCTCGCTCGCCGAAATCGCGGAAGCGACGCGCGCGCCGCTGCAAACCGTGAAGAGCCGGCTCCGGCTCGCGCGCCGCGCGCTGCGCCAGAAGCTCGACGGCAAACCCGCACTGCTCGAATTACTAGAAGGCGAACCATGAATCGCACGGACGGCCCCGAAGATCTGCTCGTGCTCGCGCGCCAATGCCGGCTCGATGAAGAAGCCGAGCGTCGCCTGGAAATCGCGCTACAAGCGTCACGCGAGCTCGAGCTTTTGTACGAAGCCGGCGTGGGTTTCGACGCCGAAGCGAGCTTGCTCCCCGGTGACGAAACGCGTTCGAGCTCGCTCGTCGAGCGCACGCTCGCCGCGCTCGAAGCGGCGGATCCGGTAGAACGCGCGCCGCTGGCGCGCCGCACGAAGTATGCGCTCTTGGCCGCGCGCTCGGTCGCGGCGAGCTTGGCCGTCGGGATCTTGCTCTGCGTCGCGCTGGCGAGCGCGTGGGACTACGCCGAGACGCACTTCGTGCCGAAGCACGCCGCGCCGCCCGAATTGGTGCTCAAACACGCCGAACCCCGAGCGACTCCGCGCGTCGATGTAGCGCCGGCCGCGCCGAGCGCGACGGAAGCACCCGCGGACAGCGCGCTCGCTGCGCCACCGCTCGCGGTCAGCGCGCAAGCGCCGATGAACGTCGCGGCGCGAGCGCCTCGGCCCGCCGTCAGCGCCGAGGTTCGCGACAGCGCGCCGAGTGCGAGCGAGCTCTTCGCGCGCGCCAACGAAGCGCGCCGCGCGGGCGACATCGAAGCAGCCATCGCGGGCTACGAAGCGGTGAGCAAGAGCTATCCGAATTCGGTCGAGGCCGAAGACGCAAAAGTGCTGGTCGGGCAATTGCTGCTCAGCCAGCGCTCACCGCGCGCGGCGCTGCAACAATTCGAGGGTTACGACTCGGAAGCGCTCGCGCTCGAAGCTTTGTGGGGCCGCGCAGAAGCGCTGCGCAAATTGAATAGCCCGGACGAACGCGCGGTCTTGCTCGAGCTGTTGCAAAAGTATCCGGATTCGCCGTACACCGCGGCCGCGCAAAATCGCCTGCGAGAGCTCTCACCGTGACGGCGCGATGAACTCGAATCAGCGCGCTCGCCGCGCGTGCGAGCGAATGCTGAGCTCGGTTGCCGTCGCGCTCGCGCTTTGCCCTGCGCTCGCGCGAGCCCAAACCGAACACGCGCCGGAAAAAACGACGACCCACGTCGTCAGTGAATTTCCGAAGCAGCTCGCGATCACGATCGTGGCGCGCGAAAACATGGTGCCGACCTTTCGCGATCGCGTGGCGAGCTGGTTCACGGACGGCACCGAGGTCAGCGTGATCGTGACGAGCGAAGTGGACCAAGATCAGATCTTGAGCTCGAGCCCGAGCGAAGTGCGCGCTTGGGTGATCCCGCTCTCCGCCGAACGCGCGCTGGTCACTTTTTCGTGCGCGACGCCGAAAGCGGGCGCGCGGCATTTGGTGCGCCAAGTGCGGCTGCGCGACGGCCTCGACGATCTCGGGCTCGAGCGGCTTGCGTCGGTGATTCACTCGGCCTTCGTCGCGCTCGGCGAAGGCACCGAGGGCATCGAACGCGCGGAAGCCGAGCGCGCACTCGGCGCAGCCGGCCTCTCGCCGGCCACGCGCACGCCGCCCGCTGAATTTGCGCCAAAAACGCCCGCGCCGAAGCCGGTCGCCTCGGCTCTGCCGGACGCGCCCGCTGCCCGAAACCCCAACCCAAACCAAAAACCGAAGCGCGTCGAGTCCGCGAGTTTGCTGGTCGGCGCAGGTTACGGCCTGCGTTTACGCGGCGAAGAAGGCTTCGCTCACGGCCCGACGCTCGCGCTCGGCGTGCAACTACCGACCGCGCGCACGCCGGTCGATCTGCTCTTGAGCGGGCAAGTCTTGTTTCGCTCGTCGTTCGACGCGGAGCTGTTCGATGCTTCGGTGCAGACCACGGCGCTGCGCGTCCATGCTGGCATCGAGCCGCGGTTCGCTGCGAATTTTTTTGGGGTTGCCTGGATCGGCGCGGGCGTCGATGTGGCGCAAATTCATGCGAGCGTCGGCGGAGCCTCGCAGAGCAACGTCGACGTAAACAGCTCCGGCACGCAATGGCGCGGCGCGGGCGAACTGACGCTCGGTGTGCTCGAGCGCACGAACCTGCTCGACATCGCCGTTTACGCGCAGCTCGTTTTCTTGCTCGAAGACGTGCGTTACAGCGCGACCACGTCGAGCGGCGAAGAGCGACTCGTCACACCGTGGCCGATCGAACCCGGCTTGAGCTTGCAATGTCGATTTCGTGGTGCGCTGTGACTCCGCCGCCCGCAAAATGCACACTAGCCAAGTAAGATGCGCACGAAGCTTTTTCTATCGCTGATTCTCGGCACGCTGATCGGTTGCGATGGTCGCTACAACCTGGGCGATGTGTCCGACGCGGACAGCGCGGGCAATGGCGGCAGCAGCTCGCCTGGCGCAAGCGGCAAGAGTGGATCCAATTCAGGCGGCACAAGCGGCAATGCGAACGGCGCGGGCAATGGCGGCGGCGCGGGTGCCACTGCGGGAAGCGGCGGCACGAATACCGCGGGCACGAGCGGCAGCGTCGCTGGCGGAAGTGGCGGCGCGGGTCCGCTCAATCCGTCGCGTTGGCTCGCGGAGGAAACCTTCGTTTCGAGCTCGTCGACGCAAACCGCGCTCAGCTTGCTCGACCTAGCGAACCCGAGCGCGCCTCCGATCGTCCTCGAATCGCAATCAGCGACGATCGACAGCTTCTCGCCCGACGGCCATTGGCTGCTTTATCGCGTGTTCGCTACTGCGGATTTGTCGGATTTGTACTTGGTGAACACGGCAGGAAGCACGCCGGTCCCAGATCACTTCGCGCTCACCACGGGCTTCGATGCGCCGTGCAAATGGGCACCCGACTCGAGTCGACTCGCGTGCATCAAGATCAACGCCGCGACGGACACGCCAGCGAGCGAAGCCGTCTATTTCGACACCAGCGGCGGCACGCCGGGCATCGAGCAATCGCTCGGCGAAGGCGAACGCGATCTGGCGTTCCTCGACGACAGCACGCTCGTCTACGGCTTCGGCGTGAACGACTTCGCGCGCGTCGATTTAGCAGCCCAAACCCCGAGCACGCCGCAAGGGCTCGGGGTCGGCGGCGGGCTGATCTCGCTGCAATCACCGGACGGCGCGCGCGGATTCGTCAAGCGCGTCGACCCGAGTGACGCGGGCCAAGTGTTGGTCGATTTTCGCGCCGCGCAAGTGACGGCGATCGACGGTAAATATGCGTTCTCGGTCAGCCCGAGCTTCGAGCTCGGCTTCGCCAGCGTCGGGCCGGGCAGCGGCGATGTCGGGGACGGCAAGTATTCGTATTGGACGGTGAACGGCATTCAGCTCGCGGACGTGGCGGAAGAACCGATCACGGTGGAGCGC
>DATATR010000122.1:0-9533 GCA_036268695.1 Polyangiaceae bacterium | reverse complement strand
GATCTCGCCGGTCATCTACTTCAACGTCGTGCTCAGCATCATCGGCGGCTTTCAGGTCTTCACGCAGGCGTTCATCATGACCGGCTCGACCGGCGCGCCCGAGCGTTCGCTCTTATTTTACGTGCTGAATTTGTACAACGTCGGCTTCCAAGATCTGCGCATGGGCTACGCCTCGGCGATGGCGTGGGTCCTATTCGTGATCATCCTGATTTTGACCTTCCTCGCGACCAAGCTCTCGCGACGCTGGGTCACCTACGATCGCTGAGCAAAGATCATGGCCAGCCCGAACCCGCTCAATCGCACGAATCCGCTGATTCACTTTCCGCTGATCCTGCTCGCGACGCTGTTCACGATCCCGCTCTTGTGGCTCTTGCTCACGTCGCTACAGCCGCGCGAACAAGTCGGCAAGATCCCGCCCGAGTGGCTGCCGCGCCAAAACTACATCACGCAAAACGGCGAGAAGATCGCGGTCACGCCGCCCTTGCCGGTCGGCAGCGAAAAGCTCGTCGTTTCACCGACGAGCGGGCCCGAAGCGGGAAAGCATTTGCTGATCGAGCCGAGCGACTATCAAAACGGCGAAGTGCGCGTGCGCGAACAAGTCTCCGATCGCGTCGAAGAGCGCCACTACCCGGCCAAGCTCGAGCAACGAGTGCCGGCCAACTTCGTGATCGTCAAAGAGTGGTTTCTGTCGAAGTACACGCCGCACGAAGCGCGCATTTTCTACGTCGACCCGAGCGCAGTCAGCCGCAAAATCTCGCCCGTTTTCGGCAATTTCCCGGAAGCCATCCGCGCGCTCACCGCGAGCGAAAAAGACAAGGCCTTGCCGCTCGGCGAGCTGCTCCGCAAATCGACGTTCCCGTGGACGCGCAAGGGCGATCGCACCAAAACGATCACCTTCCTCACCTACTTGAGCAACACGCTGCTCGTCGCGGTGCTCGCAGTGCTCGGCACGCTCGCGTCGAGCGCGCTCGTCGCCTATGGGCTCTCGCGCATTCCGTGGAAAGGTCGCGAGACGCTGTTCAACATCACGCTCGCGACGATGATGGTGCCCTTCCCTGTCTTGATGGTGCCACTCTACGGCGTGTTTCGCAGCCTCGGCTGGATCGGCACACTGATGCCGCTGTGGGTGCCCGCATTCTTCGGCAGCGCGTTCAACATCTTTTTGCTGCGCCAATTCTTCCTGACCATCCCCGGTGAGCTCTCGGACGCCGCGCGGATCGACGGCTGCAGCGAATTCGGCATCTTCTGGCGCGTGATTCTGCCGCTCGCGCGACCGGCGCTGTCCGTCGTGGCGCTGTTCACGTTCCTCAACGTCTGGAACGACTTCCTCGGCCCGCTGATCTTCCTGACCGAGCCCGAAACGTTCACGATGGCGCTCGGGCTCCAGCAATATCAATCGCAGCTCGGCGGCAGCGAATGGCACCTCTTGATGGGCGCCTCCGCGCTGCTCGTGATGCCGATCATCGTGCTCTTTTTCTTCGCTCAAAAGACCTTCATCCAAGGCATCAGCACGACCGGCATGGGCGGACGCTGAGGGGCGCCGCGCGGTGCGCCGTGGCGCGGCCTGGTCGAGCAGAACAGGCCCTGTCGCGAACCGCAAAACTAGTTGCATTTGCAACTTCAATTTCGGCAGAGCACTCGTACGAGCTCGGGACGTGCCTCGAATTCGCGTTTGGTTCGACGGGTCATGCCGAGCGGCTTCGCTACCCAGTTGCATTTGCAACTGAGCTTCGAACTCGGGAACGCTCCGCGCGCCGACCGCAGCACGACCCACCACCGAAGCCGAATGCGCAAGGTCATTTTCGAATCGAGCGCAACGCGCTGACACATACGTGGATATGCACGCTTCTGTCGCGACCCGCACCGAGAAGGTGCGAGGCTTCGCGCGCGCGTTTCGACCGAAATTGCCCTGACATTCGTGTCATAGCGCGCTGTGGCGCGTCGATGCGCGCTCGTTCGGCGCGACGCAAAAGTTCCCCAAATGCCGCGAAAATCGCGGTAAATTGCGATTTTTGACCACGATTTACTTTGACGCGGGCATTTCGAAAGTCATAGTTTCCAAGGAGCGACACACACGTTTGGCACGAGCGTGTCGCCTTCATGCAAAGCGAGTTTCGCCGTCCTTATTGGGATGCGAAACCAAGTTTCAAGCGGGTGTTCTTCGCGTGCACTGCCTTTGCGGGCCGTGACCGCTCGGCAGTGGTGTTTGTCAAAAATTGACGGAGAGAAAATGCGAATTTTGAACCTAGAGAGCACGGTCCTCCTTTCGTTGCTGGTTGTCGGCGCCGTCGCCAGCGTCGCCTGCGGCAGCTCGGATGCTTCGCGGCCTACGGCTGGCGGAGGCACGGGCAGCACCGCGGCGGGCGCGGGCAACGGCACTAGCGCGGGCGGCACCGGCAACACCAGCAGCGGCGGCAGCGGCTCTCCGTCCGGCGGTAGCACTCCGGTCGCCGGCTCGACCAGCACGGGCGGCGGCGGCGGTAGCGGAACGACCGGCACGAGCGTCTGTGACGGCGCCGGTTCGCGCGTGCTGACCTTGATGGATTCGTACATCGAGAACTTCGAGACACCGACCGTGGGATCTGGCCCAACCGTGGCTGGTCTGGGCTGGTATTCGTTCAACGATCTCGGTATGCCCGGCGCTGACTCCGCGGATAGCACCTGTGCGGCGACCTGTTCAGGCAGCGGCATGTTCCGAATCTTGAGGACCGCAGGCATGGGCGCGCCGCCCACGGCCCCGACCGGGTTTTTCGGCGAATACATGGGCACTGGCGCCAATATCCCGCCGACGCCCATGGCGTTCGGAATTGGCGTGGAGATCAACGTCGGCGTCAACGCATCCATCCAGCAGTACTGCGTCGATGCGAGCGCGTTCACCGGCGTCTCCTTCTGGGCGAAGGTCGGCTCGGCGGCGAACGCCGCGGTCATCGCTGACTTCGTCGTCCCGTCGCAGAACAAGCCCTCGCCGGCCTCGGTCACGGCGGGCATGCCCGATGCCGATTGCACCGGTGCCGTTTGCTACAACTTTCCGCAAGAGAAATTCATGTTCACGACCGACTGGCAGCAGTACACCCTTGATTTTACGGTCAAGGGCGCGACTGGGGCGACGGTCGCCGGCGACAAGATTCAGCAGCTCGAATGGCTCCCGCAGACCGCGGATTGGGACCTCTCGCTCGACGAGATCTCCTTCTACTCGGGCACTCCGCCCACTGGCCCGGTCACTGCTCCGACTGCTGCCGGCGGCAGCGGCGGCTCGGGTGCCGGCGGCAGCGGCGGCAGCAACTGATTCGTGACTGAGCGCACTGCGCCGCGCGCGCAGTGATCACGCGGCCCACCTCCCCCTCGAGGTGGGCCGTTTTTATTTTTGTGGGTTTGCCTTGCGCGACGCACAGCGACCGAGCGAAGTCCGCGTTCAGTCGTGGCCCGGCTCGGTCGCGCCGGGCGCGTTGCCGAAGTCGCTCGTGCCGTCGATGTGTTTGCCCGCGAGAAAGCCTTCCACCACGGGCAAGAGCTCTTTTTCGTAGACTTCGCCGGCCCAGAAATAGCGAAGCTTGCCGCTCGCGTCGAACAAGAACGAGGCTGGAATCATGCCGGGCCAATTCGGGTTGAGCCCGACCTTGAAGGCTTGGAGCGTGGGCGAAGCCGCGAACGCGGGCAGCGTGACGTGCAGTGAATCGAGCAAGGATTTGGCAGCGGGCACCGCGTCCGGCTCGTCCATCGACACGACCCAGATTGGCACGCCGCGCTTTTTGATCTTCGGCGCGGCGGCTTCGAGCAGCGGCAATTCTTCGCGACACGGATCGCACCAACTCGCGAACGCCGTGACCACGACGCCTTTGTTCCCGCTCTTGCGAATGCGTTCGAGCAAGGCTTCGGCCGTGCTGAGTGGCAGCGCGGAAGCGGCTTCATTGCTCGGATCGACGCGCGGACCGAGCGCGGCTTCGCTACTCGGATCGGCGATTGGGCCGAGCGCGGGTTCAGCGCTCGACGCGACCGGAGTGGGCGCGGCGCCGCGCGACGACGCGCTGTTTTCGCTGCGCGAGCACGCGCCGCACAGGAGCACCCCCAAACAAAAAAAATCAAACCAGGCGCGCATCGGCGAGACGCTTTAGCACATGTCGTACGCGCTTTCTGCTCGGCGCGAACGGCTACTCCGCGAGGGATTCAGGGAATTTCGTTCAGCTCGACTCCGTCGGTCGACAGGCTCTTGGTCGAACCTTCGTTCAAGTATGCCGGATTGTCGAACACCACGCCGCCGCCGCTCGCTTGATTCAAACCGCACACGGAAATGTGCTCGAGTCCGTCCGAGCCCGCGTTGCAGTACGGCGCGCCACGCCACTCGACGTTCATGTGGTGCGGCGCTTTGAGCCTGACTTTGAGCTCGTATTTGCCTGCGTCGAGCGACATGTAGATGCGCTTGTTGCCGTCAATCGGCAGGGCTTCGGTCACGATCTTGCGCACGATGTCGACCTTGAAATCGGCCGAGGTTTGGCCGGCGCGCGCCGTCAGATTCGCGGTGCCGACGCTCTTCGGCACCAGCATGCCGTCCTTCGGAAACGCGACGCCCGCGTTTTTCGAGGAGAACGTGACTTCCACGTCGCTGAGCTCCGCGCCGTCTTTGTCGAGCGCGCGCACCTTGGGCTTGAACGGGCCCGAACTGAGCTCCACGCGGCCGGCGTCATGCGCCTCGATCCGATCGACGATGCGACAACGCAGCGGCGCCGATCGCGTCACACCCGCCAGGGTGACATTCAATTTGCCGTCCCCCGAACGCGCGCAAGTGACGAGCCCGGGTTGCGCGGTGGTCGCCAAATCCGCCGGCTCGACGGCGAACGTCGCGCCTTCGCTCGACGTCGAAGTGACGCCCTGCGCGTTCGTCGCGTGCACGATGACGCTGACCGGATCGCGCGAATCGATCACATTCGGCAATTCGAGCCGCATGTCCGCCGGCGGATCGCGATGCTCGCACGCGCCGAACGCGATCGTGAACCCGACAATCAACGTGGGCCAAGAGCAAGCAGGAACCACGAACGGCGGAGCCAAAGTTGAACGCGACGTCATGATCGAGCTTTGGTTTTACTATGCCGACAAACGCGCTGGCAAACGTCGCCGCCCGACCTTTCCTGGGACTTTTCTGATTTTTTTGATGGTCACGCGGAGCGGGCAGAGCGCGGCACAGCCTTCGGCGTCGCGGAGCGACGGAGCGAGAGCAGCGCGATGCTCGCGGCACGCAGCAAACTCGCCGAGCGACCTCAAGCGAGCAAAGCCAACAAATCGTCGCGCGTGATGCCCGCGGCGTCGCCTCGGCCTTCGAGCGCGGCGTCCGCGAGCGCGCGTTTCTTGGCTTGCAGCGCGAGGATGCCCTCTTCGACCGTGTCTTTCGCGATCAAGCGGTACACCAAAACCGGGCTCTCTTGCCCGATGCGGTGCGCGCGATCGGCGGCTTGATCTTCGGCCGCGGGGTTCCACCACGGATCGAGCAAAAATACGTGGTCGGCCGCGGTCAGGTTCAAGCCGGTGCCGCCCGCTTTCAGCGACGTGAGCATCACCGGCGGGCCGTCGTCGCCCTGAAATTCGCGCACGACGGCCGCTCGATCGCGCGTACTTCCGTCGAGACGCACGGAGCGCAAACCCGCGCGTTCAAGGTGCGGCTCGACCAAATCCAAAAGACTCGTCCATTGTGAGAACACGAGCGCTTTGTGGCCCTCGGCCGCGACTTGTTCGAGGCTCTCGAGTAGGGCCTCGATTTTGCTCGAAGTCTCCGCGTGCTGTCCGGGCAAGAGCGACGGATGACACGCGGCTTGGCGTAAGCGCAGCAGCGCTTCGAGCGCCTGCAGCACATTGCCGCCGCGCTTGAGCTTCTCGATCACGTCCTTGTGCGTCGCGGCGCGGACGGCCGTGTACAGCTCGCGCTCGGCCGGTTCGAGCTCGACCTCGAGCACCATGTCCGTGCGCGGCGGGAGCTCGGGCGCGACTTCGCGCTTCAAGCGCCGCAAGATGAACGGCTTGGTCTTTTCGCGCAGGTCCGCGAGCTTCTTCTTGTTGCCCTGCTCGATCGGCAAGCTGTAACGATCGCGGAACTGCGAACGACCGGAGAGCAAGCCGCGATGCGAAAAGTGAAACATGCTCCACAGCTCTTCGAGCCGATTTTCCAGCGGCGTGCCGCTGAGCGCGACCGGAAAGTGCGCCTTGAGCGCGTAAGCCGCGCGCGACACTTGGCTGTCCGGATTCTTGATCGCCTGCGCTTCGTCGAGCACGACGGTATCCCACTGCTCGGCGGCCAAGAGCTCGGCGTCGAGGCGCAAAATCGCGTACGTCGTGATCGTCAGATCCGCGCTTTCGTCGAGCTCGCGGCGCGGACCTTGATAAATCGAAACCGTGAGGCCGGGCCGGAAACGGCGCGCTTCGGCTTCCCAATTGTGCACCACGCTCTTCGGGCAAACGATCAGCGCGCGACCGCTGACGGCGCACAGCGTTTGTAGCGTCTTGCCGAGGCCCATGTCGTCCGCGAGCACTGCGCCGAGGCCGGCGTCGCGCAAGAAGCAGAGCCAATCCACGCCCACTTTTTGATAACTCCGAAGGGTTGCCGTGAGATCCTTCGGCAGCGACACTTCGGGCAAGCGCTGAAATCCTTCGATCAGCGGCGCGAGCTTGTCGAACGACGGCGGGCGCGGTTGATCGAGATCGTCGCACAGCGCAGAGAGCGCGGGGATCGAGACGCGCGAGACTTTGCCTTCCGCGTCGCGCGCGGCGAGCAAGTCCGCCACGCGATCGCCGAACTTTTCGAGCCAATCGCGCGGAAGGGGTGCCCAACCGCCGCCCTCGAGCGGCACCAACGAGAGCCCGTCTTGCCAAGCGCGCAGCACGGCTTCGGCGCTGGCTTTGCCGCGCCGCGGGTTCGACGACGCGACGTCGCCTTCGCTCGGCACTTCGAATTCGATGCTGAGCGTGTCGCCCGCGACTTTCACGCGCGCTTCGACCGGCGCCGAGCGCACCAACATCGTGCCCGGATCGCCGCCTGAACGAACCTGAAAATCCCGCAGTTTTTGCGCGAATTTGTTGGCTTCTTGGCCGTCGAAATCGACCCGGCGCCCGGGCACCAAATAGAGCTCGTCGCGCAAGCGCTCGATCAAACGGCGTTCGGCGATTTCGTCGCGCTCCTGCACTTCGCCTTGCACGTGCACGAGCTTGCCGCTTTCGATCCGCGCGTTGATCGGATCGCCGTACACGACCATCGGCACCACGCTCAGCGTGTGCTCGGCGTGACTCAGCTCGAACGCGAGCCGCGGCGGCAAACGCGTCTTGCCGCGCTTCGGCAAACGCACGGATTCGATCGCGACTTTGAGCTTGCTCTCGATCTCCGGCAACACCTTGGTGCAGAGCTCGCCGACATCGCTCGGCGAAAAGCGGCGCTTGAGTGGCAAACGTTCGAGCTTCAGGCCCGTGAGCTCGACCAAACCGAGCGGGCGCAGCGTGTCTCCCACGCGCCCGAGGCCGTGTTCGACCACCGCGCTGAGTTCGGGGTTTTGCTCGACCGCGAGCACGATCTCGCTGCCGTCGTCGAAGACGCGGCCCACGGGCAGCACGACTTCGGCCGAAACTCGCACGGGTTTGGCTTCGAACTCGACCTGTGCGCCGTTCAAGGCTTCGAGCAAACTCGGCCACACGCCGGGTCTGAGCACACCGCGCGCAGCCGCAGTGATGATGCGATCGACGACCAAATCCCCGTTGCCCGGTGAAAGCGCGAATTTGCCGTGCACCGAAGCCAAAGTGCCTTCGAGCTTCGTCCGCGTGCCCCCCACCAAAATGAAGCGATCCAAAGTGAGACCCGAGAGCGGCAAGCGCCGAAATGAGTAGACGAGTTGCGCGCCGCTCTGCTTGGCATCCGGTAGCTTCTGTCCGGCTTGTTCCACGCGCTGCGCCGCGAGCACCGCGGCGACCACGTGCACGCACGGATCGGCGGGCCCGGGACAATCGCACGTCCACTCCGCGTCCCGCGTGAACAGCGCCACGTTCAAGTACGCGACCCGTGCAGGCACTCGCACGCGCAGCTCCAACTTCCCGTCGCTCTCACGCTCCAGCGCGACCGAATCCTCACGCGCGAGCTTCACACCTTGGGCCCAAATCGCGGGCAGGGCCTGCTTCTTGAGGGTCTCGAAAAGTTCTTTCAAGGATCGCGGAAGATACTACCGGCGCGCCCCGAAGCAAGGCCAGAACGCGCGCTTTCTCGCGTCTTTCGCGTCTTTCGCGTTGCGTGCGTGACGGCGTGTGCGTGGTTATGCTGGCCGGTTACGCGCTTCGGCCCGACCGAGTAACCACACCCTCGCACTTGTTTTTTTGGGGGTGCTCCTGGGCGTCGATTTCGCGACGCGCCGAGTGCCCTTGACGTTACAAGACGGTGCTCCGAAAATCGGCGTGAGGGTCATGAAACCGAAGTCACTTGCCGGGCGTGCGCTCGCGGTCACCGCGCTCGTCACGAGTAGCTTGCTCGCGACCGGCACCGCGCCCAAAGACCCACCCTGGGAGAAATTCGGCGAAGATGACGGCATCTCGGTTTATCGCCGCGAAGTGCCGAACAGCCCGATCATCGCGCTGCGCGGCGAAGGCGTGGTGAACGCGCCGATCCTGCGCGTCGCGAGCGTACTCGTCGATACGGCGCGCGCGCCCGAATGGATCGACAGCTTGGCCGAGACTAAAGTCGTGCGCAAAATCAACGACGACGAGTACATCGAGTGGGATCACATCAAAACGCCGATCGTGCTCAAAGATCGCGATTTCGTCTTCGACGTCAAGCTCGAGCTGGTGCCCGCGGACAAGGCCGTCGCGCTCAACTACCACTCGGTCTACGACTCGGGCGCGCCCAAGACCGACTACATCCGCGGCGAGTTCAGCTACGGCACGTTCAAGCTGACCTCGATCGAAGGCGGCAAAAAAACCCGCGTTTTAGCCGAGGTTTTGGCCGACCCGAAGGGCTCAGTCGCCAAATGGATCGTCAATCTGTTTCAGAAGGATTGGCCGCACAAGACGATCGAGAGCCTGCGCACGCAAGTGGCCAAGCCGGACATCAAAGACCAGCCGCGGCTAAAAGAGCTATTCAGCCAAGCCGGCTATTGAGCGGCCGCTCTCGACTCGAACCGTCCGCGCAATTTTGGCCGCGCCTCTCGCGTTCATGGCGCCGCTTCGGATTCGCGCCAACGCGGTCCAACGTGAGCGCACTCGGATTGGCCGTGACCGCGGTTGGGTCGACGGCAAGGGCCCCTCGAAACTCGCATCGTCAGTTGCATTTGCAACTGAACCCGACACAAGTTGCATTTGCAACTGAACCCGACGCTAGTTGCATTTGCAACTGAACCCGACACAAGTTGCATTCGCAACTGAACCCGACGCAAGTTGCATTCGCAACTGAACCCGACGCAAGTTGCATTTGCAACTGAACCCGACGCAAGTTGCAGTTTGCAACTGAACCCCACACTGCACCCGACGCAAGTTGCATTCGCAACTGAACCCGACGCAAGTTGCATTTGCAACTGAAG
>DATATR010000121.1:0-11496 GCA_036268695.1 Polyangiaceae bacterium | reverse complement strand
GAGCGAAAATTGGGGTTTCGTTCCTTACACGGAAAAAGAGCTCTCGAAGCTCGCCGCGGATTTGAAGCTGATCGCGATCCCGGAGCTCACCTACATCGCTGAAATCGACGGCGAGCCGGCGGCGTTCGCGATCGCTTTGCCGAACGTGAACGAGTTGATCAAAGACATGAAGGGCAAGCTCGGGCCGCTCGAGCTCGGCAAGCTCTTGTGGCGACTGAAGGTGAAAGGGCCGAAGACCGCGCGTCTCGCCTTGCTCGGCATTTCCAAAAAGTTCCGCGGCAATCGCAAGTATGCCGGGCTCAGCATTTACCTTTACGCGAAGCTCAACCAATCCGGGCAAAAGCTCGGCATCGAGTGGGGCGAGCTCAGCTGGACGCTCGAGGACAACGGCCCGGTCAATGTCGGGATCAAGTTCATGGGCGGAAAAATCTACAAAAAGTACCGCATTTACGAAAAAAACACATGACCATTCTCGTCACCGGCGGATCCGGTTTTCTCGGCTCACACGTCGTCGAACAACTTTCGCAGGCGGGCCGCGCCGTCCGCGCGTTGGTGCGCAAATCGAGCGACACCAAGTTTTTGCGCACGCTCCCCAATGTGGAGCTGTTCGACGGCGCGATCGACGATCGCGCGAGCCTCGAGCGCGCTGTCGAGGGCGTCGAAGCGGTGGTTCACTCCGCGGGTTTGGTCAAGGCGCGCAGCTTGGACGAGTTCATGCGCGTCAACGCGCAAGGCACCGAGTATTTGTTGGAAGCGTGCATGCCGCAGCAAGCTTCGCTCAAGCGCTTCGTGCTCGTCTCGAGCATCGCCGTCGGCGGCCCGAGCGACGCGCACGGCAACCCCGTGCCGCTCGACGCCGAACCGCGCCCCGTCACCGACTACGGCCGCAGCAAGCTCGCCGCTGAGCGCGCCGCGCTCACCAAAAAAGACCAGCTCAAAATCACGATCTTGCGACCGCCAGCGATTTACGGCCCGCGCGATCGCGAGATCTTGGCTTTTTTCAAGTCGATCAAGCTCGGGGTGTTGCCGCTGCTCGGCTCACCGCAAAGCAAACTCAGCATGACGTTCGGGCCGGACTGCGCGCGCGCTTGCATCCGCGCGATCGACGCTGAGGTGCCGAGCGGCAGCATCTTCGCGGTCGACGACGGCAGCGTGCACACCATGGCGGAGTTGATCTCGGAGGCGGAATCCGCGGTCGGCAAGCGCGCGTTCTTGCGCATTCCGCTGCCGCGTCGTGTGGTCGAGGGCGCGGCGTTCATGAGCGAAGCGTACGGCAAAGTGACGAACCGCGCGGTCATGCTCACGCGCGACAAATGCAACGAGCTGTTCGATCAGTGGGTGTGCGACAGCTCGAATACGCAACGCGCGCTCGATTGGACGCCGAGCGTGACCTTCTCGCAAGGCGTGAAGCGCACCGTCGATTGGTATCGCCAAGCCGGCTGGCTCTGAGCATGTTCGAGCGCTTGGCGCTGGCAGCGTTCATCTGGTTCGGGATTCACGCGTTCATCGCTGGTTCAGAGCTGCGCTGGGTGCTCGCGCGCCGCCTCGGCGAAGCCGGTTTTCGCGGTTTTTTTGCCTTGCTTTCGCTCGCTTCGCTGGTCTTTTTGATCGCGGCCTATCGAAAGGCGGACTTCTATCCACTCTGGTTTGCGCCGCGACCGATTCATTGGTTGCCGCTTTGCGTGATGCCGCTCGCGCTGCTCCTGATCGTGGGCGCGTTCTGCACACCGAACCCGACCGCGGCTGGCGCCGAAAAAGTCCTCGAACGCACGGACGCCGCGCGCGGCGTGCTGCGCATCACGCGCCATCCATTCTTGTGGGGCGTCGCGATTTGGTCGGGCGCGCATTTGCTGGTAGCGGGGCACGTCGCGGCGATTTTGTTTTTTGGATCCTTGTGCGTCACGGCGTTACGCGGAACCGCCAGCATCGACGATAAGCGCCGTCACACCAATCGCAGTGAGTTTTCGCGCTATGCCGAGGTGACCTCGAATATTCCGTTTGGCGCGATCGTACTCGGGAAAAATCGCTTGTCGTGGTCGGAGCTGTGGGTACCCGCGTTGATCGCAGCGCTGCTCTTTGCCGTGATTTTACGGCTGCATTTGCGGGCATTCGGCGTCTCGCCGTACGGCTAATCGTCGTCGCGCTCTGGTTCGAGCTTGGGCGAATCGCCAGGCGAGGCCGGCAGATTGTAGCGTTTGATCAGACGCCGGAAGTTCGAGCGATCCATGCCTGCTTGTTTCGCGGCCGCGCTCAGATTGCCGCCGGCGACCGAGAACACGTCTTGTAAGTAACGACGTTCGAAGCGCTCGCGCGCTTCGCTGAATGTCTCACTCACGGTCGCGCTGCGCGGCGGAACCGAGCCGTGCCGCAGCGCGAGCGGCAAGGAGTCAAGCGTGATCTGTGCGCCGCGGTTCAGGATCACGGCACGCTCGATCGCGTTTTCGAGCTCGCGCACGTTGCCCGGCCAATCGTGGGTGGTCAACGCTTCGAGCGCCTCCGGCGCGATGCTGCTCGGGCTCTTTTGGTGACGAGCGGCGTGCTTGGTCAGTAAATGCTGCGCCAACAACAAAATATCGTCGCCGCGCGTGCGCAGCGGCGGCAGCTCGATCGCGATCACGTTCAGGCGATAAAATAGGTCCTCGCGAAAACGGCGCGCCGCGACCTCTTCTTCCAAATTGCGGTTCGTGGCCGCGATCACGCGCACGTCGATTGGAATCGAGCGATTCGATCCAACCGGACGCACGTGTCGTTCTTGCAGTACTCGGAGCAACCGCACTTGCGTCGCGGACGACAATTCGCCAACTTCGTCCAAAAACAACGTGCCGCCCGAGGCTTCTTCGAAAAGTCCGCGTCGGCGCGCGACGGCGCCGGTGAACGCGCCGCGCTCGTGGCCGAAGAGCTCGCTCTCGAGCAAGGTTTCGGTGAGCGCGCCGCAGTTGATCGCGACGAAGGGGCGACCCGCACGCGCGCTCTGCTCGTGGATCGAGCGCGCCACGAGCTCTTTGCCGGTGCCGCTTTCGCCGAGCACGAGCACCGTCGCGTCCGTGGCCGCGACGTGCGATACGCTCGCGTAAACCTGACGCATCGCCCGACAATTGCCGATCAAGCCCGCGAAACGCTCGGCCGCCTCGAGTCGTCGCTCGAGGTAACGATTGCGGCAGAGCAAGCGGTGATGCTCGATCGCACGCCGGAGCACGGTCGGTAGCGCGTCGCCGGTGTCGACCGGTTTGACCAAGTAGTCGTACGCGCCGGCGCGGATCGCGCTGACCGCGGTTTGCACATCGCCGTGACCGGTGAGTACGATCACGCTGAGTTCGGGCCAGCGCTCGCGCACGTACATCAAGACGTCCATCCCGGACACGCCGGGCATGTACAAATCGGTGAGCACGCACTCGATCTCTTGCGCGTGTTGATCCAAAAGCGCGAGTGCCTCGGCGCCGGACTCGGCGCTGAAGGTGTGAAAGCGTTCCGCGGCCAGGCTTGCCCGCAGCACGCCGAGCGAGAGCTGCTCGTCGTCGACGAGCAGCAACGTTCCAGCGCGGCCCGGTCCCTCTTGCATCGCGACGATCGACGATATCAGACCCGGGTCGAACTGACCGCGCGAGGTCAGACTGACCTCGACTGAGACCGCGGCGGAGACTGCATATCAGGGATAACCCCTAAAATCCACGGACTAAATAGGATGGCACGCGCGCTGCATTGGGCCTCGCTGCGCCTCAATCGGCGCCTCCAAACCCGGCGAGGCAAAGCATTGCAAAGCACCACCAACACCATCAGCAGCAAACCGCCGCGTCCGAAGGGCCCGCTTTTGGTCTCAGTCTGCTTCCGTCCGGTTTGGGCTTACATCGATGGCGTCCGCGAGTTCGGTCGCTTCTTTTGCGAGACGACGTTCAAGCAGCCGGAAGTCGCTGAACGCGCTCGCGTCGTGCTGCAAGAGACGCTCGAGAACGCGGTGAAGTACTCGTCGCCGAGCGACGACAGCAGGCTCGAAATCGAGATCTCGAGCGACGGCGCGGAGCTTCAGATTTCGACGCTCAGCCACGCCGACCCGAAGCACCTACAGAGCCTGCGCGAGGAGATTGAGATGCTGCGCCGATTCGATCCGGAAGCGGCGTTCATCGCCGCGTTCGCGCGGGCCGCGCGCGAACCCGGAGCGCCGGCGCGTCTCGGACTGGCGCGCATGCGCTTCGAGACTCAGTTCGAGCTCTCGGTCAGCGAAGAAGGCGAAGGCAACGTCCGCCTCACGGCGGTGGGCAAACTATGAGCAAGCTCGCCGAAGTCGGCTTGCCGACGCTCGAGAATTTCAGCGTGCAAATCAAGCCGCCCGCGCTGGTTCAGTTGCTCGGCGTGATCGCGATCGCCGAACCCGGGCGCGTGCTCAGTGCGTTTTTCGCGGGGCTTCACCGCGCGGCCTGCGAGGATCGACTGCGCGAAGTTTCGGTCGACGTGCGCCATTTGACGTTCGTCAATTCCTCCGCGATTCGCTTGTTCGTCGATTGGACGACCTGGCTGCGCAACCTCGGCCCGAGCGAAAGCTACACGCTACGATTTCGTACCGATCGCCGCATCACCTGGCAGCGCACGAGCTTCTCGGTGCTGCAAACGCTCGCGCCGAACGCGATCGTAATCGACGCGGAATAGCCATGCCGCAAGCTGGTCCGTTCGAGCACGGTCAAAACCCGCTGCCGCTCGCGCAGCGCGAGGCGCGCACGCTCGTGCGTGTGGCTTGGGAAAACAGCGAGAACGCGGAATACTTTTACGGCTTCGTCTCGGGTTACGCCAAGGCCGTGTTTAGCTTCGGCGCCGCGGAGCGTGTCATCCTGGCGAGCCAGGAATTGCTGGAAAATGCGCTGAAATATAGCTTGATGATGAAGGAAATCACGTACGAGCTGTCGACCACCATGACGGACATTTGCGTCGTGGTGAGGAACGCGACCATCTCATCGCGCATCGAAATGCTGCGCGCTCACCTGGCGCGCATTCAAGAAAATCCGGAACGTACGTACACGTCCGAGCTCGAGCGTTCGATGTCGCCGAGCGGCCGGCGCGCGATGCTCGGCCTCGCGCGCATCTGTCACGAAGCGAACATGGTTTTGCGTGCAGCGGTGGACGGCGCCAATCTCTCGATCAGCGCGAGCTGTCGCCGCTGATCCGTCGCGCCGAATTGCTGCTAGCCTTCGACCGGATGAACGACAGCGCGGGCAACCTCGATTCGGCAAAAGCCGACCCGCGCGCGGACGAACTCGCGCGCGCCGCGGCCATTGGCCTCGCGCTGATGCGCGCCAAACACGACCTGAACAACTTGTTCCACGTCGGGCGCGGCTGGTCCCGCTTGCTCAAAGATCCGCGCTCGAGCATGGCGCAAACGCAAGAAGGCATCGAGGCGCTGCTCGCCGCGTCCGCGCAAACGAGCGAGCTCGTCGGCGGGATCCTCGCGCTCGGCGGCGCGCTCGCTGACACGGACGCGAGCTTGATTCTGGCCGAGGATCTGACACTGCTCGCGCGCGGGCTGCGCTATTTACTACTCCGGCCGGATCGCCTTCGCGTCACGCTAGCGAGCGAGGCGCGCGTGCGCTGCAACTTGTTGCGGCTACGAAATGCATTGCTCGACACCGTCCTGCGCCTGCGCGAGTCGCTCGGCGACGATCTGCTCGAGCTTCATTTGTTGGATGCCTTGGGCGACGCGAACGTCGCGCCGGAAGTCGAAGTGTCGCTCGTGCGCGTGCCGGCGACTGCCGCACTCCGTCCGGAGCGAATGCTCGCAATGAGATTTTCCGTCACGATCGGCGCAGTAACGACTCGGCCCCTGCATGTCATGCCGAGCGCCGAGCCGGCCCCGCAAGCCGCCCCGCAAACGATTCTGCTCGTCGACGAACATCGCGACGTGCGGCGGCTCGCGACCACCATGCTCGAGCGCGCGGGCTATCAAGTGCTGACCGCCTCCGACGCCGAAGAGGCGCTCCTGACCAGCAACGACTACGACGGACCGATTCAACTCTTGTGCTGCGATGCCGAGCTTCCCGGCATGCAGCCGGCGGAGCTCATCGCAACGCTTTGCGGCGCGCGACCGGGGCTCGAAGTGTTGGTTTCCGGCAGCGATTTGCCGCACGGAAAGCTGGGCGACTTCGCGCGTCTGCCGAAACCGTTTTCCTACCGACAGCTGATCGCAGCCGTGCGCGGCTGCCTCGAGTGAGTCTCAGCGCGCGACGCGATAGAAGGTGGCGCCCGCCACCGCCAGCGGCGTGGGCGCGTTTTTCAGTGTGCGACCGAGCGCTTCGATCGCCTCGGTGTCGACATAAATGCCGGGGCCCCAACCGCTGTGGTCGTTTTCATCCGCCGAGTGCGTCGCGGTTTCGGCGTAGAGCGCGCGGCGCAACGGTTCGCTCGGCAACGACACTGGCTGCCACTCGACGCCCGCCACGCTCGGCAGAGCCTCACGTTCTTCGGCGAGCCAGCGTCCACCGTGGCTCAGCACACCGACACTCGCGAACTCGATGCCCGTGAGCCGCGCGCGCACGAGTTTGATCCAGCCGATCGGGTCTTCGATTTGATCGCCATCGGCGAATTCGAGATAGAGCGCGTGCCCGAACTCGCGCACGAGCACGCTTTCCGCCAATGGAAAAGCCTCGATGCAGCCGCGCACGGCGGCGCGAAATTGCGAGAACCGCGCGGCAAAATCCTGCGCTTCGAGGGTATATTCGTCCGCTTCGAGCGCGTGATAGCCGATCAGGACGCCGAACGCGTTTTCGTCGCTGTAGCTCATCTGCTCAGCGGGCGCGCGCGGCGAAGATTGCGGATAGCGCGGCGCGCGCTTTGTTGCGCGTCTCTTTGGCTTCGAGCTCCGGCACGCTGTCCGCGACCACACCCGCGCCGGCCGTGACTTCGAAGCGCCCGTCTTGCATCACGACCGTTCGAATCGCGATCGCCAAATCCAGGCTCGTGCCGCGGGTGACGTAGCCGAGCGCGCCACCATAAGCGCCGCGCGGACGAAGCTCGAGCTCGCGAATGATCTGCATCGCGCGCACCTTCGGCGCGCCGCTCAGCGTGCCGGCCGGAAACGTCGCGCGGATCACGTCCCACGGCCCGAGCTTCGGATTCAGCTCGCCTTCGACCTCGCTCGTGATGTGCATCACATGACTGTATTTCTCGACGTTCATCTGCAAAGGCACGCGCACCGTGCCCGCTTTCGCGACCCGCCCGACGTCATTGCGCGCCAGATCGATCAGCATGACGTGCTCGGCGCGTTCCTTCGGATCGTTCAGCATTTCGTCGGCCAGGGCTTGATCTTCTTCTGGGGTTCGCCCGCGGCGGCGCGTGCCGGCGATCGGCCGCAGCGTGATGCGCTTATTTTCGACCCGCACCAAGGTCTCCGGACTCGCGCCCGCGATCGCCACGCGGTGCGCGTTGCCGCGCTCGGGCAGCTCCAAGAGGTACATGTACGGCGCGGGCGAGAGCACGCGCATCGCACGATAGACGTCGAACGGATCGGCGTTGCCGGTCGGAGTCGAGAACGTGCGCGCCGGCACGATTTGGAACGCGTCGCCCGCGCGGATGTATTCTTTGGCGCGCTCGACCGCACGGCAATACTCCGCGTCGCTCATGTTGATCTCGACATCGCGCGGCAACGCTTGCGGATCGGGTGGCGCCATCAGCGGCAGCGAAGTGGCGTGCGAGAGATCGCGCTCGGCGCGCTCGACCTCGGCCGGATCCTGCGCGGCGATCACGGCGGTGTGCGTCAAGTTGTCGAACACGACGACCGTCGCATCGGCGATCATGCGCGCGATGGGGCGTTTGCCGCCGAGTAGCTCGGGCCACGGCTCGACCTTCGTAACGAAGTGCACCATGTCGTAGGTCAGCAAGCCGACGCACGCGGTCGCGAAGCGCGCGGCCACGTCCGTTTCGTCCGCGCCGTCCGCGGGCGCGAGTTCGGACAGGCGCGTGAACGGATCGATCCCGGGTTCGCCATACACGACATGCTCGGACTTCGGGCGATAGCCGAGGATCGAGTAGCGCCCCCAGCGCTCGCCCGGCACCACGCTTTCGAGCAGGAACGAACCGCCCTCCGAGCGCGTGCGGAGAGCCTGATATGCACCGACGGGCGTGACGCCGTCGACGACCAGAGTTTTCTTGAACATGAGCAAACGAGGGAACCCGATGGAGGGCATCGAGCATAGCGCGGCTCGGGAAAAATCTGGCAAATTCGAGCGCGACCTTCGCGGCGAGCGGCATTGACAGGCGGCGCGCGCCGCGCTGAGCTTCGGGCGGCAATGCGCGCGTCGATCGGTTGGGGCCTATTTTTCTGCGCCTCGATCGCGCTCGGCTGCCGCAGCGTGAGCGAGCGCACGCTCACCGATACCGAGAGCCGGACCTTCTCCGCCCAGTGCGAGCGCAGCGGTGCGTGTGCGTTCACGCAAACCTCGGGCGCAAAACGCGCGGACGGAAAAACCAATCAAATTCTGCAAACGAACGGCAGACTGATCGGCATCTGTGACGTCGAGCCGGGGCAAATTTCGAGCGCGGTTTGGGATTGTCGGCCGCTGGTTTGCCATACGGACGCCGATTGTCCGCCGGCCCACGGCATGAAGGACGGCCAATGCTTGAATTCACTGTGCGCGGACGCGGCGCAGTCGCTCGGCGCGCAAGACTCGGCGATGCTGTGCCTTGCGGGGACTGGGCTCGGCCGCGAAGAGCCGCGGCAGGTCGAACGCTATGCCCTGGGCCTCAATTGCGGCACGCCGTGCAAGGTGCCCACGCCCTGTCGCCAACCTTGACGTTCTCCGCTAGCCTTGCGGCCCGCTCATGAACGATTCCTCTTTGCTCGAGCCGAGCATTGCGCTCGCCGCTTACGCCGAGCCGCTCGCCGAAAATCGGCGCGTGCTCGTGTTCGGCAGCGCGCTCGGCGCCCTCGCTTTCCAATTGCTCGAGCGCGGCGCGCGTTCGGTGCACGTCTGCGATCCGGATCCGGTTCGCGTCGCCGAGGCCACGGCGCGCAACCGCTCGACGCAAATTTCATTTTCAGCCCTCGCGGACAGCGATTTGGCGGTGCGAGATGGCGCGTTCGAGCTCGGCTTGATCGAGAATCTCGGCGCGTTCAATGCGCTTTCGATCCTGAAGAAGGTGCACCGCGCGCTCGTGCCGCGCGGTGTCGCGATCGTCGCGTGTCCGAATCCGGAAGCTTCGACGCCGCTTTTGCAAGCGAGTAGCCCCTCGGACACGGTGCTCGATTACTACGCGCTTTACGACGCGGTCGCGGCCGAGTTCGAGCAGGTGCGCATGCTCGGGCAGACGCCGTTCGTCGGTTATGCGATCGCGGATTTTTCGGCTTCTGGCGAGCCGGAGCCGGCGCTCGATACGAGCTTCGTGCCGGGCGGCGCAGAAGAGCCGGACTTGTTCTTGGCCCTCGCTTCGAACCAAGACGCGCGGCTCGACCAGTTCGCCGTGATTCAGTTGCCCACGCGGCGACTCCTCGCGAGCCTCGCGCAACCCCCAAAAAAACAAGAGCCGAGCGCGAGCGCCAAGGTCGATGCGCGCGAACTCGCGCGGCTCAAAACCTGGGCCGGCGAACTCGAAGCGCGCGCCAGCACCGCAGACGAACGCGCCGACGGCGCCGAGGCCGAAGTCGAAGAACTGCGCGCCAAGCTCGAGACCGAGGAAAAAACGCGCGCGGCGTTCGAAGCGCGGCACGAGCAGGAACTGGCCGCGCTGCGCGCGAAGCTCGCCGAACGCGAGCGAGAGCTGGCCGAGCACACCAGCGAAGACAACAAGAGTGAGCTCGCGGCATTCGAGCGCCAACTCAGCGAACGCGGCGCCGAAGTGCGCCGACTCGAAGACGAGCTTCGCACTGCCGAACGCACCGGCAAAGAACTGGTGCGCGAGCTCGAGCGTCGTCGCACGGAGCAAGCTGCGGCGGCAAACGCCGAGCTCGAGCGTGCGCTCGCCGAGCGCGAAGCCGATTTGCAGGCCGCGGCCTGGACGATCGAGAGCTTGTCGTTGCGTCTCGAGCTCGCCGGCAAACCCGGCGCCAGCGTGGATCAGCCAGAAACTGCGGCTCCCAACGCCGAAGCGCGTTGACAGCCTGCTCTGCAGCCTTACCTTGCCGACCATCTCCCCGGTTCGGCGACATCCAGCATGAGTGAAAAGCGCGACTATTACGTGGTGTTGAGCGTCTCCCGCGAGGCATCAGACGACGACATCAAGAAGGCATATCGGCAGTGCGCGCTGAAGCACCACCCGGATCGCAACCCAGGCGACAAAGTCGCGGAGGAGAAATTCAAAGAAGCGACCGAGGCCTACACCGTGCTTTCGGATGCCGAAAAGCGCGCCACCTACGATCGCTTCGGGCATGCGGGACTCAGCGGCGGCGCGGGCTTCGACTTCAACGGCGCCGGCATGGGCGACATCCTGAGCCACTTCCAAGACATGTTCTCGGATTTCTTCGGGGGTTTTGGGGGAGTTCAGGGCGGCGGAGCTCGGCGCAAGCGCGGCCCGGAGCGCGGCCAAGACGTGCGCGTCGATGCCGTCATTTCGCTCAAAGAAGCGCTCACTGGCGGCAAGCACGAAGTCACTGTGGTCGGCGCGGCGCCGTGTGAAACGTGCCAAGGCTCGGGTGCCGAAGCCGGCACCAAACCGGAGCTGTGCACGCAGTGTCGTGGCTCGGGTCAGGTCACGGCGCAGCGCGGCTTCATCATGTTCGCGAGCCCGTGCGCGCGCTGCCGCGGCACCGGCCAATACATCGCGACTCCGTGCAAGACCTGTCGCGGCGCGGGCGCGGTCGAACGGCAGCGCAAAGTGCTGGTCGCGATTCCGGGCGGAATCGACTCCGGCCAACGCTTGCGCGTGCCGCGTCAAGGCATGCCCGGCCCGAACAATTTGCCGCCCGGCGATTTGTACGTCGATATCGAGGTCGAGGCCGATCCGCACTTCGAGCGTCAAGGCGCGGATCTCGGCACGCGCGCTTCGATCACCTTCGCGCAAGCCGCGCTCGGCACGAAACTCGAGCTCAAATTGCCGGACGACACCGAGGTCAGTGCCGAAGTGCAGCCGGGCACGCAACCCAATGCCGTGATCGTCGTACGCGGCCAAGGCATGCCGCGGCTCGACCGCCACGGGCGCGGGGATTTGCACGTGGCGGTGGATGTGCGCGTGCCGACCAAGCTCAGTAAACAAGCCAAGAAGCTGCTGCGCGAGCTCGAAGCCGAGCTCGGCGGCGAAAGCGCGGGCGAGTCCGCGACTGACGCGTGAGTGCGTCCGTTCGCGTCGGACTTTTCCGGCGCTGGCCAGCGCAACGAAAACGCGAAAAGCTTTCTGCTTAGACGCGCGACCACATGAACGGACCGAGAAATTTTTGGTCCCCAAGTGTGAGGACCAAAAATTTCTCGGTCCTTTGCTGTCCTTTTGTCTCGGATGCTTTTCTTGTTCACGATCCACCCAAGCGAGCTTGGGTGTAGAACACCTGAATTGGGTACTCACGAGCCAGGAACGTCGGCTCGGGAGACT
>DATATR010000120.1:0-8632 GCA_036268695.1 Polyangiaceae bacterium | reverse complement strand
CCCCACAGGATGGTCGTCTTGGTGTTCTCGGAGCTGAGCTCGGCTTCGGCCGAGCGACGACCGAGCAGCCCGAACTCGTCGTCGTCCATCTGAGCGATCAGCGCGCGGATCTTTTCCATCGTGATCTTGCCCTCGCCGAGGGCGACGTATTTCTCGGCCGCGTCGAAGCCTTGTGTTTTGCGGATCTCGTTCACACGCCGCAGCTCGGCGAGCTTCGTGTCGATCGCCGGCTTCAGCTCGCTCAACCGTCGCTGCTGAGCGTCGTTATCGGCCGTCAAGCCGTGTACCTGATTGAAGGTTTGCTCGACTAGCGGCAGCGCGAGGCGATACGGCTCGAGGAATGCGTCGTCTCCGGTGATCACGAAGCCACGCTGACCCGTCTCGCAGTCTTTCAAGGCGGACAGCAGATCGGCGAGCTTGGTGCGCACCTGTTCGGTGTGATTCACCCAGTGATCGTTTTCGATCAGGTGCTCGGTACTGCGGTAACCGGAGATACCGATCACGAGCACCGCGAGCACTGCAATCGCGAAGCCGAGTGCGAGCTTTCTGCCAAAAGTCCAATTGATGCGCATCAGTCACCGTTCCTGCGATGGCCCGGAGGCCTTGATTCGTGCGGCAATTCCAGCGATGAGGAGAGGGAGATCGAGCAGCGGGATCGCGGCGGAGTCGGTTTGCACCGTGCCGCCGATCGCGTGTTTCGAGCCATTTCCGCTCGAGATCCGCTCGGGCGCGAGGCGCAAGTGCGACTCGAACGACTCGAATAAAAACGCGATCGGAGCGGACGCGCGCGCCACGCACAGCCACCTGGCCATTGGAGTCGCGGCATAGCCGAGTAAAGCTCCGAGATCATAGACGGGAGTGAGCACGCCACGAAACCCGGCGATGCCGCGTAGCTCGGAGAGTTCGCTCGGCGCCGGAGTGAGCCGGCGATCGATGTGCAAGCTCGAAACTTCGGACAAGCGCAGTACGTAGGAATCACCGGCCAGGCGAATGGCGAGGAAATCGACGTAGTCGACGCGCGCATCGTCGACTGCAATCGCAAACGAGCGATCGAATTCGTTGCGCAGCTTTTGTAAACGATCCTCGAGTTGCTTCGACTGCGTCATGTCCTTGGACCCAACCGCTCGAGCTCGGAACGGCACAGCTCGATCAAACCTTCACGACTGAATCCGCCGCCGAAAAGCAGCAAGCGCGAGGCGTCCTCGCGCTGTAAAAGCAACGCGGCTCGGGCGAGTTCGCGCTGCGCGGCAGCGCGATCGCCTGCTCGACGCGCCATCAAGCCGAGGTGCAAATGCGGCATGGCGAACGCGGGTTCCAAGTAAGAGGCAGTTTGCGAGTGCTCCACTGCAGCGCGCGCATCACCCTGGCGTTCGCGACAAAGCGCCCGCAAATAGTGCGCTCCCGCGCTCAAACCGTCGAGCGCGAGCAGCTCGGAGCAGGCGGCCTCGGCCGCATCGAGCTTACCCGCGTGAGTCAGGAGCGCCGCGCGAAGCAACACCGCGTCCGGATCGTGCGCCGCGCCCGCAGGCAGCGCGCCGAGTACATCGAGCGCTTCACTGAACCGTTCGTGCGCGAGTAGTTCGAGCGCGAGGCTGAGATCCGAGACGGCGGGCCGCGTTGCCACGGCGCGTGCCGCCGCCACCGGTTGCGCTTTTTCCGTCAGTGCGCGGATTCGATCCGAGGATTGTTGTACCGTGTCGAGCCAAGTGCTCGTCCAATCGACGAGTGGTGCGGGGCGCGGGCCATCGGTTCGCGAGCGCGAGCTCTGCCGCTCGATCACGACGCTGACGTCGCCGAGCGCGGGCTTCCTTCGATAGTAGAAGGTGCCGTGCGTGTGGCAGAGCTCGAAGTCATGCGACAGACCGCGCAGATTCTCGGCGTGACCTAGAAATAGATAGCCACCCGGAGCGAGCGCGCGCGCGAAACGCTCGACCACTCGCGTCGCGCTTTCCGGCGTGAAATACATCAGCACATTGCGACAAAACACGACGTCCAGACTCTCGGCTGCCCAGTGCTCGTCACCGACCAAGTTCTGTTCTTCGAACTTGACCGAGTCGCGAATCACGGGCGCGAGCAGGTATTCGCGACCATCGACCTGGAAGTAGCGCTGCCGAATTTCCTCGGGCGTTTCGCGCAATGCCCACGACGAATAGCGGGCGGCGCGCGCTCGCTCCAGCGCGCGCGGATTGACGTCAATGCCGCGGATGCTGGCTTCCCAGCCCGCCCCCTCGAGCAATTGCCGCGTGAGGATCGAAAGACTGTAACCCTCTTCTCCGGAGGAGCAGCCAGCCGAGAGGAAGCGCAGCTGCCTGACGACGCTACGCGCCTGCATGCGCTCCCGCAGCGCTACCTCGGTGAATGCGCGAAACTGGTCGTTATGCCGAAAAAAATAGGTCTCGCCGACCGTGAGCTCCTGGGCAATCTCGCGAAGCTCGCCGGCCCGGCCGAGCGAGCTGTCGAGCTTCTTCAAGTACGATAGCGGCGCTTCGCCGAGCGCATCCAGGCGGCGCTCGAGGATGCCTGCCAGATACTCGAGCTTGCCGTCGTCGAACCACAGGCCGAGCCTTTGCGCCACGAACGCGCGAAACCGATCGAGCTCGGCGGCGGATACTATTTCCTTCACGATCGAGCACCGGCCAGGTCGAGCTCCGCCCAAACGGAGTTCGGTACGAGTCGCCCGCTCTCCAACGTCAAAAACAGTTGGGCATCGAGCGAAGCGATCGCATTGACGAACTCAGCAGTCGCGCTGCCGAGCAGTGGCGGCAACTCTGGCAACGAACGAAGCGGAAGAGAGCGCGTGCCGAGCACATTCGAGACGGCGAGCGCGACGCGCCGATCGCCGGCCTTGACCAAGACGAAACGCGCGCGCCGCACCTCGCGGGGAACGCCGAGTAAGGCGGGCAAATCGACGACCGGCACGGGCTGCCCGCGCACGATCGACAACCCAGAGACGAAGCTCGGCACAGCCGCGACTTGCTCGATCGGCAACGCGCGCATCGTCTCGATCACCGATTCGAGCGCAAAACCGCAGAGTAGCGAGCCGACTTCGCACAGTAAGACTTGCTGCTTGCGCTTTTCTGTGTCCGCTGGACTGGGCGCTCTGCCCTCGTTCATGATGCTTGCGCGCTCGCCTCGGCGGTTAGAGCCGCTTCGATCTTTTCGAGCAGCTCCGCGCGGGAAAACGGTTTGGCGAGCAGCGTCGCTTGCGTGGGCGAGCGGTTTTCGTAGTGCGCTCCGGAGCTACCGCCGACGAGCAACAATTGGCGGATATTCGGTCGCGATGCCGCGAGCGCGTCGCGCAGCGCGGGCACGGCTTGCCCGATCTCCAGCAAGAGGAGATCGAAAGATTCTCGCGTATCGGCGATGATGCCGAGCGCTTCCCCTAGCGCAGCAACTTCGCGCACGACATGTCCCTGTGAGCGAAGAATGCGCGCGGCAATCTTGCGCACCGAGTCGTCTGGCTCGAGCAAGAGAATCGAAACCTTCTCCAACCACGGAGCTCGCGGCGGGATACTCGAAGGGCGTGCCGCGTGCCGAGCGCTGCGCGGCCACAAAATTCGGAACTCGCTACCTTGCCCGGGCGCACTCTGCACCTGAATCACGCCGCCGCTCTGGCGCACGATGCCGTAGACCGTCGACAAGCCGAGCCCTGTGCCTTTGCCGAGCTCTTTCGTGGTGAAAAAAGGCTCGAAGATTCGCTTTCGCGTCTCCTCCGACATGCCCGTGCCGGTGTCGAGCACGGTCAGAGAAACATAGCGACCGCGCAGCGCGCCGAGCTCGCTGGCAGCGCCGCCGCCGATGGTTTCTTCGTCCGTTTCGATGCGTAGCGTACCGCCATTCGACATCGCATCGCAGGCGTTGATCGCCAAATTCAAAATCACCTGCTCGAGTTGGCTTTTGTCCGCGGTGATCGAGCTCAGGTTGGCGCGCGGTAGGATCGCGAGCTCCACGCGACTGGGAATCAAGCGACGAAGCATGCTCTCGAAACCAGCCACGACGTCGTTCAACTGAATTTCCTGGAGTTGAACCACCTGTTGGCGGCTGAAGGCCAAGAGTTGCCGAGTCATGAGCGTCGCGCGGTTCGACGCGGCGAGGAGCTCGAGCAGGTTCATGCGGCTCGGATGCGCTTCACCCAAATCGTCGAGCGCGAGCTCTCCGCAGCCCACGATCACCGTCAATAAGTTGTTGAAGTCGTGGGCAATCCCGCCTGCGAGTTGGCCAATCGCCTCCATCTTTTGAGACTGCAAGAGCTGCTGCTCGAGATCGCGCTGCGCCGTCACGTCGCGCAAGAGCGCGATCGCGCCCGTGATGCGGCCATCGGCGTCTTTGAGCGGTGTTGCGGTGATCGCCACGAGCGCGCGGGCCACGACCGAATTCGAGACGCGAACGTCGAGTTCGACGAGCGGCTCGCCGCGCAGTGCGCGACAGAATGGATTTGCCTCGGGCGACAGCAGCGCACCGCTGTCCGTCGCGTGAAGACCATACGTCGCGGGCCAGTCTTCGGCGCGGACATCGCGAGTCGTCAGACCGAGGATGCGGCTCGCTTCTTGGTTGAAGAGCAGCGTACTGCCGTCGAGCGCGCTCACCACCACGCCCTCGCCCATCCCGCTCAGGATCGAATTGAGGATGCCGGTTTGCCGCTGCAGCGCCGCTTCTCGATCGCGCAGCGCCTCGGACGTCTCGATGCGATCGGTCACGTCGCGCGAAATGCCGACCAAGCCGAGTGCTACGCCGGCCGCGTTTTGAATCGGCGCTTTCGTCTCAGAAATGAAATAACGCCGACCTCCGCTGTGCTGCTCTCGCACGACGTCGAGCAGCGGCTCGCGCTGGCCGAGCACGCGCAGATCTTCGGCCTCCGCGGCGCGTGTCTGATCGTCCGGCAGCAGATCCGAAAGCCGCTGGCCGACGAGCTCGTCGGCCGAGCTGCGCCCGAGCGCGCGCGCGAATGAAGCATTCGCCCGAAGAAAACGCAGCTGTCCGTCTTTGAAGTAGATGCCGTCGGGACTATTGTCCATCAAGTCGCGGAGCAGGCGACGTTCGCGCTCGAGCTCTCGCGCCAAGCGAAAGTGCGCGGCGGCGCCTTGCACCTTCTGCAACAAGTCGTGCTCGTCCCAGGGCTTGGTGATGTAGGCGTAGACTTTGCCGTCGTTTACCGCGCGCAGCACCGCGGGCAAGTCGGCGAATCCGGAGACCATGATCCGCAGGGCTTGGCTATAGTCTGCGATCCTGCTCAGAAACTCGTCGCCGTTCATGTGCGGCATGCGCTGATCCGTGATCACGACGGCGAGCTGCTCGTCTTCGCGCACGAAATCGAGCGCGCGCTGCGGGGTCTCGGATTTGAAAATCGTGTAGTCGTCCGCGAGCAGATCTTCGAGCGCAGTCAGGATTTGCGGCTCGTCATCGACGAGCAACACATGCTGCTTTTGCTGCTGTACCATCCGTCCTCGCTCGTGCGGAATCCGTCTGACCCTTCCGCCAACCGCGGACTATATACCGAGCGGAACCTCACCCGACCGCAATAGCGACGCGCTCCGACGAGCCAATCGAGTCGCCACGCCGATCAGCATGCACAAAACTGCAACAGCGGCGAGCTTCGCCGGCTCCGGCGCAACATTTCGTCATGCGCGCCCGTCGTACTCCGCTGTTGAACCGTCTAATCAACAGCTGACCACAGATTCGATATTTCGCGCGACAGCGCGTGCTCTACACCGTCAGCACGAGCCGCAAGTCGACTTCGCGTTCGACGAAAGACCACTCTTCGGTTCGTCGCAACATGCCGACGAGCTCGTCGAACGCGGCGATGTGCTCGGATGCAAACTCGAACCAGGTCAAAAAGTCGAACTCTTCGCCCAGATCTCGCGCGTGATAGAGCCGGCGCGCGATGCGCGGCAAATACTTCAACGTCGACGAGACGTGTCGCGAACGTGCTTCGAAAATCGCTCGCCGCTCGTCTTGCGAAAGCGCCCACCACGCCGCTGTCTTACGAATCGGAATCAGCGCGGCGCGCGCGGCCTCGGGCCGACCGAGCGGCGGCGAGATCGCGTCGAGCGTAACTTTTTCGGCGGCTTGGACATAGCGAGCATGCCCAGCAACACCGCGCAGTGCCCAAACGGCAGCATCCGGTTGGAAGTGCGCGGGCACCGCGTCCACTCGTTCGACTCGCGTCAACGCGGGACCAGAAATCGCCGAGCTCTGCTCGACGTGCCATTTTCCCCGACTACCTCCCGCGAAAGTCATGGGAAACATGTTTGCGCCGTACGACATAGATCCTGCTCCGCGGCGGCAATCGTAGAGCAATTCGCTCGTTCAGCCGCTCGTGAGGCGTAGTTTGTTGCCTCGCTCGACCAATTTGCCCGTCATCGAGCGCCGCAGAGAGCCGAGCGCGCCGTGTCGCATGCCAATGAGTCGTGTTTTCTGCCGTTCGGGTGGCATCGCCTTTGCTCTTAGCCGCGCACGCTGAAAACACAATTGCGTGGACCGCCAAAGCACGGTCTCGCGCGCCATTTCACGAGGTGTCACATGTTAGTTCGTTCAACGTTGCTGAGCGCGGCGCTTTTGCTCGCAGTCGGTTGCAATCGCAGCAACAACGCTCCCACGCCGGATACGGACCATCTGCCGAGCAGCCCAGCCCCAACGACACAAAACACCGCGATGCCGAACTCCAACCCGGCGGCGCAGCCAACCCCCACCACCGGACCGACCGATACGTCTGGCGCGAATGGCGCGAATGGTGCGAAAGGCATGGCTGCGACGGAGGTCCTCACTGACGAACAGATCGCGCAGCTCACCGATGATGCGAACTCCGCTGAGATCGATCAAGCCAAAGTCGCCGAGAGCAAAGCCAAGGATGCGCGGATAAAGAAATTCGCCGAACGCATGATCAAGCAACACACCGACGCAAAGGACAAGCAGGCCAAGCTGAACCTAAAAACGTCGAGCAGCGACAGCTCGAAGAAGCTCGAGAAAGACGCAGCGCACACACTGAGCACGCTCAAATCCGACAACGATACGAGCTTCGACCGCGACTACATCGCCGATCAAGTGAAGGAGCACCAGGCGGTGCTCGACATGATCAACAACCAGATGCTGCCGAACGTCAAAGGCGCGGAGCTCAAAGCCTATCTCAACGAAATCAAACCGGTCGTCGAGATGCACCTGAAAGCCGCGCAAGAACTGCAGCGAAAGCTGGGGGAGACCGCGAGCAACCAGTAGCCAAGCGCGGCCCTGATGGCCAAAGCGGACGAGTCGAGCTCAACGATGAGTGGGCGCAATCCGCAGTAGGCGCGCGGCGACTTCGCTGACCAAGAACGCAGCGTCGTCGCCGCGTTCCTTTTCGAGCTCGTGTAGAATGCCGCCGCACTGAGTCCAGGTCGCGCCCACGATTTTGTGCGGGTCAGCGATGAACACGGCGGCGTCATCGCGCGGCTCGTGCGTCGGCACATCGAGCTCACGCGCGGTCGTCACGAGCTCGGCGAAGGCAAGGTCGAACGCATGCGGCTCTGCTCGCCCCGCTCGACTCAACAGCTGCAAGCGGTAGGCGATGTCCGACAAGCGGGCGAGCAAGAGCGCACGCGAATCCACCATCAGTTGCAGTGAAGTCTGTCGCCAAAATCCGCGCACATCAAGTCGCAGTTGCCGTTCATTACCGCCACAGTCTCGTGGATGGTGCTCGGTATCAGTGTTGCAGCGCAAACAGGCTTGCAGCGTAAGCGCGCAACTCGAGAGGAGCAGTCATGACCCATTCCGAAACGTCGAAACCCACCGCGGAGCGACCGGGCGCCGTCCCACCGATCGCGCCTGATCCAAACATCGAACAAGAAGCGCGGGCCACGGCGCACGTGCACGACTCGAGCTCGGTCGCGCCGTCGCGCGCGGAGCAATGGTCTTTGCCGCTGCACTCGCCGGTGATGTTGTCTTTGATCGTGTTCGGCTTGCTCGCGTTCGGCGCGCTCGGCTTCATGCTCGTCCACGTGCACTCGAACGCGGCTCACCTGCGCGGCGCAAACGACGCCTTCCCGGCGTACGGTTTTCACGCCGAGTAGCGCGTCGATCAACGCGAGTCGAAGCGGGCGAGCGCCCGCTCGGCTCACATGATGCTGTTGGCAAATCCCTGTTTTACGTGCTTGTACTGGCGCTCGAGCTCCCAGCTGGCGCTGTCGCCGAGCGTCTGGCGCGCAACCGGGAAGAAGGCGTTCTCCTCTTCCTCGACATGTGCGCGCGCGAGCTCCGAGAAACGCGCGAAGGCGGCGACCCATTCGTCGCCAGCAGCGTCGAGCGCGTCGAGCTCGCAGAGGCCCTCCTCGAGCTCGCGCGCGAAAGCGGCGTGCTCCGTCGCGATGCGCCGTGTCTCCGGATATCGTTGCAGCTCGGCGTAAAGCACCGAAGACTCCGCTCGCTCGTGAACCGTAAGCTCCGCGCGTATCGTGCGATACACGTCGCGGCGGAGCCCAGCATCCGCGCTCATTTTGACCTGGCGAATCAAAGTCATGAGCTCACCGTGCTCTTGGATCAAACGGTTGAATATGCCACCCAGTCCAACGGCTTCGCCCGCCGGGCCGAGTACCGATCCGGTCGCGGTCGAATGCGCTCTTTCCATGCTGAAACCTCCGGACTTGGTTACCGATTGTGTTGC
>DATATR010000119.1:0-12918 GCA_036268695.1 Polyangiaceae bacterium | reverse complement strand
CCGACGAAGAAGCCAAAGAGCTGCTCGGAAGTCTCGGAATGCCGTTCAGGAGCTGATCATGGCGCGCGCATCTCAATGGGCGAAAGCCAATCGTCCGCCCAAGTTTTCTACTCGGGCCGTGAATCGCTGCCGCGTGTGCGGGCGTGTTCGCGCCGTTTACCGCGACTTCTGCTTGTGCCGCTTGTGCATGCGGCAACTTGCGCTCAAGGGCGAACTGCCCGGAGTGACGAAAGCGAGCTGGTGAAGCCATGATGACCGATCCGATCGCCGACTTGCTCGCGCGCATTCGTAACGCAGCGCTCGCTCGTCACGAGCTGACGCGTTTGCCGGCGAATAAAATCAAGAAAAACATCGCGGAGCTGCTCAAGGCCGAAGGCTATGTCGCCGACGTGCGCCAGGAAGAGTGGGGCCCGAAGAAGCACCAAACGCTGACCATCGTCCTCAAATACACGGACGAGCGGAAATCGGCGTTCCAGGGGCTGCGTCGCGTGTCGCGTCCCGGCCGCCGCGTGTACGTGCGCCACGATCAGATTCCGCGCGTGCTCAGCGGGCTCGGCATGTCGATCATCAGCACGTCGAGCGGGCTCATGAGCGACAAGGAAGCGCGCCGTCGCAAGGTTGGTGGCGAGCTGCTCTGTGAGGTGTGGTGATGGCTGAAGTACAAGCCGCGGCTATCAAGAAGTCTCGCGTCGGCAAGCGCCCGGTCGTGATTCCGAAGGGCGTCACGGTCAATCAATCGGGCCAGAAGCTCGACATCCAAGGCCCAAAGGGCAAGCTCTCGCTCGATTTGCCGGCGCAGGTCGCCGTGCGTAAAGAAGGCGAAGGCTGGATCGTCGAGAGCAGCGCCGACGGTCGCGATGCGGCTCGCTTGCAAGGGCTCGTTCGCGCGCTCCTCGCGAGCAAGGTCAAAGGTGCCGCCGAGGGTTACGAGCGTTCGCTCGAGCTCGTCGGCACGGGTTATCGCGCGGAAGTGAAGGGCAAGGTCGTCACCCTGCAGCTCGGCTTCTCGCACCCGACTTCGATTGAGCTGCCCGCTTCGATTACCGGCAATGTGCCGGCGGACTCGAAGGGCACGATGCTCGTGCTCAACTCGGCGGACAAAGCCGCGCTCGGGCAAATGGCCGCGACGATTCGCGGACTCCGTCCGCCGGAACCGTACGGCGGCAAAGGCGTGCGTTACCGCGGTGAGAACATCCGCCGCAAAGCGGGCAAAGCCGCCAAGGGCAAGGCGAAGTAACATGGCAACTCAACTCACTGGTCGTGAACGCCGCCGCTTCCGCATTCGGAAGAAGATCAGCGGCAGCAGCGGGCGCCCGCGGCTCAGCATCTACCGCACCGCGACGCACATTTACGCGCAGGTGGTGGTGGATTCGAACGGCAGCACGGTCGCCGCCGCCTCGACGCTCTCGCGCGATCTCAAGACCACGCTCGGCGAAGACACGAAGACGGACGCGGCGAAGAAAGTCGGCGCGCTGATCGCCAAGATTTGTCTCGAGAAGAAGATCGACAAGGTCGTGTTCGACCGCAACGGATACCTCTACCACGGTCGCGTGAAGGCGCTCGCTGAAGCCGCACGCGAAGCGGGGCTCAAGTTCTGAGCTTTGCTCAGAGGACAAGATCATGGCGTTCGAAAACATCGACGAAGAAAAGCTCAAAGAGCGCGTCATCCACATCAACCGCGTGGCGAAGGTCGTCAAAGGCGGCCGTCGCTTCAGCTTCTCGGCGCTAGTCGTCGTGGGCGACGAAGCGGGTCACGTGGGTGTCGGTCTCGGCAAAGCGAACGAAGTGCCCGAAGCGATTCGTAAGGGCAACGACCAAGCTCGCAAGAACCTGTTCAAAGTGCCGATGATCGGCGCGACGGTTCCGCACGACGTGACCGGCCACTTCGGCGCGGGCAAGGTTTTGCTCCGCCCGGCTTCGCCGGGTACGGGCGTTATCGCGGGCGGCGCGGTGCGCGCGGTCGTCGAGTCGGCGGGCATTCAAGACATCTTGAGTAAATGCCTCGGCTCGACCAACAAGTACAACGTCGTGCACGCGACGGTCGCGGCGCTTCAAGGCCTGCGCGGTCCCGAAGTCGTTGCAAAAGCGCGCTCGAAAGAGCTCGATGAGATCGCGGGTGACTACCCGGTGTCGGCCGTGTCGGTGCAAGCGAGCGGCGGTTCATCGATCGTCTCCGGCAACGGCGGAGGACCCACCACGTGACCAACAAACTCGAAGTGAAGCAGACCGGAAGCGTGATCGGTCGCCCGCACCCGACCCGTCGCATCATCGACGGCCTCGGTCTGCGCGGTCCAGGGTCGAAGGTCGTGGTGGAGAACACTCCGTCCTTCCGCGGCATGATCAAGAAGGTGCTACACCTCGTCGAGGTTCAGGAGAAGAAGTCATGAGCGCGATCGTTCTCTCGCACCTCGCCGCTCCCGAAGGCGCTCGTCACAACGAGAAGCGCTTCGGTCGCGGTGTCGGCTCGGGTCTCGGTAAGACTTGCGGTCGCGGTCAGAAGGGTCAGAAGGCTCGCCAGGGCGGCAACATCGGCAAATTGCACTTCCAAGGCGGGCAAACCCCGATCCAGCGCCGCTTGCCGAAGCGCGGTTTCCGCGTGCCGTTTCCGGTTTCAGTCGTGGGCGTGAACGTCGGCGATCTGCAAGAGTTCGCCGCCGGCACGAACGTGACTGAAGACGTACTGCGCGATGCGCGCCTCGTGCAGGGCCGCAACGTGCAGATCAAGATCCTGGGTGACGGCGAGTTCACCAAAAAGCTCACGGTTCACGCGAATGGCTTCAGCAAGTCCGCGCTCGAGAAAATCGAAGCCGCGGGCGGCAAAGCCGTGGTCGTGCCGACCGTGAAGCAAAAAGAAGCGTCCGCGGGCTGAGCGTCGATTTCCGAGCTCGCCCATGGCTGTCTTCGAAGGCTTCTCGAACATCGGTAAGGTGCCGGAGCTCCGGCGCCGGATCGCGTTCACGCTAGTCGTGCTCGCGATCTATCGCATGGGCGTGTTCATCACGATCCCCGGCGTCGATCGCACGGTGATGCAGAACATCGTGAAGGGCCAGGGCGGCTTGCTCGGGCTCTTCAATTTGTTCTCGGGTGGCGCACTCGCGAACCTGTCAATCCTCGCGCTCGGCATCATGCCGTACGTGTCGGCGAGCATCATCATGCAGCTCGCCGGCTTGATCAGTAAGCAGGTCGAAGAGCTGCGCAAAGAGGGCGAAGCCGGCCGCCGCAAGCTCGAGCAGTACACGCGTTACGGCGCGATCGTGCTGAGTGTGCTGCAATCTGCAGGCGTCGCGCTATCGCTCGAACACATGAACAACTCCGACATCGGCGGCGGCCGCTACGGGGACGTCGTGATCGACGCGGGCTGGGGCTTTCGGATCATGACGGTGATCACGCTCACCACCGGTTCGGGCCTTTTGATGTGGCTCGGCGAGCAAGCGACGGACCGCGGCATCGGCAACGGCGTGTCGATGATCATCCTCGCCAGTATCGTGAGCGGCATTCCGAAGGGGATTCAGAATTATTACGCGAGCCACACCGGCGATTTGCAGCCGTTGACGATCGCGATTTTGCTCGGCGTGCTTTTGATCAGCATCGCCGTCGTCGTGTTCTTCGAACGCGCGCAGCGCGAAATCCCGATTCAGTACTCGCGCCGCCAAGTGGGACGCCGCGTGTACGGCGGGCAGACCGCGCATTTGCCGCTGAAGGTGAACATGGCGAGCATGATCCCGCCGATTTTCGCCTCCAGCTTGCTGATGTTCCCGGCCACGCTCGCGAACTTCAACATTCCCGGCATGAGCACGTTCAGCTCGTTGCTCAATCGCGGGGATTGGCTGTTCCAGACGCTGTTCGCCGCGCTCTCGATTTTCTTTTCCTTCTTCTATACCGCCGTCACGTTCCAGCCGATTGATGTCGCAGACAACCTGAAGAAGCAGCAAGCGAACATTCCAGGCATTCGTCCCGGCCGCCAAACGGCGGAGTACATCGATCGCGTGCTGACACGGCTCACGGTCGCCGGCGCGGTTTACGTCGCGGCGATTTGCGTGATTCCGTCCGTGATCGCGATGTCGTTCAATATTCCGTTTCAGTTCGGCGGCACGAGTTTGATCATCGTCGTCGGCGTGGCGCTCGAGACGGTGAATCAGATTGAGGCGCACCTCATCACCCGCAGCTATGAAGGCTTGACCGGTCCGCGCGTGACTCGCTTGAGCGGGCGGAGGCCGGCGTGAGGATTATTTTGCTCGGCGCCCCCGCGAGCGGCAAAGGCACTCAAGCCGCCGTCTTGTGCGAGAAGTTCGGCATCCCGAAAATCTCGACCGGGGACATGCTGCGCGCCGCGGTCGCCGCCGGCACCGAGCTCGGCAAACAAGCCGATCGGATCATGAAGGAGGGCGGGCTCGTCCCCGACTCCGTCGTGATTGGATTGGTGAAGGAGCGCGTTTCGGAGCCGGATGCGAAGCGCGGTTTCATCTTGGACGGCTTTCCGCGCACAGTGCCCCAAGCCGAAGCCCTTTCGGCGCTGCTGAAAGAGCTCGGCACCCCCTTAGACAAAGTGGTGCAAATCGACGTTTTCAGGGACCTTTTGGAGGAGCGCGCGACGCTGCGCCGCACCGACAAACGGACTGGACACATCTACCACTTAAAGTATAGTCCCCCGCCCTCGGACGCTGTGCTCGAACATCGGGCCGACGACCAACCGGAAACCGTCAAAAAGCGTCTCGATCAATACGACGCGATGACCGCGGCGCTCTTGCCGCACTACGAAAAACTCGGGCTGCTTCGCCGAGTCGATGGGGTCGGTTCTCCGAAAGAGATCACGGACCGCATTCTCGCAGCGCTCGACTACTAAACTCTGGCACGTAAGAAGGAGGCGACGAACGAAAGACGATTCGACTGGAACGGGTGTCATCGAAGAGGTTCTGCCGAACGCATTGTTTCGGGTGACTCTCGAAGATGGCCGCAGCGTTCGCGCAGGCATCGCGCCCAGTCTTCGTCACGCGATCGTACGACTCATCAGCGGCTCGAAGGTCACGGTCAAGCTCTCCAAGCTCGACCCAGGCCGCGGGCAAATCATCAAGAAGCTCACTTAGACACGACAGACTGAAGGCAGGACATCATGAAGGTGCGACCGAGTGTGAAAAAGATCTGCGACAAATGCAAAGTCGTGAAGCGCCGCGGCGTCCTGCGCGTGATTTGCAATAACCCTCGCCACAAGCAGCGCCAGGGCTGAGAGAAAGTACCGACCATGGCACGTATCGCTGGCATCGACCTTCCCCGCCGCAAAGCAATCGCCTACGCCCTGCCGTACATCTACGGCATCGGTTACCCGACCGCCCGCAAGCTCTGCGCGATCGCCAAGATCCCCGCAAACAAGCTCGTGGACGAGCTCAGCGAAGCCGACATCAAGGCGATCCGGGACGCAATCGAGCAAACCGTGAAAGTCGAGGGCGATGCGCGCCGCGAGGTGCAGCAGAACATCAAGCGCTTGATGGACCTCGGGTCATACCGCGGTCTTCGTCATCGCAAAGGGCTGCCGGTCAACGGCCAGCGCACTCGAACCAACGCGCGCACTCGCAAGGGTCCACGCAAGAGCTTGGCGCGTCGCTCGTGAGCGGCGGATCAGCGAATCGTAAAGGCGCAACCTGATGGCAACTCCGAAAGCCCGCGTTCAGAAAAAAGCAGTCAAGAAGAACATCTTCGCCGGCATCTGCCACATCCAATCCACGTTCAACAACACGATCGTGACGATCACGGATGTGAACGGCGCGGCGATCTCTTGGGCCAGCGCGGGTTCGCGCGGGTTCAAAGGTTCGCGCAAGAGCACGCCGTTTGCGGCGCAGCTCGCGGCCGAAGAAGCCGGTCGCCGCGCGATGGAGCACGGCGTGCGCTCGGTGGCCGTGTTCGTGAAGGGTCCCGGTGCTGGTCGCGAGAGCGCGCTCCGTGCCTTGCAACAAGTTGGCTTCAAAGTGACTTTGATTCGCGACGTGACGCCGATCCCGCACAACGGGTGCCGTCCCCCCAAGCGTCGTCGCGTGTGAGAGAAGAACCATGGCGCGTTATTTAGGTGCTGTTTGCAAGTTGTGCCGTCGCGAAGGCGGAAAACTCTATTTGAAGGGCGAGCGCTGCTTCACTGAAAAGTGCGCGGTCTCGCGGCGTCCGTATCCGCCGGGCCAGCACGGCCAGGCGCGCATCAAGCTGAGCGAGTACGGTCTCCGCTTGCGCGAGAAGCAGAAGATGCGTCGCATCTACGGTCTGCTCGAGATGCAATTCGCCGGCTACTACGTACAGGCGACGCACCTCAAGGGCCGAACCGGCGAAGAGATGCTCGGCTTGATCGAGCGCCGTCTCGACAACGTCGTGCTCCGCATCGGGTTTGCTTCGAGCCGCGCGCAGGGTCGCCAGCTCGTGCGTCACAACCACGTGCTCGTGAACGGCAAGCGCGTGAACATCCCGAGCTATCGCGTGAAGCCGAACGACAAGATCGAGATCGGCGAAACGAGCCGCAAGATCGGTTACATCGCCGCGGCGCTCGCAGCGGCCGAAAATCGCCAGCGTCCGAGCTGGCTCGAAGTCGACAAGGACAACTTCAGCGGCACGTTCAAGTCGATGCCGGTTCGCGACGAGCTCAATGAACCGTCGGTTCGCGAGCAGTACGTCGTCGAGTATTACAGTCGTTGATGAAGGCGCCGGGCACTTGGCTCGGCTTTTTTTGGTTTGAGCGAAGGCCGAGCCTTCGCGACGCGGGCTGACCGCGGAGCAGACAGTGGGAGCTGGTTCCTCTGCTGCTCGTGACGGTCGCGCGAAACCCCAAACAGAAGGAGCAGCTCGAATGGTTACACAAATGATGAGTCGGAATTGGCGTGACTTGATCCGTCCGAAGGCGATCACGCTCGATCCCGAATCGAATTCGGAATTCTACGGCAAGTTCACCTGCGAGCCGCTCGAACGGGGTTTCGGCATCACGATCGGCAACTCGCTTCGCCGCGTGCTGCTCGCTTCGTTGCAAGGCGCCGCAATCGCCGCGGTGCGCTTCGACACCGCGCTCCACGAGTTCACGACCATCCCGGACGTCGTCGAAGACGTGACCGACATCATCCTCAACCTCAAAGAGGTGGTGTTCAAGGTCGACTCGCCGAAGACGTTCACGGTGCGCCTCGAGAAAGAAGGCCCCGGGCCGATCCTCGCAAGCGACATCAAAACGGTCGACGGGCTCACGGTGCTGAACCCGCAACACCAGATCGCAACCCTCGACAAGAAGGGCCCGCTCTCGGTCGAGCTGACGGTTGCTTGCGGCCGGGGTTACGTCTCCGCTGAGCGCAACAAGAGTCCGACCATGCCGATCGGCACGATTCCGATCGATGCCCTATTCAGCCCGATCCGCAAGGTGAACTACACCGTGCAGAACGCGCGCGTCGGCCAGGTCACTGACTACGACAAGCTGGTGCTGGAGGTCTGGACCAACGGCGCGGTGCGTCCGGTCGATGCCGTCGCGTTCGCCGCGAAGATCCTCAAAGAGCAACTCTCGATCTGGATCAACTTCGAGGAATCGGAAGAGACTTCGTATCAGGTCACCGGCAGCGACGAAGAGCCGCTGAACGAGAACCTGTTCCGCTCGGTCGACGAGCTCGAGCTCTCGGTTCGCTCGGCGAATTGCTTGCAGAACGCCAACATCACGTTGATCGGCGAGCTCGTGCAGAAGACCGAGCAAGACATGCTCAAGACCAAGAACTTCGGTCGCAAGTCGCTGAAGGAGATCAAAGAGATCCTTTCGACGATGGGCCTCGGCCTCGGCATGAAGTTCGACAACTGGCCTGCGATGGTCGAACGCTGGAAGCAGCAGCAGTCCGCTTCGTGATTTGAGAAGGTAGTCCGATGAGGCACGGTAAATCAGGTCGTCAATTCGGCCGCAACACCAGTCACCGCCGCGCGATGTTGCGCGCTTTGACGGCAAACCTGGTCGCGCACGAGCGCATCGAGACCACAGACGCGAAGGCGAAGGAACTCAGGCGAGTCGCGGAGCGTCTGATCACGCGCGCGATTCGTCTCGGTGAGACCGCCTACACGCCGAACGACAAGCTGACTGTCGCGGACCGCGCGCGCCGCCAAGCCGCGCAGCAGCAAGTCGGCACGTATCTCCGTCGCTTTCAAGTGACGGAGAGCGGCGGCGAGAGCCAAAAGGTCGACTTGATCGAGAAGGTGTTCGTGGATCTCGCGAAGCGCTTCAAGAGTCGTCCGGGTGGCTACACGCGGATCATCAAACTCGGCCGTCGCCGTGGCGACAATGCACCGATGAGCGTGATCGAGTTCGTCGAAAAGGGCGAACCACGCGGCGCGACGCAGCCGAAGACCGCCACCGAAAAAGCACCGAAGGCGAAGAAGGCCGAGAAGGCGGAAGCCAAAGCCGAAAAGAAGCCGCGCGCAAAGAAAGCGGCGAAAGCAGCAGCGGCCGGCTGATTGTAACGGCGAAGCCCGAGCTTCGCTGGATCAGTTTTTAGCTTCCGTGGTCCGAGAGCCCGTTTCGTCAGTAGGCGAAGCGGGCTCTTCGACGTTTGTGGGCTCGGCGTCGCGAAGCGGCGAAGCAGGCTCTTCGACCTGGGTAGCGGCTACGCCGCTCGCAATCATAGGCTCCGGTCGCTCACGTTTGAGGAGCACGACGAGGATCCCGGCGAGCGCCACGACGCCGATCGCGCCCGCACCGAGATAGCGATAGCTGTCGTCGCGTTTCACTTCGCCGCGATCGAAACGCGACAGTTCCGCCTTGGCTTGGCTGTTGTTTGGGTTCACGTCGAGCGCGCGCGTCAAGAGCGTGCGATCGGCGATGCCCGAAGCTCCGAGCCGTTCGGCTTCGAGCGTCAAGCGCAAGCTCGTCGCGGTTTTCTCGAGCTCGCTGCCCTTACCGAGTCGCTCGGCACGCCGGAGCGCGTCGAGTGCATCCGCGGGCTTTTTCTCGGCCAATTTTTGACCGTAGTCGAGGTAGGCCGCGGCGAGCTCGTCCTTCTTTTGGTAATCGGGGCTCCGCGTCAAGACTTGATCGAAGGCTTTGCGCATCGCTTCGAGATCGCCTTGGTCGCGCGCGGCAATCCCCGCGTCGTACAGCTTCGAGACTTCGGCTGAGCGCAGCCGATCGAACTCGGCGAAGAGTTCGCGCGCAGTGCGCTCCCAGTTCCAATCACGCGGCGGCTTCTTGCCGACCACGGTTTCGTACGTATCACGCAGTTGCCACGCGCCGACCTCGCCGAGCATGGCGATCGCTTGACGCGACGCTTCGCGGACTTGCGCCCGCTCGCTGTTCGCGAACGACACGACGATGCGCGCCGCATCGGGATCACGCACTCGGCCGTAGGCGCGCAGCACGTCCGAGAGAACCTGCAGATCGTTCGTCTGCACGGCTTCGCTCGGGATGCCTTTGCCGAGCGCGTCGAGCTCGCGGTTCGCCCATTTGGCGACTTTTTCCGCCGGATGACGCTTGGTTTCGATCAACGCCGGCACGGCGCGATCGCCCAGTCCTTCGAGCTGCAATTGCGTGTCGACGCGGAGAAATTCTCCGTAGCGCACGTACACGTCAATCAACCCGCGTACTGCTTCGACCGTGCCGATCTGTGCAAGCATGCGACTGCTGGCGAGAACCGAAACGAGACCGCACCAAAGCTTCGAATGCGGTTCGGCGTGTTCGCTCGCCATCTGCAAGTAGTCTGGAGTTTTTACTTTGCCGTGCATGCCCTCGGCCGCGTTTTCGTCTCGCGCATCGTCTCGGGCTTTTCTGCGGATCTTGAGCAAGAGCTCTTTCAAGTCGTCGTGGTTCGTGGCTTCGGCGATCGAACCGAGGCGAAAGCGAATCGCGGGCACGAGCTTTTCGTCGACCTCGAGCACTTCGCGGCGTGCTGCCTCGCGCTCCGAGTCATCGTCGGAGCACACTTTCTTCAGTCGACCATCGAGTTCTTCCAAATCCGCGGGCGCCGGACGCGGCAGCTCGAGGCTGGGGATTGTCGGCAATTCCGGCAATTTTTCCGGCGCTTGCGCGGACGAAGCCGGAGCGGCCTGCGCGTTGCCCGAGCCGGACACGCAAGCCATCGCGAGGCAACACAAGAATAGTCGGGCCACGCGCGGCACGGCCGTGCGCTTTGCGTCGCGTTCAATCGGTAATGCGGAAATCAGGAAAATCTCCGGTGAAGCTACGCCAGCGCGTGTCGACGCGATCGACGCGCGCGGCGCTCGGTCCCTTTTGCGCCCAGCCATAGAGCTCACGAATCGCGACTTCTTCGCCTTCCGCCACGATCTCCACCGAGCCGTCAGCGCGATTCTTCACCCAACCGGTCAAGCCCAAGCGCCGCGCCTCGCGTTGCGCAGAGGCTCGGAAGTAGACGCCTTGAACTCGACCGCGCACCATCAACTGCAGCTGTTTCAAGGCCATGTTCACTCAACCGCCATCTGAAATCGTGGTTCGGGTAGCTGCCCGCGAGTCTAGCCGAGAGCTTTTCGGTCTGCGCTCGGGCTCCAGAGTGGGCCACTCTGGCCCGCGAATCTACTCTACTTTTCCCCGGTTTCGCCGACGTTGGTTTGGGCCAGTGCGGCGATTTCGCCGTGCTTCTCGGCCTGATCATTCGGTAGATCTGTGGAAGCGTTCGTGATTCGATCAATGGAGTGACCTCCGGGAGCGAAACTCTGCAAAACGCCCCCGATGGCAGGCCCTTGGACCCGCTCGAGGCGCTGCGCCACGAGCGGCGTGTCTCCGCCGCGCTGCGTGAAGTCGGTGTTGCGCTCGGCACGACATTCGATCTCGACGATCTGCTCGAGCTGATTCTGAGCAAACTCACCGAGCTGGTCGAGGCCGATCGAGCCACGTTGTATTTGCTCGATGAGGTCAAAAAAGAGCTCGTGAGTCGGTTGGTCGTCGGCGACAAGGTGCGCTCGATCCGGATGAAGATCGGGCACGGCATCGCAGGCATCGTCGCGCAGACCGGCAAATCGATCCGCATCCGCGACGCCTACGCCGACCCGCAATTCGAGCGCGAATGGGACGTGCTCACCGGCTATCGCACGAAAAGCATGCTCGCGGCTCCGCTCAAAAATCACCTCGGTCGCACGATCGGCGTGATTCAGGTGCTGAACAAGCAAAGCGGGCACGAATTCACGAGTGAAGACGAAGCAATTCTGTCGACGCTCAGCACGCAAGCCGCTGTCGCGATCGACAACTCACGCCTGTTTCTGTCGCTGATTCAAAAGAACAAGCAGCTGCTCGACACGACCGAACAACTCGAACGAAAATTGCAGGACTTGTCGCTGTTGTTCGAGCTCGAGCGGCGCACCGCCCGCGCCACGACGCTCGAGGATTTGGCGCTCGCGGTGCTCGGCCAATGCGCGGCTGCGTGCGAAGCGCGCGGCGCGGCGCTGCTGCTCTCCGAAGAAGAATCCGGAGATTTGGTCGAGTACGTATTCGACAGTAAGAATCCGGGCGCGCTCCAGCGCATCGGCGTCAAATCGCGCGAGGGTTTTTTGGGCGCGAGCATGGCCGAGTCCGAGATCTTGTCGCTCGCGGAGGCCGAGGCGGACGCGCGCTGGAATGCGCACGTCGAAGGTACGTTCGGCTTCGCCGTGACCTCGGTACTCGCGGTTCCGCTCGATGGCGAAAGCTCGCCGCTCGGCGCGATTGGACTATTCAGTCACGATCCCGGCGGTAACTTCGACGAAGCAGATGAATCTTTGTTGCGGCTCGTGAGCGCGAACGTATCGACGGCCGTGCGCCTGTTCAACGCCAATCGCAGCCGCGAACGAAGCGAGCGTTTGACGTCCATTGGCCGACTCTTGTCGCAAGTGATCCACGACTTCAAAACACCGATGACGGTGATCAGCGGCTATACCCAATTGATGGCCGATGCCGACGAACGCAAGGTGCGCCACGAATACTCGGAAGAGATTTTGAAGCAATTCGACGTGCTCACCGCGATGCAGCGCGAGGTGCTCGAATTTGCGCGCGGCGAGCGCTCGATTTTCGTGCGCCGAGTTTACCTCAATAAATTCTTCGCCGAGGTGCGCCGTCAGCTCGCGCTCGAAGTCACGGGCTTGCCGATCGAGCTTTCGTTCGAGGTCGATCCCAAGCTCGTCGCGCGCTTCGACGAAGAGCGGCTCGCGCGCGTCGTGCACAACCTCGCGCGCAACGCGATCGAAGCGATGGGCGAACACGGCGGAGTGCTCACGATCGGCGCGCGGCTCGAGGGTTCGGAGCTCTTGATCTTCGTGGAAGACACCGGTCCTGGCATTCCGAAGGAGATCGAAGGCAAGCTGTTTCAGTCCTTCGTCACCATGGGCAAGGCGGGCGGCACTGGCCTCGGGCTCGCGATCGTGAAGAAGATCGTGGAAGAACATCGCGGCAGCGTGACCGTGGAGTCGTCGAGCGCGGGGGCTCGCTTCGAGGTGCGTTTGCCGCAGAGCGGCGCTGGAGGCGAAGCCGGCGCGAAGAAGCCGGGCGGTGCGCGCAAATCCGCGCGGCCGCCAAAGGGCGCGCACCTGAAGAGCCCGCTGCGATGAACGAAAAATCGCGTCTGCCCCTGTTGCCGGCCGCGCAAAAACCACTCGAAATATGCGGGTTTTGCCCGAAATTGTGCCGCAGCACGTGTCCGGTCTCGAACGTCGAGGCGCGCGAAGCGCTGATTCCGTGGGGAAAAATGTCGTGGGCCTGGTTCGTGGCGCGCGCCGATCTCGTGCCCGATCGCGATTTCGCCGCGACCAGCTACGGCTGCAGCGGTTGTCATGCCTGCACGAGCTTCTGCGAACACCGAAACCCCGTCGCGGACACGCTGTACTTGGCGCGCGCAAACTACCGGGACGCCGGGCTTTCGCCGCCGCAAGTCGTGGAGAGTGAACGGCGGCACGGCGTGCGCGTCGGTGAAGCGGGCAATACGCTCAGTGAGCTTGCGCGCGAACCGG
>DATATR010000118.1:0-3993 GCA_036268695.1 Polyangiaceae bacterium | reverse complement strand
GCCTGCACCGTGCTCGTCGATGGCCGCCGCGTGAATGCCTGCCTCACGCTCGCAATCATGGTCGGAGGCAGCGCGGTCACGACGATCGAAGGCCTGGCCGACGGAGAAAAATTGCATCCGATGCAAGACGCCTTCGTCGCCGAAGACGCGCTGCAATGCGGCTACTGCACGCCCGGGCAGATCATGAGCGCGGTCGGTCTATTGCGCGAAAACCGCGCGCACAGCGACGACGAAGTGCGCGAACAGATGAGCGGCAACATCTGCCGCTGCGGCGCTTACACCAACATCCTGGCGGCGATTCAGCGCGCGCGCGCCACGACTTGAGCCGAGCGATGAAATCGTTCGAATATGAAAAGCCAGCGACACCTTCGGACGCGATCGCGCGCGGCCAAGCCGAACGCGCCCGCTTCATCGCCGGCGGCACGACGCTCGTCGACTTATTGAGACTCGACGTCGAGGCACCGGACTTGCTCGTCGACCTGACCGCGCTACCGCTCGGCACGCTCGAGGTGACCCCGAACGGTCTCGAAATCGGCGCGCTCGTGCGCAACACCGAATTGGCGGTGCATCCAGCCGTGCTCGCCGATTTCCCGGTTTTATCGCAAGCCTTGCTTTCCGGCGCGTCGCCGCAGCTCCGAAACATGGCGACCCTGGGCGGCAATCTCTTGCAGCGCACGCGCTGTTCGTACTTTCGCGATGTCGCGGTCGGAGCTTGTAACAAGCGCAATCCGGGTTCGGGTTGCGCGGCCATCAACGGCTATTCGCGCATGCACGCCATTGTCGGCGTGAGCGAGCAATGCATCGCGGCGCACCCGTCGGACATGTGCGTGGCGTTGCTTGCACTCGACGCGGTCGTGCACACACAAGGACCGAGTGGCCCGCGCGCGATCGCGATCGCTGATTTTCACACGCCCGCGGGTGCCGCGCCTCAGCTCGAAAGCGTGCTGAAACAGGGCGAACTCGTGATCGGCGTCACGGTGCCGAAGTCGAAATTCGCCGGGCACTCGGCTTATGTGAAGGCGCGCGATCGCGCATCCTACGCCTTCGCGCTCGCATCCGCGGCGGTTGGGCTCGAGCTTGACGGCGCGAAGATCGTGCAGGCACGCGTCGCACTGGGTGGAGTCGGAAGTAAGCCGTGGCGCTGTCCAGAAGTGGAGCGAGCGCTGCTCGGACAAGCCGCGACGCGCGCAGCCTTTCAAAGCGCGGCCTCGCTCGCCCTCGGCGACGCGAAGACGACGCGCGACAACCAGTTCAAAGTCGAGCTCGCGCGGCGCGTGATCGTCCGCGCGCTGGAGAAAGCGCGGGACAAGGCATGAAAGACGCGAGTGTTGGCCGCGCGATCGATCGCGCCGACGGTCGACTCAAGGTCACCGGACGCGCGCAATACGCCGCTGAAATCCCGGTCGCCAACGTGGCCTACGCGCTGATCGTGACGAGCGCGAGTGGGCATGCGACGCTCGCATCGATCGACGCGAGCGCGGCCGAGCGCGTGCCGGGCGTATTGCACGTGATCACGCCAGCGAACGCGCCGCGTGTACCCGGAGCCAAGACCAAGCACGATCCGATCGACCGCGTTTTGCAGCTGCTGCAAGACAATGACGTTCACTATTTCGATCAGCCGATCGCAGTCGTAGTCGCGACTTCGCTCGAGAGCGCGCAAGAAGGCGCCGCGGCGATCCGCGCGAAATACGACGCAGCCGCCGTCAAAGCCGAGCTCGACCCGAGTTCGCCCGAAGTTTACTCGCCGAAGCATGCGGGCCCTGCCGGCGAAGCCGAAAGCAAGCGCGGAGACGTGCAAGCCGCGCTCGCCAAAGCCGAGCTCAAGATCGAGCAGACCTACACCACGCCAGTGCAAAATCACAATCCGATGGAGCCGCACGCGCTCATCGCGGTCTGGCAAGGCGACGACCATCTGACGGTGTACGACACCTCGCAAGGTATCTTCGGTGTGCGCCGAAAGCTTGCCACCTTGTTCGACATTCCAAGCGCCAACGTGCGCGTGATTTCGCATTTCGTGGGTGGGGGTTTTGGTTGCAAGGGCTCGCCTTGGTCGCACGTGGGGCTCTCGGCGCTGGCGGCGCGCGTCGCCAAGCGCCCGGTGAAGCTCGTGCTCACGCGGCAACAGATGTTCTCGCTGGTCGGGCACCGGCCACCCACGATTCAGCGCGTGGCGCTGGGCGCGGATCGCAGCGGAAAACTCAGTGCCATCTCACACGAAGTGTGGTCCGAGACTTCGCGCTTCGACGAGTTCGTGGAGCCCTCGGCCGTGCAAACGCGCATGCTCTACTCGTGCCCGAACGTCGTCACTTCGCATCGCTTGCTGCGGCTCGATGTGCCGACCCCGACGTTCATGCGCGCACCCGGTGAATCGACGGGCACGTTCGCGCTCGAGTCGGCGATGGACGAGCTCGCCGTCGCGCTGAAGCTGGATCCGATCGAGCTTCGGCTGCGCAACTACGCCGAGCGGGACGAAGGCGAAAATAAGCCGTGGTCGAGCAAATCGCTGCGCGAGTGTTATCGGCGCGCAGCGGCCGAATTCGGTTGGTCGCGACGCAATCCCGAGCCGCGCAGCATGCGCGACGGACGTTTTCTGGTCGGGCTCGGCATGGCCACGGCGACGTACCCGGCGCGGCAGAGTGGCTCTTCGGCACTGGCCAAGCTCAAGCATGACGGCTCGTTCGTCGTGCAAGCGGGCACGCAAGACATCGGCACGGGCACGTACACGATCATGGCGCAAATCGCGGCGGATGCGCTCGGCGTTCCGGTCGAGCGCGTGAGCTTCGAGCTCGGCGACACTGCATTTCCGGAAACGCCGGTTTCCGGCGGTTCGCAAACCGCATCGAGCACCGGCTCCGCGGTGAAGCTCGCGGCGCTCGCACTGGGCGACAAATTGATCCGCGGAGCGCTCGGGGATTCGCGTTCTCCGCTGTTCGGGCTCCAACCCGACGCCGTGAGCGTGCGCGGCGACGCCCTCGTCGCACTCGGCGACGCCAACAAAAAAGATCCATTTACGGCGATCGTCGAACGTTCGGGGCAATCGGAGATCAGCGCGCAAGCTTCGACCAAAGAAAAGGAAGAGCGCAAACAATTTTCGCTGCATTCGTTCGGCGCTCAGTTCGTCGAGCTACGCGTCGACGAAGACACGGGCGAAATTCGGATCGAGCGCGCGGTGAGCGCGTTCGCCGCGGGCAAGATCTTGAATCCGAAGACCGCGCGCAGTCAGTTTTTGGGCGGTATGGTTTGGGGCATCAGCTTTGCGCTCGAAGAGCACACCGTGCGCGACGGGCACACGGGCCGCGTGATCACGCGGGATTTGGCGGATTATCACGTGCCCGTGCACGCCGACATTCCGAAGCTCGAGGTGATCATGGTCGACGAGAGCGATCCGCACGTGAACGAGATCGGCGCCAAGGGCATCGGTGAAATCGGCATCACCGGCATGGCTGCCGCGGTCGCCAACGCCGTATTCCACGCTACCGGCAAGCGCGTGCGCGACTTGCCGATCACGCTCGATAAATTGATCTGAGGCGCGGATGGCGGAGTTGAACGAAATTCGGAGCGCGGCGCGAAGCGCGGCCGCGCGCGGCGAACCGCTCTGGCTCGCGACCGTGATGCGCGTGCGCGGCTCGGCGTACCGACACGCCGGAGCGCGCATGCTGTTCTCGTCCGAGCGCGTGCTCGCGGGTTCGGTCAGCGGCGGCTGTCTGGAAGCGAGCATCGTGCACAAGGCGCCGTGGCTCACGCGCAAAGGCCCGGCTTGTGTCTGCTTCGAAGGCGGTCAGAGCGAAGACGACGACGCGCGCCCAAGTGGCAGCGGCTGCGCTGGAGCCGTGGATATTTTGCTGGAAAGCGTGCTCCGCGGCGCGCCCGGCGACGCGCTCACGTTCATCGACGAATGTCTGGCGAGTGAGCGACGCGGCGCGATCGTGAGCGTGTTCGAATCGAGCAACCCGAACCTAGCGATCGGTTCGCGATTTTGGCTGCACGAACGGG
>DATATR010000117.1:0-4871 GCA_036268695.1 Polyangiaceae bacterium | reverse complement strand
CTGCTCGCGGCGTCGATCGGGCTCTTGCTGCTCGGGCTGCTTTTTCCGTTCTTGGCCCTCGCCCTCTACGTCGATTCGCCGGGCCCGCTGTTCTACAAGCAGCGGCGCGCCGCCACGCTGCGCGCCGCGCATGGCACTTCGCGACATGCGTTCGAGACTTTCGAGATGCTGAAATTTCGCAGCATGCACGTGAACGCCGAAGCGAGGACCGGCGCCGTGCTCGCCGAGGAAAACGATCCCAGGATCACCCGCGTCGGGCGTTTCTTGCGGAAAACGCGACTCGACGAGCTGCCGCAGCTGTGGAACGTGTTCGTCGGCGACATGAGTTTGGTGGGTCCGCGCCCAGAGCGGCCGGAGTTGCTCGAAAACCTGGCGCTGGCAATTCCGTTTTTCGAAGAACGCATGCGCGACTGCAAGCCCGGGATCACGGGTCTCGCGCAAGTTTCGCTGACTTATTCCGGGCGCGCACCGAAAGACGGCTTCCTCGCCGCGCACGCGGAGTCGCTGACGAACCCATTCGGCTTCGAACAGGCACGTGGCGCGCTCGCGGACGACATGCGCACGAAACTGCTGCTCGATCTCGCCTATGTCGCCGCGCTCGATCGTTTCGACACGTTCATTCGCACCGAGCTCCTCGTCATCCTGAAAACGCCGTGGGTCATGCTGCGCGGAGTCGGCCGATGAGCGCACTGACGATCGTCCACGTTTTGTCTTCGTTTCAGCTCGGCGGGCAAGAGCGCGTCGCGCTCGATCTCGCGACGTTGCAACGTCAGGCCGGGCATCGAGTGCTCGCGATTTCACTCGCGCGGCCGCCGCAAGGCCGTCTCGATCAAGCCTTTCGCGACGCGGGCGTCGAGACGAGCGCGGTGCCCAAAAGCGCAGGCTTCGATCCCTCGCTCCCATTCCGGCTCGCGCGGTCCTTGGTCAAAGAACACGCAGACGTGATTCACAGTCACAACCCACACGCTTTGATCTACGGCGCGCCGGCCGCGGCGCTGTTGCGCGTTCCGAGCGTCTACACCAAGCACGGCCGAAATCCAGACATCGGGCGGCGCAAATGGCTGCGGCGCGTGGTTTCGCGCTGGGTCGATGCCTATGTTGCCGTCACGCCCGCGCTCGGCGAAATCGCGCGCGCCGAACACGAGTGCGCGCCGGAACGGCTGCACGTCATTTCGAACGGCATCGACGCGGTGCGTTTCACGCCGCGTCCCGAAGTCCGCCGTCGCACCCGCGAAGAGCTGGGCATTCCCGAAAATGCTTGGGTCGTCGGCACCGTCGGCCGACTTTCACCGGAAAAAGATCAGAGCCTGTTGATCGATGCAATGACGCCGCTGCTCAGCGTCGAACGGCAACTCGTGATCGTGGGCGACGGCCCAGAGCGCGAATCGTTGCATTTGCGCGCCGCCGCAACTTGGAAATCCGCGTTCGTGCACATGACGGGCGCGCGCACCGACGCAGAGAATCTGCTCGCAGCCTTCGACGTGTTCGCGCTCACTTCCCGCAGCGAAGGCTTGCCGCTGGTGCTGCTCGAAGCGATGGCCATGCGCTTGCCGGTGGTGAGCACGGCCGTCGGCGGCGTGCCGGACATCGTCGAGCATGGCGTGACCGGTTTTTTGGTGCCGCCGCGCGACAAGAAGATGCTCGGAGAGCAACTTGCATTTCTTTCGACGCGCCCGGCAATCGCAGCCGAAGTCGCGGAAGTGGCGCGCCACGCCGTACTCGAGCGTCACACCATGCAGCGCATGGCCGAAGCATACGAAAAGCTGTACGAGGGTCTGCTCGCCGAGCGTGCGCGCGGCAAGCCGCGCGGCATCGAGACGCGGGATATCGTCGGGAGCGCCGGCGAGTGACGGTCGTCGCGCTCTCTGCGTTCTTCGTCATTCTGTACACGTACGCCGGCTATCCGCTGCTCGTCGCGCTGCTCGCGCGATTCGCGCCGCGCGTCAGCTCGAGCCGCGCCGATTTCGAGCCGATGATCAGCGTGTGCATGGCCGTCCACAACGGCGCAAAGCCGCTCGCTGCCAAAATCGAGAGCCTGAACGCGCTCTCGTACCCGCGCGAGAAACTCGAAATCCTCGTCTATTCCGATGGCTCGACGGACGACACCGAAGCCGTCGCCCGCGCGTGCGCCGCGAGCGATGCGCGCGTGCGCGTCTTTTCCGATGCCGTTCGGCGCGGCAAGCCAGCCGCGCTCAATCGCTTGCGCGCCGAGGCTCGCGGGGACGTCCTGATCATGACCGACGTGCGTCAACCGCTCGCGTCGAACGCAGTGCGCTCGCTGCTCGACTTGCTCTCCGATCCGAACGTGGGCTGCGTTTCCGGCAGTCTGGTCTTGCAGGGCAACACGGGAGCGAGCGCTTATTGGCGCTACGAAAAATTCATTCGCGTCGCCGAAGCGCGGCTCGGCAGCATGGTCGGCGTGAGCGGCAGCTTGTACGCGGTGCGACGCGCGGACTTCGGCGAACTGCCCAGCGAAACACTGCTCGACGACATGTTCGTCCCACTTTCGATCGCGCGAAGCAAGAAGCGGATCGTCTTTTCGAGCGAGGCCGAAGCGTACGACGAAGCTTACGAGGACGATCGCGAGTTCGGCCGCAAAGTGCGCACGTTGGCGGGCAATTACCAACTCCTCGCGCTGATGCCGTGGCTGCTCGTGCCGGGTCGAAATCCGGTTTGGTTCCAGCTATTCTCACACAAGCTCTTGCGGCTCGTGTGTCCCTGGGCGCTCGCGCTGCTCTTCGTGTCGTCGCTCGCGCTCGCCAGCGTGCCGCATACTTCGCCGCTCACGCTCGCGTTTTGGCGCACGCTGGCCCTCGGCCAAGTCGCGTTTTACGGCTTGGCTTTGTTCGGCGCGCGCGCTGGGCGGATCGGTTCACTCGCGCGAACATTCGTGGTGCTGAACGCGGCCGCGTTGGTCGGGCTTTGGCGTTTCGCGCGGGGTTCGCAAGCCGTGACTTGGTGAGATTTTTTGGGGGTGCTCCTGCGCGACGCGGGCGGAATAGATCAGTCCCAATGCCATTTCGCGCTGTTTTTCCGGCCCAACGCGGACCAACGCCGCGTGGTCACTCGCGTTGTTCTGGCGCGGCCGCGCGCGGAATGATGCAAGAAAAAAAACCGGTGAGCGACTTGTCTTTTCGCTCACCGGTTCGTAGCTGTTCCGAGGTACTCGACTATTCGACGGTCACCGATTTGGCGAGATTGCGCGGGCGATCCACGTCGCAGCCGCGCAGGACGCCGATGTGATACGCGAGGAGCTGCAGCGGCACCGCGTAAAGGATTGGCGCAAGGCTCGGGTGAGTCAGCGGCAACTCAATCACGCATTCGGCGATGTCGTCGAGCGCGTGATCGCCCTCGCTGACGAGCGCGATGATTTGTCCGTCACGCGCCGCGGCTTCTTGCAGATTGCTGAGCGTGCGCTCGCGATTGCGATCGTCCGGCATCAGCGCGATCACCGGAATTTGGTCGTCAATCAGCGCGATCGGGCCGTGCTTGAGCTCGCCCGCTGGATAGCCCTCGGCATGCACGTACGAGATTTCTTTCAACTTGAGCGCGCCCTCGAGCGCGATCGGATAGAGCATACCGCGGCCGAGGTAGAGCGCGTCGCGCGCGTTGTAGTAGCGCTGCGCGATGGTTTCGACCTGTGCCTCGAGCCCGCGCAGTCCCTCGATTTGGGCCGGCAGGGCGCGCAGCCCGCGCACGAGCTCGGCCTTCATGCTCGGATCGATCGTGCCGCGACGAGACGCGAGCTGAAGCGCGAGCAGCGTCAGCACCGAGAGCTGCGTCGTAAACGCCTTGGTCGACGCAACGCCGATTTCGGGGCCCGCGTGCGTGATCAGCGAGCCTTCGGCCGCGCGCGTGATCTGCGAGCCGACGACGTTGCAGATCGCGAGCGTCCGCGCGCCCTGCGTGCGCGCTTCGTTCAGCGCGGCAATCGTGTCCGCGGTCTCGCCGCTTTGGGTGATCGCGATCGCCAGCGTTTTCGGCGAAATGACCGGCGATCGGTAGCGATATTCGGAGGCATAGTCGACGTCCACCGGCACTTGCGCGAGCTGCTCGATCAAGAATTTGCCGACCAATCCCGCATGCCACGACGTGCCGCAGGCGATGATCGAAACGCGCTCGATCTTCGACCATGCGTCTTCGAGCTCCGGCAAATCGAGCGCGATCTCGTCACCACGAAGATAGGCTTCGACCGTGCGCGCGAGCATCGTCGGTTGTTCGAAGATCTCTTTGCGCATGAAATGGTCGTAGCCGTTGAGCTCGGCTGCGCCCGACTCCCAATCGATCTGCTGCGGCGAGCGATCGACGATTTGCTCGTCGCGATCGAGCACCTTGAGCCCACTCGGCGTCAGCTCGGCAATGTCACCGTCTTCCAGAAACGCGATTTTGCGCGTATGCGGGAGCAACGGAGCCACGTCCGAAGCGATGAAATATTCGTCCTCCCCGATCCCGACCACGAGCGTCGGGCCGGAGCGAGCGAGCAGGATTTTATTGGGATAATCCGCGTGCAAACAGGCGATCGCGTATTTGCCTTCCATGCGCTTCACGGTCAGACCGAAAGCTTCGTCGAAGGAGATGCCGTGGCCCATCAGCATGTGCATCATCAGCGGGAAGCACTCCGTGTCGGTCTGTGATTGGGGCGCGAGGCCGTGCGCGATCAGCTCGGCGCGCAGCTCGCGAAAGTTCTCGAAGATGCCGTTGTGCACGACCACGATCTTGCCGTCCGGGCTCGAGTGCGGATGCGCGTTCTGCTCCGTCGGACGACCATGCGTCGCCCAGCGCGTGTGACCGATGCCGACGCGCGCGCCCGAGGCATGCCCATTCAAGCGCTCGAGCTTTTGCGCGAGCCCATTGAGACGGCCGGTGCGGCG
>DATATR010000116.1:0-2141 GCA_036268695.1 Polyangiaceae bacterium | reverse complement strand
AGTGCAAGCCAGGCGCACGTCGACTCGACGTCCATGCCGCTCCGCCTGACAAATCCCGCAGTTTTCTAGTGGGTTCGTCAAATCCGGTAGCGGCAACCAGAGCCGCGGCTCCGCTTCCGGCAGTGGATCGCCCGCCAAGTCGCTGAGCACGACGACGCGTTTGTCGTGATGCGAAAGGCTCGCGAGGCTCGAGCGCGCGATGTCGACGGCGCCGGCGAGGTCGGTGCTGCGATCGCTTTCGCTGAGCTCGCCGAGCGTGCGGCGAGCGGCGCTCAGATCCGTGGTGGCGGCGAGCGCGAGGCGCGCGGGCTTCCCGGCGAGCACGATCGCGATGGCGTCGCCTTCGCGCGCCGAGCCGAGCAGCTCGCGCGCGGCGCGCAGTGAGCGATCGAAGCGCGTGCCGCCTGGTCCTTGTGCGCGCATGCTGTGCGAATCGTCGAGCACGATCGCGAATGCGACGGACGCGCCGGCATTGCGCGCCAGAGACAAACGCGAACAGCGCACGAGCGGCGTCGCTCCGATCACGGCCAAGCACAAGATGGCGAGCGCGCGGATCAAGAGCAACAGTCGATCTTCGAGCGTGGCACGTTCGCGCGCCACGGAGCGCGCCGCGGGAACCAGCGAAGCGGGCGGAAATGGCCGCTCGCGCACGCGACCGCGGCGAAGCAGGTGCGCCGCGATCGGAATCGCGATGAACAGTCCGACGCCGAGCGCGGCCGCGACCAGGAAACTCACAGCCGACCTCCGAGCGCCTCGAGCACGCCGCGCACGGTTTCGACCGGATCATCGCCGCTGCTCGCTTCGACCAGCGAACCATTGCGCGTGAGCAGACGCGCTGTCCAAGCTCGAGTCTGAGCCGCCAGCGCGGCGAGGTATTGCGGTCGCGCTGCGATCGCGTCCGTTTCGACGCGCGTGTCACCCTCGAGCGCGCGCAGGTGCAACGGGCCGCTGAACGGAAAGCTGAGCTCGGTCGGATCGAGCACGCGCAACGCGACCAACGCTTTGCCGCGCGCGCCGAGCGAGCTCACGACGTCGAGCGCGCCTTCCGGCAAATCGAGCAGATCGCTGAGCACGACCACGCTCGCACCGCGCAGCGCTCGGCGTTCGACGCGCGCGACCGCGCGCTCCAGGGCACCCAAATCCATTTTGAGATCCGCGCTCGGCTGCGCCGTTTCGAGCGCGCCGACGACGCGCTCGAACGCTTCACGGCCGCCCGCGATCGGCAGCTCGAGCGTGCGCTCTCCGCCGAACCAATCGAGCGACACGCGATCGCCGGAACTTACCGCGATTTTCGTGAGCGCCGCGGCAATCAGCGCCGCGAAGGCGTATTTCGGCGCGGGCGCGTCTTCACCACGGAAGCTCATCGAGGCGCTCGCGTCGACGAGCAAGCACAGTGTGCGATCGGTTTCGGTCTCGAATTGCCGCACGAGCAGCTCGCCGTGTCGCAATAGCGCGTGGCGATCGATGAAGCGCAAATCGTCGCCTGGGACGTAGCTGCGCTGGCCGCCGAATTCGATGCCCGCGCCGCGCCGGCGGCTGCGATGAGCGCCCGCGTACACGCCGTCCGCGACGCTCTTCGCGTAGAGCCGCAGCGGCGCGAGCTTGCCCCAATCCAGCGCGCGCCGCAGTTCGGTCTTGTGGCGCGAATCGCTCAAGTGCCACCGCGCGCGCAGGCCGCCAAAATCTTCGGGCTGAGCTCGACGGGATCGAGCACGACTTGTTTGTCGCGCTTGCGCCACTCGGTGCAGGCTTGGGTCGCGAGTCCAGTTGCGCCGAGCGCGACGTAGGCTTCGAGCAATTGTCGATTGACGATCGCTTGCTCCGGTTCGGTCAGCGCGCCAGAGGCCAAAAAACGGTTGCCGCGGCTGACCGCGTCCACGTAGCGCCCGCCGTTCACGTCCGCGATCAGCGCCGGAATTTCCTGCGAGACTTTGCGCTGCGCGTCGCGCACGCTGCCCATCGCTTCCGAACAAGTATTGCCGGCGGCGGCTTGCGCGGCTTTCTTGCCGGCGTCGCTGAGCGGTAAGTCGGTGAGCGGCACGAGCACGACGTCGTTCGGTTGGATCTTGTGACCGTTCAAACCGTTGTAACGATCGAGCACCCAAGCCTTGTTCATGTCGCCGTAGTACTTGAAGGCGATC
>DATATR010000115.1:0-3363 GCA_036268695.1 Polyangiaceae bacterium | reverse complement strand
CAAATCAAGATGCGATCACCGCGACTCACGTCGACGAACAAAGTGTCGACCGTGACGACCTCGCTGATGCCGAGCGCATTGGTAATACCGGCACGCGAACCCGCGCCGATCACGCGACCGAAGCCGTCCGTCTTGGCGGCGCTCTGCGTAGTGTGATCTTGAGTCAGCTGGAGCACGGCGCGCTGACGCGCGAGATAGACGCGACCGTCCCCAGCGTGCGCGATGAAGGCGTGGTCGCGCGCGAACCAAACCACGTCGAGCGTCGTGCCCATGCCGCGATGTTCGGCGTTGGTCTCGCCGTCGGCACGGATCACGGCATTCGCGCGCTCGACCGCGCGCCGGAGCTCGGCGAACATCGCGCGACGCGCGCTCAAATCAGCGCGTGCGACGTATGCTTCGACCACACGCTGCGCGCTCCTGCCGGACAGCGCGCGCTGCACTTCGTCGACCGCGATTTTCGCTGCGACTTCGCCGGCGAGGTGCCCGCCCATGCCATCCGCCACCGCGAACGCTCCGATGTGCGGCGCGACCAAGGCTGCATCCTCGTATTGCTCGCGCGTCGCCCCGATATCACTCCCAAGCGCGTATTCGGCCCGGAAGTCGAACCGAGGCAAGATCGACGGCATCTTTCGCAGCATAGCAAGGTGGCGCCGCTTTTTCGTGCTAAACGCGCGGCGTGCGGAGCCTCGGTTTGGAAACGTCCACGCGGCGCGGCTCGGTCGCCCTGCTCGAAAACGATGCCGTCGTCGTCAGCCTCGAGCACGAGGAACCGAACGCGCATGCCGAACGCCTGTTGCCGCTCGTGGAACGCGCTTTGTCCGAAGCCGGTTGGCGGAAATCCAGCCTGGATCGGCTCGGGGTTGGGGTCGGCCCGGGTTCGTTCACGGGGCTCCGCGTCGGCATCGCACTCGGCGAAGGGTTGAGCGTCGGGCTCGACCGACCCCTCATTGGTGTGGGGTCGCTGCTCGCGATGGCGCACGGTGCGCTACGCGAGCGACCGCTCGGCCCGTGCTGCGCGTTGCTGGATGCACGCCGACAAGAGCTCTTCGCCGCCGTGTACATCGACCGGACGCGCGAGCTGCACGCACCTGTTGCGCTTCCGCTCGCGAACTTGTCCGAATTTTTGCGGGATTTTGGGGTGGTCACCGTGGTCGGCGAGGTCGCACGCGAGCTTTCGCTCGGGGCGCTTCATGTGTCGGGGGCCGCGTTCGACCTGCCGCACGCGCGCTGGGTCGCCGCTCTGGCGGGCGAGCTCGAAGAGAGCGCTTTCCCGCCCGAGCCCCACTATGTGCGCGGGATCGGCGCTACTTTGCCGAACTTGCCGCGTTCACCGCTCGAGCCTGAGTAGTGTAAGGTTCCCGAGTTATGGCGCTTTCCCCGGATGTTGGTCACGACGCGGAGCAACGCCTGCTTTCGCGCTACGGGCGGCGCTTCAGTGCCGGCAGCGTCATCTACCGCGACGGTGACCCGGCTACGGAAGCCTTCTTGCTCCAAGAAGGCCGAGTTCGACTGATCAAGCATGCAGGGGCGATGGAGCGCAGCCTGCGCGTGCTCAGGCCCGGCGATCTGTTCGGCGAAGGGGCGCTGATCAAAGGCGCCATGCGCACGTCCACCGCGCTCGCACTAGACGACACCGTCGTGCTGGCTTTCGACCAAGCCACATTCGACCAAGTGCTGTCGTCGAGCGCGGAGGTCGCGGCTCGCGTGCTCTCGCAGCTGATTCGCCGGCTCCGGGACGCCGAAGACCAAATCGAAATCCTGATGCTGCGCGACGCGCAGTCTAAGGTCGTGGTTGCCTTGATGAAACTCGGGCAGCAGCAGCTCGCACAAGACGGACGGCCCGACGGTCAAGTGGCGCTCGCGCTGTCGCCGCTCGAACTCTCGGCGCACGCCGGGCTCGATGTGGACACGGTCAAGCGCATCGTCACGCAGCTCCGCGATCGCGGCTACGTGCGCATCCACGAAGAGCGCGTCGAGCTGCCCGATCTCGACAATCTGCGCGAACTTTACGGCTTGCTCGGCGTCAAAGATCAGCTGCGCGGTCCCGCACGCGAGCGCGGGCAGGGCTGATGCGGCTCGCGCGTTTGCTCGGGATTTCCGCACTGCTGCTCGGCGCTTGCTCCGCATCGAATAACTCCGGCCCGGTGGCCCGCGATCCCGAGCGGATGAGTGAGAGCGAATATGACATCGCTCGCGATCTGTGGCTGCGCCGAAACCAATCGCGCGAGGCGCTCGCTCACGCGCTCAAAGCCGTCGATTTGGACGATGGCAACGCGGACGCGGCACACCTCGTCGCACTTTTGTATTTGGATTTTTGTGCGCGCGGGCCGGCCGAGTGCCGCTTAGCGGAAGCCGAAAAGAACGCGCGCCTCGCGCTCAAAGACAAGCCCGAGTTTCGCGAGGCCAAAAATACGCTGGCCGTGGTGCTGATTCACGAGCGCCGCTACGCCGATGCGATCGCGGTACTCAAGCCGCTGACCGAGGATATCCTCTACCAGACCCCGGAAAATGCCTGGGGAAACCTGGGCTGGGCCTACCTCGAACAGGGCTCGCTCGACCCGGCGATCGAGGCCCTGAAGCGCAGTGTCGCAGCCCAACCGTTGTTTTGCGTCGGCAGCTTCCGGCTCGGGCTCGCCTTCGAACGAAAACAGGAGTTCACCTCCGCGCTCGACGCGCTTACGCGCGCACTGGAAACAGAAGCGCCGGGTTGTAACGCACTCCAAGACGCGTTCGCCGCGCGCGCTCGCGTTCGACTCAAGCTCGGTGATTCGGCTTCAGCTCAGGCGGATCTCGAACGCTGCGTGGCGCTCTCCGGAAAGACGGACAGCGGCAAAGAATGCAGCTCCATGCTCGAAAAGTTCAAGTAATCTCGGGACCCCCATGCCCACTGTTGGTGCATTCCTACGCCAGCTTCGCGAGTCGAAGTCACTCAGCGTGGAAGATATATCACGCGCGACGCGCGTGCCTGCATCGAGCGTGGAACGGATCGAAGCGGATCGTTTCGACGAGCTCCCGGGCGAAGTGTTCGTGCGCGGTTTCTTGAAGTCGTATGCGCGCGCGCTCGGCGCGCCGTCGGAAGAAGTGCTCGCGCGTTACACCGCGAGCCGGCGCGTCGCGTGGGTCACGCCGTTGCCGGTCGCGAGCGCGGCAAAGCCCGCGCGCACGCGGCGCTTCGGGGTGGCGATCGCGTTCGTGCTCTTGCTCATTCTGTTCACGCTCGCGCTCAGCATCGTGCTGAAGCCGCGCGGAGACGACATGCCGCAAGAGTTGTCGGCGCGCCTGCCGAACGAACTCCGCGCCTAACCGTGCCGGGGTCGCGCACTTCGAGTCAAGCGCGTGTCGCGCTTGCGCTCCTGCTTCGTC
>DATATR010000114.1:0-4961 GCA_036268695.1 Polyangiaceae bacterium | reverse complement strand
CGGCAAGCTTCATCGCGTCGTCCGTGCTCGGGCTCGAGCCATTGGCGTTTTCCCAAACGTCCGGCATGCCGTCGTTGTCCGTATCGGTGAGTCGCGTGCCGCCGCTGATCGTGCCGTAGCCGTTGTTGGCGAGGCCGGTCTGCGCCTGACTCGTGTAGAGGCTGCCGTCCGGGCCGACCGTGTTTGCGCCGGCGCCGGTCGTGCCTTTGCCGAGCGTCATGCATTGGCTGATGATCAGTGCGTCCATCTCGTCGCGTGGCAGCGGCCCGGCCAGCGACATCGCGACCCGCGCGGCGGACGGCGCGTCGAGCGGTTTGACGGCCGTGGCCTCGGCTGACCACGGGCTCGAAAGCACGGTGCCAGTGCCTTGATACCAATATGGAGTCGTGGCCGAGCCGTCGAGCGCGCCGTTCAGGTTCGTGTCCTTCAGATTGCCCGCGTAATAAATCGATTGGTTCTTGTCGACTTGATACCAAGTGTTGTCCGTGCCGGTGGAAGCCGGACCGAATACGAAATAATTGTTCAGAATATCGTGCTCGAAATTAGTGCTCGTGTGCGTGGTGTAAGCGGCTGAGTAGTTGTAGAGTAGGTTGTTGACGAACACGGTATTGACCTTCGCGAGCGGATTGCGATTGTGCGAATTCGCGAAGATGTTGCGATACCAGGCCCAATTGCTCGACACCGACTCGGTGTGCGCGCCGAATTGCTGTCCAGTCGGATCGGCGATCAACGAATCTTGGATCGTGATGTCCGTCACGGGATAGGTTTGCCAATCGTCGCTCACGCCGTCGATGTCGTTCCAGGGCGCGAACTCGAACGACGAGTGATCGATCGCGACGTCGTGCGCGCGATACAAACTGAGCGCGTCGTCCTCGGTGCTCGCAGTGTCGCTGCCTGGGCGAATGCGCACATAGCGCAGGATGATGTTCGACGAGCTTGCGAACGAGACCTCGCCGCCTTCAAAGCCGATGCCAGCGCCGGGCGCGGTTTGCCCGGCGATCGTCAGATTGCTCTTGGCCGACACGGCGGTCTTCAGCGACACGTAGCCGCCCACGTCGAACACGATGATGCGATTCGAAGCGCTCACCGCGTCGCGGAACGAGCTTGTGCCCGAATCGCTCAAGTTCGTCACGTGATAAACCGTGCCCGTGCGTCCACCGGTCGCGTTCTTGCCGAAGCCTTGTGCTTGTGGGAACGCGAGCGCAGGTCCGGAAGGTTCTGTGCCGCTTTGGCCGGCCGAGCCGCTGCTCGTGCCGGCTGAACCGGTCGCCCCGCTGCCGCCGCTGCTGCTCTGCCCCGCCGCGCCCGTCGAATCGGTTCCAGCGCTCCCCGTGATCGTACTTCCGCCGGTGTTCGTGCTTCCCGCGCTGTTTGTCGCGGTCCCGCTCGTCCCGCCGCTGGCGCTCCCGCTCTGTCCGGCTCCGCTCGTCGGATTCCCGCCGCTGGTACCGCTCCCAGCCGCGCTTTCACTGGCAGATCCGCTCGAGCCTCCATGGCCCGAACAGCCGACAGCGATAGCGGAGAAGTACAGTGCGCACGCAGAAACACCGATTCGTCGTAGAGCCATTGATTCTCAAAGGGGATGGGGGGCCGTCCACTTGTTGCCGCGAATCTCTCATGCGCCAGCGGCGAGCTCGCTCGAAGCGCGCGCGCTGAGATTGCCGGCCGGTCCTGCTCGCGCCAAGAAAATACTCGCAGCCCTGCACGAAGTGCGCGCCGTCATCGCGTCCAGAGGTCGAGCAGCGTTCGCGCAAAAGGTGACGGGCGCTTCGCCCCTAAAGGAGCTCGTGCGTGCGGGTTCACGTCGCGTTCAACCTCGAGGCAATCGGCAATGCAGCTTACGTTCGTTCGTTCAACAGCGCGTGGTTTGATTTGGGGTTGGGTTGCCTTGCTCGTCGCGTGCGGCGCAAGCAATGACGCGGACGACACTGCCGCGTCCGCCGGTAGCGGCGGAACTTCGTCGGTGTCGAGCGGCGGCACGAGCGCCGCGGCCACGAACGACGGCGGATCCGCTTCGCGCGCGGGCAACGGTGGAAGCAATCCCGGCGGGGCCGGCAGCGCAGGCAACGTCGGAACGGGCGGCGTTTCCGCGGGTGCGAACAACGGCGGCGCGTCGAGTGGCGGCACGAACGCGGGCGGCTCGACGAGTGGTGGCGCGTCGAGTGGCGGCACGACCGCGGGCGGCAGCTCGGGCACTGCCGGCGCGAGCGGAGGCAGCGCGGGCGCAGCTGGATCGGGCAGCAACGTGCCGTTGCCGCCTTCGGTGACGTCGCTCTTTCCGGCACCCGGCGCGAGCGGCGTGTGCCTCGATGCTCCACTCACGATCACGTTTGCGTCGACGCCGAGCGTCGGCGCGAGCGGCAAAATTTCGATCTTCGCCAAGAGCAATCCCAATACGGCAATCGACACGGTCGACGTCACGACCACGACTTACACTGACAGCATCGGCGGCCAGACGCGGAACCTCGTGCGCCCGATCTTCATCGACGGCAAATCCGCCGTGATCTACTTTCACCGACACAAGCTCGCGGCCAACACCGCCTACTTCGTGACCGTCACTTCGGGTGCATTCGTCGACTCGAGCAAGGCCGCGATCGGCGCGGTCACGTCGAACAGCGCGTGGACGTTCAGCACCGGTCCCGCGCCCAGCGCAGGCACGGCGATCGCCGTGAATCGCAGCGGAAATGGCGGATTTTGCACGGTTCAAGGCGCCTTCGACGCGATACCTGCGAACAACACGACGGCCCGCACGATCACGGTGGAAGCCAATATCTATCACGAGATTCTGTATCTCGCGGGCAAGAAGAACCTCACTCTGACGGGCAGCGACCGCACGAACACGATCATCGAATACGCCAACAACGACAAACTGAACGCGGGCACGTCTGCGCGGCCGCTCTTTTATGCCAACGGCGCGAACGGGCTGACCGTCAGCAATCTCACGATCTACAACACCACGCCGCAGGATGGCAGCCAAGCCGAGGCGTTCGCGGTCAACGCGGACCAAGTCATCCTGCGCAGCGCGAACGTGAAGAGCTTACAAGACACGCTGCTCCTCACCGGCCGCGTGTACGTCGTGGATTCGTACGTCGAGGGCAACGTGGATTTCGTGTGGGGTAGCGGGGTCGCCTACTTCGATGCGAGCGAGATCAAGACCGTCGGCCGCGCGGGCGCGATCGTGCAAGCGCGAAACGGCGCGAACGGCTACGGCTACGTGTTCGTCGATTCGAAGCTCACGAGTGACGCCGGAATCACCGGCCAAGTGCTCGCGCGCATCGACGTGACGGCATACCCGTACAGCCACGTGGCCTACATCAATTGCCAGATCAGCTCGGCCATTACTGCGAAGGGTTGGACGATCACCCCCGCGGGTACGACCGCGACGACCAACTTGCGCTTTTGGGAATACCAAAGCACCGACGCGAACGGCAAAGCGCTGAACGTGAGCGGCCGCGACCCGGCCTCGAAGCAAATCGACGCCAACACGGCAGCGATGATGCGCGACAAAGCCACCGTGCTCGCCGGCTGGGATCCCCAATAATTCATGGTGTCGGCCGCCCGATGCGCGCTTTGCCCGGCGGCAGCGCGATCGCGGATTGAGCTGATTTGCGCGCTCACTATCGCAAACAGCGCCGCTCCGTTACGCTGCTCGCGTGATGAGCGATCGCAGAGCGCTGTTCGTGGTTGGGACTTTTTGGGGTTGGGGTTGCCTACTCGCGGCGTGTGGCGGCACAGCGGGCGTCGCCGCCTTGCCCAGCGCCGCTCCCAATCCGCCGTCAGTTCCGCCACCGAGCTCACCACCCCGGCCCGCGCCCACGGATTGGAAGGGCTTGTTCGATTCGGATTCCCAGTCGGTGAACGTCGCGCCGACGGCCGAAGCCGCGCACGGCGTCTTGGAGCGGCATCCCGATTGTCAGCGCATCGAGACCTCGGCGGCGGATTCGTTCACCGCCATGGGTCGTGCGGAAAAGGCCTTTCTGCTCGCGTGCGGCGCCAGGCATCGAATCGTGATCGTCGACGAACAACGCGAGCTCACTTCGCTCGATCTCGACGAAGACACCTTGATCACCGCAGGCGACATGGACTGGAACGGCACCGGCGAGCTGCTCGCGATCGGCCATCACGGCGCGGCCGTTACGGTGGTCGCCTTGACCGCCGCGGGCGGCAAACTCACGCCCGTCTATACCTTCAACGGCGCGCTCGAGCCCTGCGCGCGAATCGCGATTTTCTATCGCTTCGTCCAGCCAAAGCTCGAATTCCGCGAAGAAAAGCCGGCAAAACGCTGCGCGGGCCAATGAGTCGTGCTGGCTCGCAGTCGCGCGGGGCTCAAGCTCCGGTTGCCGGGTGAATCGAGCGCGCTCGCGCGCATCGTGTCAACTCACGGAAGCAGATGGCCTGCAGATTGCACTCCATTGTTTTTCGAGGACCGATGAAGAACACCAGCGCAAGCACCGACGACAGCCAGTTGAACCGAGTAACCGTGGCTATTCTCGCTACCGACGGCTTCGAGCAAGTGGAGCTCGAACAGCCGAGAGCAATGCTGGAAGCCGCTGGTGCGACGACAATTTTGGTCGCGCCGAAAGCAGGCAAAGTTCAAGGCTTTCACCATCACGACAAGGGCGACGCTTTGCCGGTCGATCGCACGCTCGACGAAGCAGATCCGAGCGAGTTCGACGCGTTGATGCTCCCCGGCGGTGCGCTCAACCCGGACGCGTTGCGTGCGAATCCGCAGGCGGTTGCCTTCGTGAAGGCGTTCGCCGACGCAAATAAGCCCATCGCGGCCATCTGCCACGGCCCGTGGACTCTGGTCGAAGCCGACGCGGTTCGCGGTCGCACCATGACGTCGTGGCCGTCGATCAAAACCGATCTCAAAAATGCAGGCGCGACCTGGGTCGACGAAGCAGTCGTGGTCGACGGAAACCTGATCACTAGCCGCAAGCCCGACGACATTCCGGCGTTCG
>DATATR010000113.1:0-14916 GCA_036268695.1 Polyangiaceae bacterium | reverse complement strand
CTCTTGATCGTCACTCGATAACCGATCGGAGCTGGCGGCAGCTCCGACCGGTCATCGCAGGGTCACTCCATGCTGCCCGCAGTGCGACTCGATTATGACGTAACCGTCACCGTGCTGCCCGCAGCACCCGTTCGTTATCTGATAATGAATGTCGAGCTGCCCGCAGCACGAATCGGTTACGTCATAACCTCCATGGTGCTGCCCGCAGCGAAAAATGGTTACCGCATAACCATCAGGGAGCTGCCCGTAGCTGTCAGCGATCACGCCACTAATGATCCCGAGCTGCCCGCAGCGCGTGTCGACTATTGCGTAACGATCTCGAGCTGCGTGCAGCCCCCTCTCGACTCATCCGGCTCCCATCATCGCACAATCGGTCGGTATCCCGCTTCCCAGTGAACGAACGCCGACGGCGCGTCGACTGTTGGGCGGATCAGAAAAACCGAGCGCGAACAATGAGGCTACAGCTGCGGTTCAAGCGACGGAACGACACGAAGTAGGCGATGAAAGCGTTCGCTGCGCAATTTGGACAGAGCTTCCGACGTTGAATTGTACGGTTAATTACCGTACAATGCGGGAAGCATTCGGAGACGACCCATGGCACGACCAAGCACCCCAGAGCCTCGTACGCATCGCCTCGAAGCGCGGATCGCGCCGAAGGCGCTTGACCTCATCAAGCGTGCTGCCGAGGCGAAGGGAAGCAGCGTGAGTGATTTTGTGGTTGCGGCCGCCCGGGACGCCGCCGCGCGCGAGCTCGAGGAGCAGAACGTCATCCGACTGTCGGCTCAGGAGCAACGTCAGTTCGTCGCCCTGCTGCTCGATCCGCCCAAGCCAAACAAGGCACTGAAGCGCGCCGCCGCTGCGCACGCGAAGCTCATCAAGCGTTGACGTGGCACCGCCCTTCTCGATAGAGCTATTAGCCTCGCAACATAAGAGAGATGTGTTTTCCTGTGGCGTCGCGCCTCTCGACCGATATTTTCGGGAGCAAGTCGGCCGAGACGTTCGCAGGCGCGCGACCGCTTGTTACGTCGCTCGCGAGATCGCGACAAATGCGATCGCAGGCTACTACACGCTCGCAGCTGGCTCCGTGTTGCTGTCGCGGATGCCGCAGACACTTGCGAAAAAACTGCCGCGCTATCCGGACGTGCCAGTCGCGCGCCTAGGACGCCTCGCGATCGACAAAACGTTTCGCGGCAGAAAGCTTGGTGCTGCGATGCTGTGGGATGCGATCGAGCGCGCGGCACGGTCCGAAGTCGTCGTCTACGGCGTTGTCGTGGACGCGAAGGATGATGAGGCGGTCGCGTTTTACGAGCATCATGGCTTCATCACGCTGAGCGCTGAGACACGGCAGCTTGTTCTGCCGCTGGCGAATTTATGCGAGCGAACGACTAAGACGTGACCGCTGGCCAGGTCCGGTTCGACTCCGGGCGACAGTCATTACAGGCCTTGCGTAGCACACGAGAGCGGTCTGCAAATCTGCGGCATCACCAGTCAGTCTTGAGCTCGGCGGGAACTTGCTGCGAAACTGCCGCTACCAAGCCATGACACTACGCGCACTCGCATTGGGGATTTGTCTAACGTGTATCGCCTGTGGCTCATCGGATTCGGGCGGCGGCAGTAGCGGCAGCGGCGGCTCGGCGAATATCGCTGGCTCAGGCGCGGGCGGCGCGTCTGGCGGCAGTCAGGGCGCCATCGATACGACGACGTGCGCGGTGTGCGACGCGGCGGCTAAGTGCTGCACCGCAGCGATCGGGCTGAGTTCGTGCAACGCCTATTCGACCTCAGGCTGCGAGAAAGACATGGACCCAGCCGACCAAGCCGAGGTCATCAACGCGTGCGCAGTGGAATACAACGCAACCAAAGGCACGCCCGGCTGCAAGTGACGTGTCGAGTCGACCAGAACATCGTGTACGTCCTGTGCGCGCTTGCCTGGTGTGGGTGCAGAGATCTGCGCAAGCAATCGTCGACTCGAGCCCCGACCGCACCGGTCAGTGCTAGCGCCCCTCCGAGCGCAACCGCAAGCGTGCCCAGCGCCCACGCTTTGGCCGAGTTGAGGCGGCCTCCGTGCAGCGCCTCCTCTCTGGCTTGCCGGGAGCCGTTGTTGTCGAGATGACGAAGCTAAAAGTGATGGCCGAACAGCTCGAAAATGAGCTTCGTAGTGCGATTTGGAGTCCGGAGCTGCGACAATCAAAACGCAAACGGACGAAACATAGCCACCACGGATTTGCGGCGAGAGTCGCCTACCACCACCTGCACAACTTCATCTCGGTTCTGCGCGACTCACGGATGTCGGGCCGGCAGCTCCGCGAGCAGCTCTCGCAGCTTCCAGGACGGTCGGGTCGCCGATCGTGTAGCGCGTAGTCATGTGTCGCTTCGTGATGCGCCACCCGATCACGAGCCGCGCGAACTCGAGGTCGTATCGGCCGCCAAGGTGACGCGAGCTGGCGCGCGGTCACCGTCGAGCCCCTGCATCTCCGCCACGACGTCGACCCGCGCACGAGCCTTGTCGCCCTCAATCTCTACGACGAAGTTGCAGAGGCGATGATGGGTCCACTCCAGCGCCGACACGGAGTCGAGCGAGCGCTGCGCGTACGCGTCCCCCGACTCGAGCTGCCACTCGCCCTCGGACCGGCAGGTCACTTCGTCAGCGAGGCAGTCGCGGTACGCCTGAAGGTCCCGATCGTCGACTGCGTGCGCGAGCCGCGCCAGCAGCCTCATGATTTCGAGCTCGTCCGAGCAGCCTCGAGCGGCCATCGCGGCGTCAGAGGATTGCACGACCGGCACCGGGGTAGTCCGTGCTGAGCGCCATGTCCTTGCCCGCGTCGTACTCGGCGCGGAGCGCGTCGAGCTTGACGCCGATCCTGCGGTGGGCGTCGCTCCCGAGGATCACCCAGTGTCGAGGACGATCCGAAGTGACGACCTCGTAGACGGCCTCCGCCGCGCGAAGCGGATCGCCGGGAAACATGTCCGGTGTGACGCCCGGCAGGGCAGCGCGGAACGCACCCGACGTCGCGGCGTAGTCGGGGATCGTCGTCCCGGAGAACTTCGTGCGCTGCTCGATGCCGGTTCGAAAGGACCCGGGCTCCACCAACATCGCGCGCAGACCGAGCGGCTCGATCTCCTGCCACAACGCCTCGGTCAAACCTTCGAGCGCGAACTTGCTCGACGAGTAGTAGCCGTTCACCAGCAGGCTCGCGATGCCGTCCATCGACGACACGTTGACGATCGTCCCGCGCTTGCGTGCCCGCATGCCTGGCAGCACGAGACGAAGGAGCGCGACGGCGCCGAAGAAGTTCACCTCGAAGAGCGTGCGGTAGTCGCGCTCGTCCTGCTCCTCGATCGCGCCGAGGAAGTCGATGCCGGCGTTGTTTACGAGCACATCGATGCCGCCGAAGCGCTTCTCGGCCTGCTCTACCGCTGCCGATCGGTGCTCCGGTTTCGTCACGTCGAGCGTGAGAGCGAGCGCGGTGTTGGGGAAGCGAGCAGCGAGATCGCTCATCGCGGTCAGCGTGCGCGCTCCCATGACGACCCGGTCCCCCTTCTCGAGAACGTACTTGGTCAACGCATATCCGAGGCCGCTTGACGCTCCGGTGATGAGCCACGTCTTCGCTTGTCCACTGAGATTCCTGTCCTGTGCCATGGTGCACCTCCTTCGATTGCTCGTTTCGTTACGCGTTACGCCTGCGTGGTGAAGTCCGTCGATTCACTGAGTTGCCGCCACTTCTTGTCGGCCTCGGAGCGAGCGCGCTCGGCCTCTTCGACGGCATGGGCCGCGTCGCTCCCGAGCGGTAAACGCAGCGGCGGCTCGTCGAGCGTCGCTACGTGCAGCAATGCGGCCGCCGCCTTCTTCGGATCGCCGGGCTGCTTGCCGTTGTACGCGCGCTGAAAGCGCGCCACCGCGCCGACGGTGTCCGCGTACGCCGGGTTGTCGGGCGCGATGCTCGTGGAGGAGCCGGCGAAGTCCGTGCGAAAGCCGCCCGGCTCGACGATTGTCACCTTGATGCCGAGAGGGCCAACCTCCTTCGCGAGCACCTCCGAGAACCCCTCGACGCCCCACTTCGCCGCCGCGTACGCGCCGCGCCCGACTGGGCCGACGCGTCCTCCGATGGACGAGAACTGGAGAAAGTGCCCTGCGCCCTGACGGCGCATGACGGGGATCGCCGCCTTGGTGACGTTGATGACGCCGAAGAGGTTCGTCTCGATCTGTGCGCGGAAATCCGTCACGCTCGTGTCCTCGATCGAGCCGAGGTCGCCATAGCCCGCGTTGTTGACGACGACGTCGAGCCGTCCGAAGGCGTCGACCGCCGACTGCACGGCGGTGATCGCCGCCCGTTCGTCGGTCACGTCGAGAGCGATGGCGCGGACGCGGTCGCCATGGCGCTCAAAGAGGTCGGAGAGCTGCTTCGGGTTGCGGGCGGTCGCGACCAGCCGATGGCCTGCGGCAAGCACTGCCTCCGCGAGAGCGCGGCCGATACCGCGTGAGCTGCCGGTGATGAACCAAACCTGGGACATGGGATTCGACCTCCTGCGGCGATTCGTTCGTCGCACTGGTGAATCTAGGCTTGGCGCATTAGTCTGATAAGAAGGATAAATCGACATGGCTCATATCGTTTATCAGGACAATGCATAGCTCCGGACTCGTCGAACTCGAGGCCGTCGGGGCCGTCGCGCATCGCAAGAGCTTCCGTGCTGCCGCCACGGAGCTCGGAATGTCGCGGACCGCGCTGAGCAGCGCCGTCGCCGGTCTCGAGCGGCGCCTTGGTGTGCAGCTCTTTCACCGAACGACGCGCAGCGTGTCGCTCACCGAGGCCGGCGAACAGTTCATCGCGACGGTCGCGCCCGCCCTCGCTCAGATTCGCGGAGCCATGGACGCCGTCAACACGCACCGGGCGACGCCCACCGGGACCCTCCGCATCAACAGCTCGCTAGGCGCGGCGCATCGCGTACTCGCGCCGGTCGTCCTCGAGTTTCTCCGCCGCTACCCCGAGATGAGGGTCGATATCGTCAGCGAAGGCCGCCTCATCGACATCGTCGCGGGCGGCTTCGACGCTGCCATCCGAATGACCGAGAGCGTGCCTCGCGACATGATCGCCGTCTCGCTCGGCATGCCGGTGCGCTACGCGGTCGTCGGCAGTCCGGAGCTCTTTCGAGGAAAGGCGTTACCCAAGAAGCCCGCCGACCTCGCGTCGTTCCCGTGCATTTGCGTGCGCGAGACGAGCGGCGCCACCTACCGATGGGAGTTCGCGCGCGGTGGAAGAAAGGTCAGCGCCGAGGTCCGCGGCCCGCTCATCCTCGACGCTCCGACGCTCATGCATGAGGCGGCGCTCGCGGGCGCCGGGCTCGCGTACCTCGCGGAGTGGTCGGTGCTCGACGACGTGAAGGCCGGGCGCTTGGTGCGCGTCCTCGCTGATTGGACGCCGTCCTCCGGTGGGCTCGCCTTGTACTACCCTGCGAATCGCCATGTGCCCGCTGGCCTTCGTGCGTTCGTCGCTCTGATCCGTGAAGTCGCGAAGCCGCCCCGTTCTTGACTCGCAGGTCGTCACAACTGCGCTGTGCCGGCGTCATCCCAAGTCCGAGCTTTGGTCGAGTAGCGGGCCAGTCGTGCGGTCCACGATGACCGTCGGACATGGGAGCTGAAACGACACGGAATCCTGCTTCCATTGTTCCGGCGTCAACGAAAGCTTGGCGGACAGAAGCGTGCAGCCAGCCGCACTCTCGGCAATGGCGTTGAGCAAAATAGAAGCACTGCGATCAATCGCGATGCCGCCAAAAGAGCCGTTCCCTCCGGGAGCCGAGATTCGCGTGCTCCAAGTCTTCCCGTCATCGGAAGCAGCCGCGGTGCGCTGAAGCACGCCCCGCGGTTTTCCCGTCGAAGCTAAGGCGTGGCCGATGCTCGCTGCTTCAACGGGAAGCGAATCGTGATGACCGTGCCGCCGCCTTCGGCCTGCCGGATTTCGAGCGTGCCGCGGTGCTTCTGAACGATCGAGTACGTGATGCTCAATCCGAGGCCGGTGCCGCTGCCTTGCGGCTTGGTCGTGAAGAACGGATCGAGCACGCGTTCTCGCAGATGCTCTGGAATTCCAACACCCGTGTCCGCCACGGCGATGACGTAGTTGTCCACGTCCGCGCCGGTGCTGATGGTCACGGTGCCCTGGCCCTCGATCGCGTCAATCGCGTTCGAGACCAAGTTCATGATTGCTTGGTTGAGCAGACTCGGAAAACACTCGACCAAATCTGGCATGCCGAAATGGGTCTCGACGCGTACGCGATTTTTCAGGCGATGCCCGAGGATGGTCAGCACGGAAGTGACGCACTCTTGGATGCTCACTTGCTTTTGCTCGCCCTCGTCTAGCCTCGAAAACGTGCGCAGTCGAATGACCAGATCTCGAATCCTCTCGATACCGATATCGATCTCGTGAAGCCGAGCGAGAGCGCGTTCCCAATGCTTGCCGACGTTCGGCGAGGTAGCCGGCATGAGTTCCTGCCCGACCTGCTCGAGGCTCCTATTCACGGTGGCCAAATGACTCACGACGAAAGCCAACGGGTTATTGATCTCGTGCGCGACGCCAGCAACTAGCTCGCCGAGAGACGCCATCTTTGCCGATTGGATCAGCTGCGCCTGCTTGGCTTGAAGTTCGGCGTAGGCCGCACTGAGATCTTGGTTCAACCGCTTCAGATCGCGATTGACCTCGCGATAGCCGCGAAAACTCATTTCGAAGGGCGACAGAAATTCACGAAGAAAGTTGGTCACCGCCGCGCCGATGCGCTCCCTGTCGGAGTCCGGCGCCGGGAACACGAGCTCTCGCTGGACCGCGTCCTGGAGCGCTAAGACGTCCAGCAGGCCAAAGCCCTGAGCGAGCGCCTTCCGACCAAGATCGTAGGCGAGGCTGAGCGAGGACTCACTTTCGTCCCCCAAGTGGGCGGCGATGGCCGAGATGTAGTCGGAATTGAGCGCCGTCACGGCATCGCTCCCGTGTAGCGAGCGACGAGGACCAAAGCGTCGTCAGTGCCCCGGCCGTAGCGAGCCAGGATCGAATCGGCGATCAGCTGCGGCTCACTCTCGACATCAACGAAGTCCGAAAATCCAGGCCGAATCCCGTCGCTGGCAAAAACCAAAAGGTCCCCCGTCCATACCGGGAGCGTACTCACTTTGATCGGTGGCAGGCGATATCCAATCACGCCTCCGCGCGTGGAGAGTGCTTCGCATGGGCGCGCCGCGGCTCCGTTGGCGCGGAATAACAAAGCTTCCACATTTCCAATGCCGCACCAATCGATCGTCGAACTCGGGGTAGCGAGCGAAGCGACGCTCATCACCGCACCACGCGTCTTGTGGAGGGCGCTGTGACAGCGTTCTATCAGCTCGGTGACCGGCGCCGCCGCGTGCGCTCGCAACACTGCGGCGGCCTCGCGCGCTGCCAAAGCGGCTTCAGGTCCATGCCCGAGGCCGTCGATGAGCGCGAGAAGAGCAATACCCGGAAGGGCGACGACTACCTCGAGATCGCCGGATTCGCCGCCTTCGAGCGGGGCGCCCGCGCGAGCCCATTCGACGATCGGCCGCACTTCCGACTGGTCGGGCACTATCGAATCCATTTCGTCAATGTAACGGTCGTCCCTACGCCAGGAGTCGACGCAAGTTCGAAATCGTCGACTAGGCGGCGAGCGCCCGGCAGTCCGACGCCTAGGCTATTGCCGGTCGAATAGCCATCGCGCATCGCGAGCTCGGCGTCGGCAATGCCCGGGCCCTGGTCGCGCGCGATGACCAGAATACCGCGCCGAGCGCCTTCCTCGATCCTGCTGAGGATGATCTCGCCGTGTCCGGCGTAGCTGATGATGTTGCGCGCGACTTCGGAGATGGCCGTAGCCAACAGGGTTTGATCGGTGCTGGAGAAGCCAATCGCGGCGGCAAGCTCGCGCCCCTTCTGCCGTGCGCTGACGATATCCGTCTCGTGCTCAATCGGGACGCTACCTTCGAATGGCACGCTCGGCCTTTCGTGCGCGCAGCAGCAACAGTCCTTCCTCGAGATCCAACGCGGTCGCGATCCCCTCGAGTCCCAAGCCCAGTTGTACCATCGCGAATGCCACGTCCGGCTGGATGCCGACGACCACCGTTTCAGCTCCGCGAAGCTTCGCGGTGTATGCAATGCCTCGAATCGTCCGGGTCGCGAAAGAATCCAATACGTCGAGCGCAGTTACGTCGATGATCACGCCGCGCGAGCGCACGCGGCCGACTCGCGCAGCGAGTTCGTCGCGCAGCTCGATCAAGTCGCGATCGGACAGCGCGGCTTGAATCGAGGCGATCAGGGTGTCGCCTTGCTTGAGGATCGGCACTGACATTGGGCGCGGCTTTCACCACTCTGTGCTGGGACTACGGCCGAGATGATCCCCAACGCGAGTCACCTGATAACCGAGCAGTTGCTCGGCCTCCTCGATGCCACCCTGAAGATCCCCCACCGTATTGAGCTTGGCGAGATCGATCCCGAGCACCACCAAAGACTGCGCGACTTCCGCTGACAAGCCGGTCACGATCACCGTCGCGCCCATTAGTTTTGCGGCGGTGACGGTCTGGATCAGGTGGTTCGCGACTTTGGAATCGATCGTCGCGACTCCGGTGATGTCCATGACGACGACTTTGGCCCGATTGGCGCGGATCGCCTTGAGCAAACTCTCGGTGATCAAGCGGGCGCGGTGCGTGTCGATGATGCCGATGATGGGTAAGAGCAGCAGTCGCTCGCGGATCTGCAGCACGGGCGTGGAGAGCTCGCGAATCGAGTCTTGTTGCTGGCGGATGACGCGTTCGCGTTCGAATACCATGACATCGACGATGATCCCGATATCGAAGAAGGCGAGCTTCTCGAGCGACATGAAGGCTCCGAAGCCGTCCAGCGGGGCGTGCTCGAAATGCTTCATCACCGTCAGCCCGATCGTCTCGAGCAAGTGATGAAATGCGGCGAGGAAGACACGCAGATCGAGGCCAGCCTTGCTGTAGAGCACGGCGAGCTCGAGCCGTTGCGCGACGTATTCCGTGCCATAGTCTCCCTGAACCATGGCGACGAGGTGCTCTCGCTTCAGCTGGCGCGCCCGCTCAGCGACCGAACGGTTGGCGAGCGCCGCGCGTCCCTCGTCCAATGACGCCAAATAGTTGAAGAACGCGCTCGTATACTCGTCTACTCGAGGCGTGATCAGCCCCCGAATCGAGGCAATGCGCTCGAGATCTCGTGCTTCCAGACCGACGATTCGCCTCCGGCGTTCCACCGCTTGCTCAGTGAGCCCCATTTCTTTGCTGAGGAGTCGCGAGGGCGTTCGGTCGGCGAGATCAGCCATGATTTCCTTATTTCCTCCTGCTACACCATACGTGCGCTCGCGCGCCGTGAAGACTCAGTGGCAAGCTTCGAGCCGCAAACCGTATCGGCTAGGAGGCGGAGGTACAAGACCACGCAGCGGTGCGAAGCAGCCGCTGCCGCGCGCACATTTGGCTACTCGGGATTCGACATCCGATGGGTGACATAATGCAACAGGTCGTGTTCTGTTCATCGCTTCGGGACGAGTCGGACGTCGCGGTGGCTCGCCGCGAAACCAGGAAACTTGCTGAGGCACAAGGATTTTCTTTAGGCGCTGTCGAGACACTAGCGACGGCGGTATCGGAAATCGCGCGAAACGTGATCGTTCACGCGGGAACCGGAGAACTGGTGTTGGGACTTGCGAGCGACCGCGAACGAGTCGGCGTCGTCGTCATGGCGAGAGACGACGGTCCTGGCATCTCGAACGTCGACGAGGCAATGCGCGATGGTTTCTCGACGAGGGCCGGACTCGGCTTAGGGCTTCCGAGCGCTCGTCGGCTCGTCGACGACTTCGAGCTGCAGTCAGTGCCGGGCCACGGGACGACGGTCACGCTCAGAAAATGGATGGCGCGAACGCAGCGAATATGACGCAGGGCTCGCGTCCATTCAGACATGCTCGACGCCGTCGTTCCAAAATCTGACGTCCAACGCGCGGTCGGAACGCAGTCGAGAACATCAACCCGAACTCGCCTTCGAAGCCAAATACGCGCGCCAGCCGCCGTATTGGGTGATCTCGGTCGCGCCTTCGAGTGCGATCGGTTCGCACAGAAAGCCGTGCACGCGCTCGCTGTCTTCGAGCGTCACGGTGCCGATGCACATCGGCGCGGGCACGCCTTTCATGAACGTGCCGAAGCCTTCCGGCGTGAGCTGCCAGACTTCGACGTCGATCGCGGCGCCGCCCGAGTTGGCGCGCGCCAGGCCGGGCTTCGGCGGAGTCGTGTTGGCGAGCGCGTACAAGCGATATTCGGGCGCGGTTTTGCAGGCGCGGACGAGCGTTGCGCCGAGCTCGGTGAGCTGCTTGTTGAGCGGTTGACCCGTCAAGTGCGCGCCGACCACGGCCAAACGCATTTCACTCTTGGGGGTTATGGGCGGGGCCGGTTCGGCGGGCAGCGTCGCCAGGGTGGCGCCGAGGGTACGCGCGACGTCGGCGTGAAACGCGGCGCCGAGCGCGGCGAGTCGCGAGTCGGCATCGCGCGGGCCGAACAGCGTGACGCCGAACGGGAGCCCGTCCGCGCGCAAATCCGAGGGCAACGCGAGCGCCGACAAATCGAGCAGGTTCGCGAAATTCATCAGCGCGCCGAGCCGCGAGTTGAGCCCAATCGGATCGGCCTCGACTTCGCCGATGGTCGGGAAAAATGGCGCGGTCGGCACGACCAGTACGTCCATGTCTTCGAACGCGCGCCGCGCGCGCCGCGCGTATTCGGCGAGCGTGTGCAGCGAGGCGAACGCATCGACGGCAGTGAAGCGCTCGGCACCCCCCAAAATCTCAGAAATCACCGGCAGCACTCCGCTCGGGTTTTGGCTCAAGATGTCGCGAACCGAGGCGCCGCGTTCCGCGACCCAAGCGCCGCCGTACAAAAGCTGGCCTGCGTTCGCGAACGGTTCGAAATCGATTTCGATTGCTTCGCCGCCGAGCCGTTTCAAGCGCGTGACCGCGCGTTCGAAGTCTCGGCGCGTGCCGCCGAAGTCGAGCTCGTTCAAGTATTGGTTATTCGGCAGGCCGAAACGAAACGCACGCGGACGCTCACTCGGCGCGAAGCGAACCTTGCGCGCGTCGCGACGCGAGTAGGCGTCGCGTTCGTCGTAACCGGCGGCAATTTCCGCGACCTCGGCTGCGTCGCGCACAGTCAGCGCGAAGACCGAGACACAATCGAGGCTGCGACACGCGGGCACGACGCCGCTCGTGCTGAGCAAACCGCGCGTCGGCTTGAGTCCGACGATGTTGTTGAACGCGGCCGGAATTCGGCCAGATCCTGCGGTGTCGGTGCCGAGCGCGAAGCTGACGAGCCCAGCGGCGACCGCGACCGCGGAGCCCGAGCTCGAGCCGCCCGGAATGCGCGTCGCGTCGAATGGATTCTCCGGCACGCCGTAAGGTGAACGCACGCCGACGAGCCCGGTCGCGAATTGGTCGAGGTTGGTCTTGCCCACGCACAGCGCGCCGGCCGCGAGTAGGCGCGCGACGACGAACGCGCTCTCGGTCGCAACGCGCAAATACCCTGGGCATGCGGCGGTCGTCGGCAAGCCCGCGACGTCGATGTTGTCTTTGACGGCGAAGGGCAAGCCGTAGAGTGGCAACGCTTCGCCGTTTCGTTTGCGATACTCGAGCTCCTTTGCCGCTGCGAGCAGCTCTTCGGTCGAACACAGGTGAATCCAGACGTGCTTCTTCGTGCTCGCACGCCACGCCTCTGCGAGCTCTTCTACGAGCGCGCTCGGAGTCAGGGCCCCCGAGTCGAAACGCGCGCGCAGGGAAGAAAAATCGAGGCTCGAATCGCGCTCGCTCGGGGGCATGGGCGGAGCATCCCTTTGGCCGTGTTTCGAGCGTGTATCAGAGTGCGCGTTGACGCTTCGAGGCGAGCCGGCGAGCTTCGCTCGATTGCCGCGAATTATCGGGGATTTTCTGGCGAATGGCGTGCTCTCGCCACCCTGCTCGCGGGGTGTTACGGTCGTTCACGTTGGGAAAGTTCTAGCTTTGAGGAGCGAAGCGTGAAGAGCAGCCAGGACATCGACGAGGCTCCCGCACAGCCCGTGCACGTGATCGAGAGCATTCCGGTACGCGGGGACAACAAAGTCACGGCCGCCGAGATCGCGACCGAGGGCATCCCGACGCCGGCGCACTTGCGCATTTTTCCCGAGCTCGGCCGCGGCGGCATGGGCCGGATTCACCCGGCGACCGATCGCAATCTGCTGCGGCACGTGGCGCTGAAGCGACTCGACAAAGAGCTGTCGCGCGTTCCGATGTACAAAGACGGCTTCATCGCCGAAGCGCAGATGACCGGGCAACTCGAGCATCCGAACATCGTGCCCGTGCACGAGCTCGCGGTCTCAGCCGACGGCGTGCCCTACTTCACGATGAAGCTCGTGCAGGGCATCAACTTCGACGCTTGGCTGCGCGATCCGGAGCACAAACTCGGCTCGACCGAGCGCTTGCAAGAAGGGCTGGAGATTTTTCTGAAGGTTTGCGATGCAGTCGCTTACGCGCATCATCGCGGCGTGATTCATCGCGATTTGAAGCCGGAAAACATCATGGTCGCCGGCTTCGGTCAGGTGTATTTGATGGATTGGGGGCTCGCGCGGCTGACCAAAACGCGGCCCGCGTCCGGTGCGCGCGCGCAAATGGAGGCGAAAGGCCCGGTCGGCACACCGACGTTCATGGCGCCCGAGCAAGCGCGCGGCAATCCGGACGAAATGGACGAACGCAGCGACGTCTTCGGTCTCGGCGCGATCTTGTACGAAATCGTCAGTGGTAAGATGGTGTACGGCCCGTCGATGAACGTGGACTACGTGCTAGCGCGCGCCGCCGCCGGCAAAGTCGTGCCAATCGACGACGCAGCGATGGGCATCGGCGTGTCGAAGCGAATTCGCAGCATCGTGGAGAAAGCCGTGGCGCCGGAGCCGAGCGAACGTTACCAATCGGTCGTCGAGCTACAGGAAGCGGTGCGCGGTTTTTTGCGTGGTGGTTTGCATTTGCCGCGCAAGGTCTTCGCGCCGAACGAGGTCATCATCCGCGAGGGTGAAGTCGGTGACGCGGCGTACATGATCGTGAGCGGCAATTGTCGCGCATTTCGCGCTGTCGCCGGCGGCGAAGAGACGCTCGTCACGATGAACGCGGGGGACGTCTTTGGCGAAATGGCGTTGCTCCTGGCCGAACCGCGCGCGGCCAGCGTGCAGGCGATCGACCAAGTGACGGTGCTCGTGCTCGATCAGCAGACCATGACCGCGGGCCTCGGCTACGACGGCTGGACCGGCGCATTGGTGCGCGCGCTGGCGCAGCGCTTCCGCACGCTCGAAAAGCAAGTGCGGGACGCGGGGCTCAAGCGGAGCTGAGCCGCGCTCTGTCGCGCTCGCGTTTGGCCACGAGCGCGCACGGCAACCAGAGCGGAAACAACAATGGAATTGCCTCGCACAGCGCGGCAAAAGCGGCGAGGCCGCGCCGTGTTTCGCCCGCGCGCGTCACGACGCGAAACGCGCCGTCTTCCGCATTCGACGTGACGGCGCGAAATTCGAAACGCGCGCACCAATCGAGCTTGGCCAGTGTCTTCGCGTTGCGCGCCGCGCGTGCATCGTGCGGATCGTATTCGACGCGCCGCTCGCGCAGCTCGGGCCGCACGAACGCCAAATACGAGGCGCACATCACGTAGCTGAAGAGTTCCACGCGCGCGCTCACTTCGATCCAGAAATGGAACATCACGCCGACCCAGAGCGCGGCGCGCCGAGTGCGCGGAAACCAAAGCCCGAGCGCGATCCACAATTCGGTGCAAATCGCGACTTTCGCCGCGGCGCTGCCGAGCCAGGGCGAGGCCAAGCAATTTTCGACGAAGGCCGGCAAATGGAGCCCCTTCGCTGCCCAGAACGGCGCGACGCTCATGAAGCGCAAGCGCAGCACTTGGCCGCCGCGCCAATCCGCGTCGATCAGCTTGCCGCAGGCCGAGCTCAGGTAGACGAGCGAGACCTGAATTTGAAATAACCGTCGCGCGAAGGTTGGCGCGACGCGCTCGGCGGGCGGAAGCGCAAGCGTCCGCTTGGCGATCAGAAACGAACGATCGCAAGGCGTGAACGCGAGTAAGAAGCCGAGCAAGAGCAGCGCGTAGCGGTTGTTGTGATATTGCAGCCGATCGCAGCCCAGCAAAAATAAGCCGATGCTCGCCGAGGTCAAGAGCGCGCCGCGTGACCAAACCCCCAAAAATCCAAGCACCGCCGCGCCTGCTTCCAAGCCCAAGAGCGCCGTGTAGAGCGCGCGCGTCGGCACGAGCGACTCGGGCCAGAGCGGCAAGTGAAAAAAATCCCCGAAGTAGCCGCCGTTCGTCAGCTCCAAGATCGCGCGGCCCGTGTTCAAAAACAAAAGCAACCCGAGCGCCGCGCGTAAAAGCCCGAGCAGATAGGCGTCGCGTTCTTCGGCGAAAAAAGCGTCGATGCGACTCGAAGCGCGTTCGTGTTCGGCGCTCATGGTCGCTCGGCCTCGAAGCGAACCTGCCTGGGGTCGCGGCCGTTTTTGATCGTGTCGACCACGGCGACGAGCGCTAGCGTTTCGTGATCTTCGGGGATGTGCGCGGCGACGTCACGCAGCGCGAACTGCAAGCGATAGAGCTGAGCCTCGAGGCCGTACGAGGCGTGAACGTAGCGATCGAGCGTGCTGAGCACGCCGTCGCGCACGCGAGCTTGCCAGTGGAATTCGTGCGCGACTCCGGCTGCATCTTTGGCTTGCCAGGCGCCGTCTCGCACCGGCACGAGCCGGACGCGGCCGCGCCTTTGCACACGACGAAAGAGCGCGATCTTCAAATCCGAAGATGCGTTGAACATCTGAAAACCGAACACGAAGTCGGGACTGCGCTCGGCCCAGATCAACAGCGCGGCTTGTAGCGCG
>DATATR010000112.1:0-1544 GCA_036268695.1 Polyangiaceae bacterium | reverse complement strand
ATTGCCGACGTAGAAATTGGCGTAGCTCGCCGGCAAGCGCTGGCCGTCGAACACGACGGGCGTCGGCATCGGCAAGCGAATCACGTCGAGCCTGCGGCCCTTCGCGTCGCGTGCCGCGCGCAGACGCTTGGCCGCGCTTTCCAGCACGGAGAAATTCGGATCTTTGCGGTTCGTCTCTTCCGCCAGCACGACTTTGCCCGGCGCGACGAAGCGCGCAAAGTCGTCGATGTGCCCAGCGGTGTCGTCGCCGGCGATGCCGGCTTCGAGCCAGAGCACGCGCTCGGCCCCCAAGTGATCGCGCAGCACGGCTTCCATGCCGGCTTTTCCGAGCGCAGCATTGCGCGCTTGGCGACCATTGAGCAAACACTCTTCGGTGCAAAGCAGCGAACCTTCGCCGTCGACGTCGATCGCGCCGCCTTCGAGCACGACGCGCGCGCGGCGCCGGCCAAATTGAGCCTCGGGGAGCGCGAGCGGCGCGCCGAGGGAAAGTGCCACAGCGAGCCCCGCCTGCTCGTCGCGCTGATGATTTTTGTAGCGCGCCCAGCCGTTGAATTTCCATTTGGCGAGCGCGGTCTCGCGCTGTTTGCCTTTGCCGCGCACTAGCCCGAGCGGCAGAAAATCGCGCGTCCACGAGCGATCCGTCGCCAAGTGCACGAAATCGACTTGCTTCAGCGATACACCGGATTTCGACAGCACGCTCTTCGCCGTTTTCTCTTCGGCGGCGCTCGACACGATCAGGCGGATGCGTTCGCCGTCTTGCAGCGCGCGCGCGATTTCGGCGAACACGAACGGAATCGCTGCGAACTTGCCGGGCCAATCCGTGGGTTCGTGGGGCCAAGCGAGCCAAGTCGCGGCGTGCGGTTCCCACTCGGCCGGCATGCGGTAGCCGAGCGTGTGCGGCGTCGCGAGCGTCGCGGCCGCGAGTTTCGGTTTCTTCATCGAATGTTGCCCGTGTCGAGGAAGCGCTGCGTGAGATCGCCGTACGCGTCGATCCGGCGATCGCGGAAGAACGGCCAATTGCGGCGCACCCACTCTTGGCGCGCGAGATCGCACTCGACGACCAAGGTTTCTTCGCCCTCGCCGGCTTCGGCCAAGACCACGCCGAACGGATCGGCCACGAAGGAATGACCCCAAAATTCAAGCCCGCCATCCTTCGGGCCTTCGTGGCCCACGCGGTTCACGGCGACCACGAACACGCCGTTGGCGATCGCGTGGCTGCGCTGAATGGTTTGCCAAGCCGAGACTTGGGCCGCGCCGTATTCGGCTTTTTCGCTCGGATGCCAGCCGATTGCGGTCGGATAGGTGAGCACGTCCGAGCCGCGCATCGCCGTGAGCCGCGCGGCTTCCGGGTACCATTGATCCCAACAAATCAAGGTGCCAACTTTGGCGACTTTGGTTTCGAAGCTCAAAAATCCGAGATCGCCGGGCGTGAAGTAATACTTCTCCATGAACAGCGGATCGTCCGGGATGTGCATCTTGCGATAGAGCCCGAGCGTCTCGCCGTGCGTGCCGATCACGACCACGCTGTTGTGGTACACGCCCGG
>DATATR010000111.1:0-6324 GCA_036268695.1 Polyangiaceae bacterium | reverse complement strand
GCCTATCACCACACGCTGCTGCTCGTGGATGTGAGCGGCGTAGAAGCCGCGGACGACGCGCTCGCGCGCGCGGTCGGCTCGTTCGTCGAAACCGTGCAGAAGACTCAGTCCGTCAGTGTGTTCGCGTTCGACGGCAGCCCGAACCTGCGCTTCGTCGCTGATTTTCCGAAGAGCCCGGACGGCGCCAGCGCAGACGTTCACGCGCTCGCGAAAATGGGCTCGAGTGACGTCTCGCGAAATTTGAACGGCGCGCTCACCAGCGGTTTGAAGGAGCTCGACGCGCGGCTCGCGCGCGAGCACCGCGCCGTGAAAGTCGGCACGCTGGTCGTGTTCACGCGTGGCCCGGATCTGGCCGGGCGCGTCTCGGAAGTGGATGCGGAGAAAGCCATCGATGAAACCCAAGACAACGTGCTCGCGCTCGGCATCGCCGAACAAGCGGGCGCGGTGCTCGATCGCATCGGCAAAAGCGGCGCGGTGCACGCGCAAAATGCGGACGCGCTCGGCGTCGGCTTCGAGCAAGCCGCGATGAAGACGCGCGATTTGTACGACAAATACTATCTCATTGCGTATTGCTCGCCTGCGCGCAGCGGCTCGCGTCGTTTGAAGATTGAGATTGATTATCGGGACAAACAGGGGAGCGAGAAGCACGGCGCGTTCGACCAAGACTTCGACGCGACCGGCTTTGGCCCAGGCTGCAACGTGCAGAGCGTGCCGCGCTTCGTCCCGCAAGTTGCGGCGAAGTCCGTTTCTCCTTCGAATAAATCCAATAGCGGCGACTCGAAACCCGACGCGACTGACGCGTCGAACAAAGCTGCGCCCACGCCGCCACCCGAAGACGACAACAGCGTCGCGCCGCCCCCGAACAACTCCACCTACTCACACTAAAATCGTGCCCGCGCCCGCCGCTCCGCCGCTCGAGCTCGTCGAGGTGATCGACGAAGAGCGAATTGTCGAGCGCGGCACGGCGCAGGTGAATTGGTTCGTGCGCCTGAACGACGGCTGGGTTCACGTGTCCGAATGGCCCGGCGCGCGGTCCGCGCGACTCGACGCGGGCGCGGGCACGGTCTGGCAATCGCGCACCGAGCTCGAGCTATCGCGCGGCACCTACCTCATGCGCGTCGAATCGCGCCCGAATCCGTACGCACGCGAGCAGCCGCTCGACTATTTGACGCGCGGCGCATCAAGCAAGAGTCGTAAAACGCGGCGCGACTATTATCGAGTGGGGCGGGCAGGCGAGCTCGCGCGTGCGCCCGGCGAACCGTGACTTGCTGAAGCCTCGCTGCAATCCGGATCCACACGACGCGCAAACGGCCGCCTGAAGCAATGTGACGGAATTGTACGCCGCGATTTACTGGGCGAATTCGGCCGTTTTGCAATGATGCGAACGGCGTGCTCCCACCCCCTTTAGCTCAATTGGGGACGGCCGTTCTAAAGACCATGGTCGTCTCGCCGACTCAATCCGGATCGATGCAGGTCTCCGAGCCGGATCCCGGTGATTCGGTGGCGGCATCGGGCTCGGGCGTCATGCCGGTCAGCTCGGAAGAACTGGAGTCCGACGAGCGCGCGGATAGCGGCTTCAAAGCTTCCGTGCTCGTCGTCGACGACGATCCGGATGTGCTGCGCGGCGTGTGCCGGCTCTTGCGCAGCCAAGGCTACAGCGTGACGTCGACCGGCAACGGCGCCGAAGCCGCGAGGCTCGTGCACGGCCGTTCGTTCGACGTGATCGTCAGTGACATCAAGATGCCGGGCATGGACGGCATTCAGCTCTTGCGTGAAGTGCGCGAACGCGACTTGCACGTGCCGGTCGTGCTGGTGACGGGCGAGCCCGCGGTGAGCACCGCGGTGATGGCGCTCGAGTACGGCGCGTTCCACTACTTGACCAAACCGGTCGACACCGAAGCGCTCGGTCGCATCGTGGCCAAAGCGGTGAGCATGCACCGCATGGCGCGCGTGAAGCAGCAAGCCGCGGAGTTGCTCGGTCACGCGGGCGCGCTCGGCGCGGACCGTGCCGGCCTCGAAGCGAGCTTCGATCGCGCGATGCAATCCTTGTGGATGGCTTACCATCCGATCGTCGATTTCCGGCGCAAGCTCGTGTACGGCTACGAAGCGCTGCTCCGCAGCAACGAGCCGAGCCTGCCGCATCCCGGCGCGGTGCTCGACGCGGCCACGCGGCTCGGTCGCCTCGACGCGCTCGGTCGCTCGATCCGCGATCTGGCGGCCGCGCCGATGGTCGACTCGAGCGAAATTTTATTCGTAAACTTGCACGTCACCGATCTGGTCGATCCCTGGCTGAGCGAGCCGGAAGCGCCGCTGTCGAAAATCGCCAATCGCGTGGTGCTTGAGATCACCGAGCGTTCGTCGCTCGACGAAGTGAAGGACGTTCGAGCGCGCGTGGCGCTGCTCCGCGAAATGGGCTTCCGCATCGCGGTCGACGACTTGGGCGCCGGCTACGCGGGGCTAACCAGCTTCACCTTGCTCGAGCCGGAGATCGTGAAGCTCGATATGTCGCTCGTACGCGACGTACACAAAAACTCCACGAAGCAAAAAGTGATTCGCTCGATGACCTCCTTGTCGCAAGATATGGGCATGACCGTGGTTGCCGAGGGCGTAGAGACCGTCGAAGAGCGAGACACGCTGATTGAACTCGACTGCGATTTGCTCCAGGGCTTTCTGTTCGCGCGCCCAAGCAAACCGTTCGCCGAGGTCAAGTGGTAAAGATCGGCACCTCGAACGATCGCCCAGGGAGCACTCCATCGTCACCTCGGAATCCGAAGCCATTGCCGGACCCGAGCGGGCGCAGCGAAAGCCCGAGCACCGTGCCGCGCATGCGGCTCGCGTCGATCTCCGAAGAAGACGAGGGCGCGTTCGGCGAAGAATCGCGCACGATGGAAGTTTCGATCCGCTGCACGGATTTCGGGCAGAGCCCGATTTCAGAGCCCGCGCGCCGCGATCGCTCGGTGCTCCTGCGCATGGATGGCATCAGCGCGGGCTTGGTCGTGAGCATGACGCAGATGCCGTTTTCGCTCGGCCGTCATCCGACCAATCAACTCCCGGTCGACGACGACAGCATCAGCCGCTTCCACGCGCGCGTCAGCCTCGAAAACGGCGAGTACTACATCGAAGATTTGGGCTCGCGCAACGGCACCTTCGTGCAAGGCAAACGCGTCACGCGCTCGATCGTGCACGACGACGATTGGGTGCAGCTCGGCGCGCGCGTCTCGTTTCGCTTTGCGCTGACCGACGCGCGCCAAGAAGGCCTCTTGCGCAAACTCTTCGAATCGAGCACGCGGGACGCGCTCACTGGCGCTTACAACCGCCGCCACTTCGAAGATCGCTTGCGCGCCGAAATCGCCTTCGCCGTGCGTCACGCGACGGACTGCGGGTTGCTCTTGCTCGATCTCGATCATTTCAAGCGCATCAACGACAGCTATGGCCATCCGGCCGGTGACGAAGTCCTACGCCAGATGAGCCAAATTGCCGGCCGCACGCTGCGCGCCGAAGACGTATTCGCGCGCTTCGGCGGCGAAGAGTTCGCGGTCATCTTGCGCGGGGCGTCCACGCGCGGCGCGGCGCGCCTCGCCGAGCGCCTGCGCGAAGCGCTCAGCTCGCAGAAAGTGAGCTTCGAGGGCCGAGAAATTCCGGTCACGCTCAGCGCCGGCTGCGCCGCGCTCAGCTGCTGCGAAAAGCCCTCGCCCGAGGATTTGGTCGCCGTAGCGGACCGGCGGCTCTATCGGGCCAAACAGTCGGGCCGTAACCGGGTAGTCGCGGACGACTGAGTCTGCTACGAGTTGCCTCGTCTTACCGGAGAGGCAAAGCGTGGCGATCGATCTCGAAATTCTCAAGTCCGAGCGCGACAAGCTCAAGGAAGCCTTGCGCGAGGTTGAAGGCGAGCTTCGAAAGCTCGAAGCCCAACTCAAGGTCTTGCGTCAGCGCGAGATCCAGACCAAGCGCGAAATCGAAGCCGTCTCGACCTTGATCGACATCAAAGACGCGCGCGAGCCCAAAGCGGACTGAGCGCGCGCGGGTGAACGCATGGCTCATTGGCTCGTAAAAAGCGAACCGGACGTTTACTCGTGGGATAAATTCAAGACCGAAAAAAAAGCGGTCTGGGATGGCGTCCGCAATTTTACGGCGCGGAACAACTTGCGCGCGATGAAGAAGGGCGATCTCGTGCTCTTCTACCATTCGAACGAGGGCAAAGAGGTCGTCGGCATCGCAACGGTGTCGAAGGAAGCCTTTGCCGACCCGAGCGCCAAAGACGGCGATTGGTCTGCGGTCGAAATCACGCCGAAAAAAGCACTCAAAGCCCCGGTCACGCTGGCGCAAATCAAAGCCGACAAGAAGCTCCAAGGCTTCGCGCTGATCAAGCTCTCGCGCTTGTCCGTCGTGCCCGCGACGCCCGAACAATTCGCGCGCGTGCTCGAGCTGAGTGAAGCCGCGCCCGCGGCAGAGCGCGGCGCGGAAAAGCAGCAGCCGAAGAAAGCCGTCAAAAAGGGCGTCAAAGGGCCGAAGAAGGGCGAGGGGCAAGCGAGCGGCGAAGCCGCTTCCGCCTTCATCGACGAACGCATCCGCGAAGTCGGCGGCTGGCGCGGCGAGACGCTAGCTCGCATGCGCGCGCTGATCTTGGAAGCCGACCCCGCGATGATCGAAGAGTGGAAGTGGGGCACGCCGGTCTGGTCGCAGGGCGGCATCGTCTGCACCGGCGAGACGTACAAGCAGGTCGTGAAGCTCACGTTCGCGCAGGGCGCGAAGCTCCCGGACCCGTCGCAGCTCTTCAATTCGAGCTTGGGCGGCAACATGCGCCGCGCGATCGACATCCACGAAGACGAGCAGCTCGACGCGCGCGCATTCAAAGCGCTGGTCAAGGCCGCTGTAAGTGCAAACAGCGCCAAGAAGCGTTAGCGCAACGCCGCGCCGCGCTTACTCCGCGGCCTCGGCGTTCGGGCGCGGCGCGCCAGGGCCGAGTAAGCGCGAGAGCTCGACCTTGTCCACGCTTTCGTGCTCGAGCAAATAGCCGACCAAGGCTTCGAGCTCGGTCTTTCGCTGGCCGATCAGCGCTTCGGCGCCTTCGAAGGCCTTGTGCAGGATGCGGCGCGTCTCTTCCTCGATCTGGTGCACGGTGGCGTCGCTCGTGCCGCCTTCGGTGGCGAGCAATTGGCCGAGGAACGGATGCTCGGTGCGATGCTCGTGATACACGGGCCCAATCGCGTCGCTCATGCCCCAATGCGCGACCATCTTGAAGGCGAGCTCGGTCGCTTTCTTCAAGTCGTTTTCGGCTCCGGAAGAGACTTCGCCGAGTAAAACTTTCTCCGCCGCGTAACCGCCGAGCATCACGTGCAAGCGATCGATCGCTTGAGGCTTCGTGAGCAGATGCTGCTCGCCGCCGGGCGCGGATTGCGTCACGCCGAGCGCCATGCCGCGCGGGATGATCGTGACGCGCTCGGGCGGCTCCGCGTTGGGCGCGAAGTGGGCCACCACGGTGTGCCCGGATTCATGCACCGCGACCCGCTTTTTCTCGAGCGGATCGAGCTTGGTCTCGCGCGGATCGCCGAGCACGATCTTGTCGTAGGCCGCGCGGAAATCGGAGTCTTCGATCGCTTCGGCGCCGCGGCGCGTGGCGCTGAGCGCCGCCTCGTTGACCAGATTCGCCAAATCCGCGCCCGAGAAACCCGGCGTATTGCCGGCCAGCGACTGCAAATCCACGTCCGAAGCGAGCGGCTTATCACGTGTATGTACACCCAAAATCGCGCGCCGCGCCGCGAGCTCCGGGCGATCGATCAACACGCGGCGATCGAAGCGACCGGGGCGGAGCAAGGCCGCGTCAAGCACGTCCGGCCGATTGGTGGCCGCGAGCACGATCGTGAGATCGTTGCGACTGAAGCCGTCCATCTCGCTCAGGAGTTGATTCAGGGTTTGTTCGCGTTCGTCGTGGCCGCCGCCCATGCCGGTGCCGCGCGAACGGCCCACGGCGTCGATCTCGTCGATGAAGATGATGGCTGGCGCGACGCGTTTGGCTTCTTCGAACAATTCGCGCACGCGCGACGCGCCGACGCCCACGAATAGCTCGATGAACTCAGAGCCGTTGATCGAGAAAAAAGGCACCCCAGCCTCACCCGCGACCGCGCGCGCCAAGAGCGTTTTGCCCGTGCCGGGCGGCCCGACCAAGAGTACGCCACGCGGCACTTTGCCGCCGAGCCTGCGGTAGCGCGTGGGCTCGCGCAGAAAATCGACGATCTCGCGCAGATCTTGTTTGGCTGATTTGAGCCCCGCCACGTCGTCGAACTTGACGCTGACTTCGGCTTCCTTTTCGAAGCGACGCGATTT
>DATATR010000110.1:0-2792 GCA_036268695.1 Polyangiaceae bacterium | reverse complement strand
CGGCGAACGTGCCGCGGCTTTCGCCTTCCGGACCCCAGAGCAAGAGCACGCGCTCGGTGCCGAAGCTGCCGCCGGTGTACTTCGCGTTGAAGCCGCGCTCGGGCAAGCCAAGCTCGTAGTTCGCGCTGCCCGCGACCGCGTAGTTGCCTTGACGCGGATCGAACGGCCCTTCCACGATGCGCAGCGACGTGACGAGCTCGGGAATGATGAAGTGCGTATCGGCATAGCCATTGCCATGCAAGTTGCCGCTCTCGTTGATCGGCACGCCGCCAACGGTGAATTCGATGTCTTGACCTTCGCCTGCGTCGAAGCCGCGCAAGAACACTTTCTCGGCGTGGCCTTCGCCGCTCTCGTTGGTCAGCAAAATTCCCGGCGCGAGCTTGAGCAACTCGGACGCGTTTTTGCGCGGCACGTGCGACAACTCGCCGACGGTTACGGAAAAATCCGAGGCGCCGCGCGTGGGCGGCCGAGCGCGGCCTGCGACCGTGATTTCGGCTGGTTCTTGCTCTTCTTGGCTGGGGGTTGGGGTGCCTGGTTTGGCGCTTGGCGTCGCGCTCGGGGCGTTCGTCGGCGCGGTCGCGGGCGTCGCGATTTCCGGCGCCTCCGGCGGCGCGGGCGTCGGCTCGGTGGGCGTCGGTCCGTGTTTCGGAGTTTCGAAGTGCACGAGCGCGCGCACGCGCGCCGGGATTGGCACGCCGTTGCGCGTCGCGGGTTCGAACCGCCAGTGCTTCACGGCTTCGATCGCGGCATTGTCGTAGTCCGCGCCCATGCTGTCGTCGACGTGCGCGTCGAGCACAGTGCCGTCGGCTGCGACGGTGACGATCACGATCACGTCGAGATCATGATCATTCGGCGCACCAGCGGGCCACGCGGGCGCGACCTGCGTACGCACGTGCGGCGGCACCACGCTGTCCGCCGCGCGCGCATGAACCGCGACGAGGCAGCACGAGAAACTCAGGATCGCGCCCAGCATGCGCACTCTCGCGCGCTGGACGAGTAATTGGCAATGACCCATAAAACCCGAAAATTGGTTGAAAACGCCGCTTTCGCGGCAGGCGAAGCGGACTCAGGCTCGGCTCGCGAGGCGGCGCCGCGAAGACGGCGCACGGGTGTCGCAGCGTACGAGCGCTGATCGGCCGGTGGAGCTCTCGAATTGCTCAGACCGGCGGCGACGTCTTCGGGGCGCTCTGCAGCACGCGCCGTACGCGAGGTGATTCCGCCTCGGCCGCGCCCGGCGAACGCGGTTCGCCGAAGGTCGCGACGCCGGAAACTCGAGTCGCGGTTTCGGGCACCGAGCCGTGCGACGCGTCCGCGTACGGACAAATGTCGACCAGGCACGATGGCGAGGCACTAGTCAGCTCGGGTGCGCGCGCGTGCTGCGTCGAAACACGCGAAGCGGGCGCGTGGCGCACTCCGCCGTGCACATGCACGACGCCGCCGAGCGCGGCGGAAAACGAGTGCTCGACGAGCGTGAAGTGCAGCGCGCTCGCGAGCTGCAAAAAAACCAGCGAAAATCCCACGAATGCGCGGAGCGCGTGGAAAAAGAGCGCGCTCGCCGCGAAAACGCTTGTCGCGCAGCGAGGCAATTCGCGAGTGAATTTCGAACGGGCCAAGAGCACGGATTTAGTAACCCGAGCTCCGAACGCTGGCAATCGGCCGCCCCCGCCGAGCTCGCTCGCTTAACGAAGTGAACGCTGTTCGCGCGGTCCTGAGCGCGAAAATCAACCGAGCTGGTCCGCAGCTCACTCGGGTTTCTTGTGTTCGCCGTGCTCGGGCCGGCAAGCGAGTCGCCCGTCCGGGGCGGCCGCGCACTTCGCGTCGATTTGCTTATCACCGAACTTCACGGTGCAAGCGTCCCCGACGCCTTTGCCTTGGCAAGCGTCGAACGCGGCCGGCGGCAGCTCGCGGTGGTGATGTTCACCCGAGCCGAGCGGCTCGGCCGAGCTCGCCGTGGCCGCGTCGTCGGTCTTGTCCGATTTGCACGCGCCGACGGAGAGCGCGAATAGTGAAAACAACAGGGCGGACGCGAGACACAGCTTCGAGTGAATCATTCGCAAAAGCGTAGCGCGACAGTTTGAGCTCGTTGTTGCTCCATTGTGTGACTTTGTGTTCGTGTCACGCGCGTCGCGCATTTGCCGCAGATTCGTGACACGAGCGCGAGCTTCCGGCGGCGTTGTGCCGGTGCACTCCGAGTTCAGCTCGACGGCTTGCGAGCGCAAAGCCTGCGCGATCGCGCGCGGCACGGAACGGCGAACGCGTTCCGCGTTGCCCATCCGAACGAGATTCAAAATGATAAACCTGAAGGGTTACTATGTGCTCGCGTTCTGTCGAGCCGTGGCGAGAATGCGCGCAGCAGACTGCTCACCCGCGGGAGTGAGCCACGTGCGCGGTGCGACGGTTCGTAAGATGGCCTGCTCAACCCGATCGCGCTTCGTCGTGCACGGAAACTTCTCGCCGCATCGCGCATCGGTGCGCATTTTTGCGCAGAATTCTTGCGCCTATTCGCAAACGACGACGTGAGCGTTTCGCACACTAGTCATGACGAATGAAATCAATTTAGTTTGCATCAACGAGTAGTCGACACCGCTGCGGCGCGTCGTCGTTCAGCGTCGTTTGGCGCGCATCTACAAGGAGAACACGCGAATGAAGCTTCGAGTTCGGCATTCCCTGGTCGCGGTCGTATTGGTCGGTTTGTTCGCGGGTGCGTGCTCGAGCTCGCCGGAAGGTGGCGTAAGCTCCGTCGATGCGGCGCTCGTCTCCGCGGACGGCACGGTTTCGGCCACGATTAGCTA
>DATATR010000109.1:0-12815 GCA_036268695.1 Polyangiaceae bacterium | reverse complement strand
TATTTGGTTCAGCTCGGCCGCTTGCTCTTCACCGCGATCTTCCTGATCTCGACCCCGTGCCATTTCTCTCAAGCGGGGATCACGCATGCTGCCTCGGCAGGGTTGCCGATGGCGAACGTGCTCGTGCCTTTGGCCGGCGTCTTGGCGCTGCTCGGCGGGTTGAGCTTGCTGTTCGGTTATCGCGCGCGCATCGGCGCGCTCTTGCTCGCGCTATTCCTCGTGCCGGTGACGCTGATCATGCATAGATTCTGGGGCGTCGCCGATCCGATGCACGCGCAGATGCAGCAGGTCAATTTCATGAAGAACCTCGCCTTGCTCGGCGCGACCTGCGTGTTCATGTACTTCGGCGCGGGGCCGATCAGCTTTGACGAACGAGCAGGCCGCTGAGTTTCTCGCAAAGTACGCCGAAACAAGCGGTCACGAGCAGGATCAACGTCGTCTCGCGTGAAGCTTCGCTGTGACGCCGTCGCGCGCCACGCAGAGGCAGACTGACACGCAACTCAGTCCGTACGCGTCGCGACGAGCAACTCGTCCAGTGGCGAACCGGCGTTGTCGTCGGTATCTTGGGGCAGGTGCGCAATCTCGCGAAGTGTGGGCGCGATGTCCGCGAGTCGCCGCGCGCTCGGCGCCGAGACGAAGCCGCGCGCAGCCAGCGCGCTGCCCGCTGCCACCAGCCAAACTCGCGACGATTCAGGGTACGGCGCGCCGTGATTGACGAAGCTGTCGGCGCGACCATGGTCGGCGGTAACGAACAGCGCCGTGCGCGTGCCGTGCGCGGCGAGCCGCGAAAGCTCTGCGTCGACTTCAGCGATTTTTGCGTCGGCGCGCCGCAACGAGTCGAGATAGCCGGCGTAGTCGTTCATGTGCGCGAATTCGTCGGGCTCCCCCAACCCCAAAAATAAGAACCGCGGCGCGTTGGTCTTGAGATGATGAATCGCGATCTCCGCGGTCAGCTCATCTGGCCGGAATTCCGCGTCACCGACGCCGCGCGGCGCGTTTTCTCCGAGCGCCAAGAGCCGAGCGCCTTCCGCGTCGCGCGCGAAGAGCTCGCGATGCGATCCAGCGCGCCGCCCGCTCGAAACCGCCGCGCGGCACTCACCGAGGCTCGTCACTTTCGCGATCTCCGACCACGAAGTAACAGCCGCGACCTCCGCGCCGCTCGCCGAGAGCGCGCTCATTTGTTCGAGGATCGTGTGCACTCCGGAACCCGTGCACTGATTGTTGGCGCACGCCGTGACTTTGCGTCCGCTCAAGAGCTCGGCGTAACCGGGTAAGGACAGGAATTCGGGACCCGACGCGCTGATCGCTTCGCCGTGACCGGGAGCACCGAGCGCCGCGCCGTGCGAAGCGATGATCGCGTGTAGGTTCGGCAGCAACTCCGCGCTGGAAACGACGGCATTTTGCGGCAAATCGTGCTCCGCGGCGAGCTTTGCGTCGACGCCTTCGAAGACCTCGTGCCAGCGCACCCCGTCGAGCGTAATCAGCACGATCGCGACGGGCTCTTCGCTGGCTCGGGCGGCTGCGGACACTTTGTCCGCGCGCTCTCTCGGTGCCGCCACGATGCAACTCGCGACGACGAAGGCGGAGCACGCGATCGCAAAACGCCGTAGCTCTCGACCGAGACGGGACCCGCCCGTACCGGCTTCAGCTTTACTTTTCACGAGCGTGGAGCATCGCCTCGGGCGATGGCAAGCCGCGCACGAGCGAGTGACAAGCGTGGAAAGTTTGAGCCCGGCCGCTCGGGCGTCGAGAGTTCGTTCTCGTAGCGCTCGCAGTACTAGCGGCATCCTGCTACGCCGGATGTCGAGCGAGGAATTCGGCCACGGTGCGGGCACGAACTTCGTGCTGCAAAAAGCCTACCTACACCGATGGACCACTCGCGTTGATCGAGTCGTCGTTGTCGGGGCTGGTTTTCTGCTCCGAATTCACCCAAGCGAGCTTGGGTGAATCCATTGGCACATGCTTCGCAAGTAGAGACTCGAACTCGTGGAGGTTCGATGGACAAAGCGTCGGCGAAGAAGATTCGTTATGCCGTGGTAGGGCTCGGCAATATCGCGCAAATGGCCATTTTGCCGGCGTTCGAACACGCGGCAGAAAACTCGGAGTTGGTTGCGCTCGTCTCTTCGGATGCGGAGAAGCTGCGCGTCTTGGCCGAGCGCTACGGCGTGAGCATGACCGGATCATATGATGATTTGGATCGATTGCTGCGCAGTGGGCAAATCGACGCGATCTACGTGGCCACACCGAATACGCTTCATCGCCACACGGTCGAGCGCGCCGCGCGGGCGGGTGTGCACGTGTTGTGCGAGAAGCCTTTGGCAGCAACGGTCGCGGATTGTCGCGCGATGCTCCACGCCGCGGCTGACGCAAAGGTCAAGCTGATGACGGCGTATCGCCTTCATTTCGAGCAAACCAATTTGCGCGCGGTGGATCGTATTCGCGCCGGCGAAATCGGCGAGCCGCGCATTTTCAGCTCGGTATTCAGTCAGCAAGTGCGCGAGGGCGACATTCGCACGCGCGCCGAAATGGGCGGGGGCTCGCTGCTCGACATGGGCGTCTATTGCGTCAACGCGGCACGCTACCTATTTCAAGCCGAGCCGTTCGAGGTCATGGCCATCCGCGTGCGTGGCACCGATCCACGCTTCAGCGAGGTGGATGAGATGAGCTCCGCGCTGCTGCGTTTTCCCGGCGATCGCTTGGCACAATTCACAGCCAGCCAAGGCGCGTCGGATGTCTCCGAGTTCCGCGTCGTGGGCACCAAAGGCGATATTCGGCTCGACCCTGCCTATAGCTATCACGGCGAAATTCGCGAGTACTTCACGATCGACGGCAAAACCCAAGAAGCCACTACGCCGATGCGCGACCAATTCGCGCCCGAGCTCGTGCACTTCTCGCAGTGCATTCTCGACGATCTCGATCCCGAGCCGGCGGGCGAAGAAGGCCTCGCCGACGTGCGCATCCTCGAGGCGATCGTCGAGTCTGCCGCGATTGGGCGGCGCGTGACGCTGAGTCCGTTCGAGCGCAGCCAGCGGCCGAGCGGACGACTCGAAATGCGAAAGCCTCCGCCGTCCGAGGTCGAACCGGTGAACGCGCCACCGCCGAGCAAGTAGCAAAAACAACTTCGGCTCGCGCTGGCCCTCGAATCTGAGCCAGCACGAGCCGAATGAGCTCGGACGTTCTATCAGCGCTTTGTGCGGCGCTTCTTGGCTGATTTCTTGGGCGGCACCTTCGCGCCTTCCGCGCGTGCCTCGGAGAGCCCGATCGCGATTGCTTGTTTGCGGCTTTTCACTTTTTTCTTGGAGCGACCCGAGCGGAGCGTGCCGTGCTTCCGCTCGTGCATCGCTTTCGCTACCTTCTTACTCGCCTTGGATCCGTATTTTTTTTTGCTCTTTTTCTTTGCTGCCACGGTCACTCCTTCGCTTCGAAATGCGCGAACTCGTTCACCATCCAACAAGCGGGCTTGGCTGGAGTCCGCGTTCAGGTCGGTTGTGGGCTGGCCGGTGCAGGCGCGGGCGTGCCCGGTTGCCACGGTTTTTCTGCCGGCACGTCGAGCCTCGGGCTAGCGACGGTTGAAATGCGCCAGAACGAGTACGCGACGCCTGCAACGACGAGAAACGCGAGCAGCCAGAGCGCCTTCATGAAGATGGGCATGTGGCGCACCGGGATCACCGGCTTCGGCATCGTCGAGCGGTACTGACTACTAAAGTGACTTGGGTCACGAGTTGTCATGGGATCTTCTCCTGACCCCACGCAAAGCAATCGCTATGCCCGGTGCTTCACGCTCGTTCACGCGATCCACATTGCCGCCACACGCGAGATCAACGCGTGGACGTCGCGTCGCGCGCTGGTGGCTCCCAATGCGGCCGAAACATGATCGCGATGCGCGCCGCAGCACCGACCGTGCGCGACTTCGGGATTCCGTGTTGCCAGGTGCGCTGACACGAGCCGCCCATCACGAACAGATCCCCACGACCCAGCAGAAAAGAGCGTGAAACGCCGCCTGCCACGGGTCGCAGCAAAAGCCTCCGGGGCGCGCCGACCGAAACCGTCGCCACGAGCGCGTTCGGCAAGACACGCGCAACGCGATCGCCGTGAAACGCCACGCTGTCGTTACCGTCTCGATAATAGCCGAGGTTCACTCGCTCGAAGTGCTCGCCGTAGCGCAGCGAGAGCACGCGCTGCATCGCCGCGATCACTGGCGGACACGGGCCGTCTTCTTCCAGCGCGGCATAGAGCCGCGGCACGTCGACCAAGCGTTCGTACATCACGCGCTGTTCGGCGCGAAAGCGCACCGTCGCCACGAGCTCGTCGAAAAGCGCTTGATGGCCGCGCAGCCAAGCGGGCACGAATTCGACCCATGCGTCGGGCTCGAGCGAGATGCGCTTGGCGCCGGCAAACGTCGGATCGAAACGCGGCTCGCCTCGACCGAACAACTCGAGCTGCGCCGACATGCGTGAAAGCCTAGCGTCGGGCCGAGCGCGCGCCATTGTGTCACACGGTGACGCGCGTGCCACGCGAAGCAGACTGAGGATTTCAGCGAGAATCGCCGCGCTTTGCGGGCACGCGAAGTGCAGAACGGCGCGCGTGCTGGAATCTTCGGGGCGAATCGTCGCGCTCTTTCTGCTCGCAAGCGTGCTGGTGACTGCGACGGCACGCGCCGCCGATCCGCTCAACAGCAACAATCGCCCGAACGAAGAAGATCAGCCGAGCACCTCGCCAGCGGACGCACGCGACAAGAACGACGAAGCGCCGCACACCGATTTCAACATCGTACCGGTCGTCGGCGGGAGCACCGACTTCGGCTTCGGCGGCGGCTATTTCGCGGGCTTGGTGCGGAACCAAAAACACCGCGACCCCTTTCTCTGGAACATCGATTCCTCCGGCCTGATCACGTTCAAGTACAACAGCGCGGGCGGCTTCACGTCGCCCTACCAGGACATCTATCTGCGGCTCACGGTTCCGCGCCTGTTCGACTCGCCGTTGAGGTTCGAAATTCGCCCGTCATACACCTCCGAAGACACCTATTATTACGGCCTCGGCAATGCCTCTTCGAGCGCGGCGCCCCCGAATGCGCCGCACGGATACTTCAACTTCAAGCGCACCCACCCGCAGCTCGACGTCGAAATTCGCGGGCGGATCGTCGATCACTTGGCGGTGCACACCGGTTTTCGCTTCACGCACAACGCGGTCAGCACCGCAAGCGATTCGAAGCTCGAGCAAGACGCGAACACGGGCAGCGCCGAGGAAAAGCACTTGCTCGGACAGATTCGCGCGAGCTCGGTACTCTTGCTGAAATACGGCATCCAGTGGGACACGCGCGACAACGAAGTTTCGTCGCACGCGGGCACGTACGACTCCTTGGATTTGAAACTCAGTCCTGGCGGGACCGAGATGTTTCCGTATCGCTACGGCCAAACCACGCTCGAACTGCGTGCATTCGTGCCGCTCTCGAAGCCGAAGCTCACGCTCGCCGTGCGCGTGGTCGGTGACGTTCTGTTCGGCAATGCGCCATTTTTCGAGCTCGCGCGCTTCGACGATACCTTCGCGATCGGCGGCACGAACGGCGTGCGCGGCGTCCCGGCGCAGCGCTACTATGGCAAAGCCAAAGCCTTCGCCAACCTGGAACTTCGCACCGAGCTCTTCACCTTTCACGCCTTTCACAAGCAGATCGTGTTCGCGTTCGTGCCATTCTTGGACGGCGGCCGGCTCTGGGCGGACACCAAATCCGAACCCGAGCTCGACGGCAGCGGCGTCGGCTTGAAGTACGGCGTGGGCAGCGGCGTACGCTTGCAATCCGGTTCCGCGTTCGTGATTCGCGCCGATCTCGCGTGGTCGCCGGACGCGACGCCGATCAGCGGCTATTTTTCCGCCGGCCAGATATTTTGATTTGGGTGCACCAAACGAGGCAAATTTCCGCGCAGCCGAGGCGCGCGGCCCGAAACTTGAAAGCTGAAACCCATGCCGTCAAATCCTGAGATCCCCGCCAATCGCGTCGAACGAACGCTTTGCTTGGGGCTTTGCCTCTTCGCGAGCGCGCTCGGCTGCAGCGTCGATCACGAGCAGGCTTCGCGCGCGCCTGAAGCGGCACAAGCTCCCGCGAGCGTCGCGGCTCCGCCTCCGAGCATCGCGCCGAGCGCATCACGAACCAGCAACGCTCCGGTGCCGGCTCCGCCGAGCGATCCCGCGCACGCCTTCGATCCACCCGCAGAGCTGCGTTTGCCGAGCACGCGCGCGCCGGGCGAGCGCGTTCCGCTCCTGCTCGTGTTGCACGGGTTCGGGGTTTCGAGCTCGCTATTGATCGCCAAAGCGGCGCTGAATCAAGTCGCGGACGACAAGAAATTCGCTTACCTCGCGCCCGAGGGCACACGCGATTCGGCAGGGCGCCCATATTGGAATGCCGGTCCGAGCTGCTGCGATCTCGAACATCGCGCCCCAAACGACGTCAAACGCCTGAGCGATTTGCTCGACTTCGCCCTGAAAAACCCAGCCATCGATCCGGCGCGTGTGTTCATCATCGGCTACTCGAACGGCGGCTTCATGGCCGAGCGCTTGGCTTGCAGCTTGAGCGATCGCATCGCGGGCATCATTAGCGTTGCCGGCGCCGCCGCGGCACCCGACGTGCCGTGCACGCCGTCGACCCCGCTGAGCGTGCTCGAGATCCACGGCGACGCCGATCCCATCGTGCACTACGAAGGCGGCGTGGTGTTCGATCGCACGGACTTGCCGCCGCACCCGGGAGCGCGCGAAACGGCGCAAATTTGGGCCAAACGCCTGGGTTGTTCGCCAGCGCCGGAGAACGCGGGCAAGCTCGATCTCGAGCCATACATCGCGGGCGAAGAAACCGAAAGGCAGCGTTACACAGGCTGTCGCGGCGCGGTCGAGCTGTGGACCGTGCACGGCGGCGGTCACTACGTCGCACTGCAACCGCCCGCGATCGACGCAATGTGGGCGTTCATTACCGCGCACCCGAAAGCCGGCGCATGACCAAGAGCTGCGACGTGATCGTGGTTGGTGCAGGCATGGCCGGCCTGCGCGCGGCAGAAGAGCTCGCGCGCGCGGGCAAGCGCGTCACGGTGCTCGAAGCCGGCACGCGCATCGGAGGCCGAGTCTTCACGATCTCGCGCGCTGACGCGCTGCCGATCGAGCTCGGCGCGGAGTTCGTGCACGGCAAACCCGAACCGACCCTGCAGCTCGCGAAGCGAGCCAATATCCGGCTGATCCCGCTCGAGGATCGCCATTTTTCCAAATCAGGCGGGCGCCTCGTCGAAGACGACGACGCGTTCGAGCCGCTTCGCGAAATCCTCGGCAAACTCGGACCGAACGATCCGGACGAAACGGCGCGTGCATTCGTCGAACGTCAGGGCATCGATCCGATCGCGCGCGAACACTTTCGTCAGCTGGTGGAAGGCTTCGAAGCCGCACCGCTCGATGAAGTGAGCATTCAAAGCTTGCGTACCGACTCGAGCTCGCTCTCCGACGACGGCAGTCAATTCCGCGTGCAAGGTGGCTACGGCACGCTCGCTCGCTACCTGGAGCAAAGCGCGCGCGCGGCCGGCGCGCACTTCGAATTCGACGCCGCAGTGGCGCGAATCGAGCATCGAGCGGGAGCGCGCGTGGTCGTTCACTTCGAAGCCGAACGCGCGCCACTGTCCGCGCGTTCGATCGTCGTGGCTGTGCCGCTCGGAGTGCTCCAGGCAAACCCAAATGATCACGGGCTCTGTTTCGACCCGCCGCTGGCAGAGCTCGAACGCCCACTCGCGCGCTTGGCGATGGGCCACGCTTGTCGCGTCACGTTGCGTTTTCCGGCGGCATTTGCGCTCAATCGGCTGCCCGAGGGCGCAAGCTTCTTGCACGACGCGACGCTCGCCTTCGAAACATTCTGGTTGCGAAAGAGCCGGAGCGAGCTGCTCTGGACGACTTGGGCCGGCGGCCCCAAAGCCCGCCTGCTCGCCAGCGAGCCGCACGTGAAGCGCGACGCCATTGCGATCCACGCGCTGGCGAGTTTGCTCGAGGTCGATCCGGGACAGGTTCAGCATGAACTGCTCGAGCTCCATGCTCATGATTTTTCGAATGATCCGCGAGCGCGCGGCGCGTACAGCTTCATGCGTCCGAATGGAGCTTCTGCCGCCGAAGAATTGAGCAAGCCGCTTCGAGCTGCGCTCGTCATTGCCGGCGAAGCAACCGATCACCGGTACCCGGGCACGGTTGCCGGCGCACTCGCCAGCGGCGCACGCGCTGCAACGCAGATCCTCGAATTGCTCGCGGACTGATCAGCTCGACGCGCTAACGCCAATCCGGCAGCTTTTGCTTCCGCTTCGACATCGACGCGAACGGATCTCGTTTGCGCCCATTCAAGTATTTCGTGACGGTTTTCACGGTGAACGATTCGGGCTTGAATTTAGCGCTCAAATCCGCCCATTCGACGGGCATGGCCACACCGGCACCTTCGCGTGCACGGGGCGAGTACGGCGCGATGAACGTCGCACCGCGACTGTTTCGCAGGTAATCGACGAAGATTTTCCCCCTGCGCTTGGCCTTCGACATCGTCGCGACGTAGTGCTCGGGATCGCGCGCGACGATCTCTTGCGCCACGCGCTGGCAAAACGCTTTCACTTCGTCCCAGCCATGCTCCGGCGTAATCGGCACCGTGACGTGGAGCCCCTTGCCGCCGGTAGTTTTCACCCAACTCTCGAGCCGCAACTCTTCGAGCAATGCTTTGACCGTGCGCGCGCCGCGGATCACGTCGGAGAATTTCAAATCGGGCGCCGGATCGAGATCGAACACCAAACGATCCGGGCGCTCCGAATCGCCCGCCAGCGCGCCCCAAATATGAACCTCGAGTACGCCCATCTGCACCAGCGCCAGGAGACCTCGTTCGTCTTCGATCGCGGCGTATTCGGCAGTACCGTCCGAGCTCTTCACAGTCACGCGTCGGAGCCCCTCTGCCAACGATTCGCCCGGATGTTTTTGGAAGAAGCATTGTTTGCCGCGGCCTTCCGGGCAGCGCAGCAACGTCAGCGGTCGATCTTTGACCTCGGGCAACATGACTTCTGCGACGTGAGCGAAGTATTCGGCCAGATCGCGTTTGGTGAGCCCGAGCTCCGGATACAGCACCTTGTCCGGGTGCGTCAGTGTAGCGCTGGTGTTTGGCGCTGGTGTTTGCGTTTTCTTGGTTCGCTTTCGTGACGCCACTCGCTGAGCTTGCTCCAAGACAACCTCACTTGCTCGCTTGTCCTCGCGCAAGCCTTTGAATGTGGGATGGCGCAATAGACCGTCGTGCGTGATGGCGGTGAACGCCACTTCCGCGACCAGCTTGGGTTCGACCCAATGCACGCCGCGCGCGTCCGCCCCGCGTGGCGCATGGTCGAGCTTGGGGCTGTCGATTGCGAGCGGCGCGAGCCGTGCTGCGAGCTCCGCGAGCGAACGCTCATTGAAGCCCGTACCGACGCGCCCACAATAGCTAACCCGCGCGCCCTTCCGCACGCCGAGCAGGAGCGCGCCGAGGTGCGCGCGCGATCCGCCCGGATCGGTGTAACCCACGATCACGAACTCTTGCCGTGCGCTCGACTTGCTCTTTTGCCAGTCCTTGCCGCGCCCCGAGCGATAGCTCGAATCCTTGCGCTTCGAGACGATCCCTTCGAGCCCGAGCTCTTTGGCGCGCGCCAAAAACTCGGCCCCGGAGCCAGCGAAGTGCTCGCTAAAGCGCACGATTTGCGGCTCTTTTGGCTCCGCTTTGCAGATCGCGCGAAGCGCCTCTTTGCGCTCCAAGAGCGGCGCGCCGCGCAAATCGAAACCATCCAAGTAGATTAAATCAAAGGCGTAGTAAGCGAGCGGGTGCTCGGCTTTGCCGCTGAACGAGTTTTGCAAGAGTTGAAAATCGCTCACGCCTTTTTCGTCCAGCGCCACGAACTCGCCGTCCAAAATCGCACTTTCGAGACCGAGCGCTTGCAGCGCCGCGGCGAGACTCGGCATGCGCCGAGTCCAATCCTCGCCGCCGCGCGTGATCAACGAGACGTCACCGTTCTCGACGTGCGCGAGCACGCGATAGCCATCGAACTTCACCTCATGGACGAACTCATGGCCGCTCGGCGGTTCACTCACGAGCGTGGCCAGCTCGGCTTCGATTTTTCGGGGCGGCGGAGCGCGCACTGCCCCGGGTATTTCTTTCGCGTTCGTATTTTTTTTGGGGTGGGCTCGCCCAGCGCGACTCTCAGCGACTTGCGCACGACTCTTCTCGGCGCTCGCGACGCGCGCTTTTTTCGACACGCGCGCCGCGGCTGGCGCGCTCTCAACGTCGGGCTGACGATTGCTCTTCCAGCTGCGTTTTCCGCCTTTTCCTGCGGCAATTTCGCTCAAATCCCGACCAGTGAGCGCGCTCCGTGCGTGCTTCTCGAGCAGTGAGGTATCGCCCGGACGCGCGGCGTCGTCCGTGGCTTTGAATAAGAGCCAGGATTGTTTCTTTTCGCCGCCACGCGCGGTGCGCACCAGGTGCCACGAGCCCTTGAGTTTCTCGCCATGTAACGTGAACGTGAGCCTCCCGGCGCGATACGACTCTTCGGCATCCCCCTCAGGTTCCCAAGTGCCGCGATCCCAAACCATGACCGTACCGCCGCCGTACGAACCTTTTGGGATCGTGCCTTCGAAACCGCCGTACTCCACCGGATGATCCTCGGTTTGCATCGCGAGCCGTTTCACGCGTGGATCGAGCGACGGTCCTTTCGGCACTGCCCAACTCAAGAGCACGCCGTTGAGCTCGAGCCGAAAGTCGTAGTGCAGGTGGCTCGCGTCGTGCTTTTGGATCACGTAGCTGTGACCGCGCTGTTGGCGCGCTTTGCCGGCGGGTTCGCGCGTCTTGGCGAAATCCCGCATTTTCCGGTAGCGCGCGAGGCTCATTTCGAACTCCGACTAGGCCGATTTGCGATGCGGCGCGTGAGTTTCACGGTGCTTGCGTGGCGCGTGTTTCTTGTGTGATCCGCTGCTGTGCTCAGCGCGAGCCTGCGCGTGACCATTCGAATGCCCGCGCGAAGCCGGCTTGCGCGCACGCGCCGGGTGCGGCGAAGCGACGCTCTCCGCGAGCAACGCAACCAAATCCACCACCTTCGCCGACTTCTCGGGCTTTGCGGCTTTCTTCGATTCCTTCGTGACCGTGTTCACGTCACCCGCCTTGGCACGCGCATGAATCAGCGAGAGCAGATCTTTCCGATAGTCGTCGCGGTACTTCTCTGGCTTCCATTCGTCGACCATGCCGGAGATCAGTTTCTCGGCCATCTCCAGCTCCCTGCTGGTGATGCCGAGTTTTTTCAGATTCTCTTCGGGCAAATCCAAATCAGTCGTGTCGCGGAGTTCGTCAGCGAAGCGCAGAATCAAGAGCGAGAGTGCTTTTCCGTGCGGGATCACCGCGCACAAGTGCTGCCTCGTGCGCAACACGAGCTTGGCGATGCCGGCGCGGCCCGCGCGTTTCAACGCCTCACGGAGCAGCGCGTACGGCTTTTTCCCGTTTTTTTCCGGCACCAGCACGTACGGCTTATCGATGTAGTGCGCATCGATCTGCGCCAAATCGACGAAATCCGTGATATCGATTTGGTGCGTCGATTTTGGATTCGCTGCCTCGAAGTCGCGCTCGGTCAGCACCACGTATTTACCCGGCGCGGCTTCATAGCCCTTCACCACGTCCGCCCAGTCGACCTCTTTGCCCGATTTTTTGTTGATGCGCTCATAACCCACCGGCGAAAAGTCGCGCTTGTCCAGGAGCGTGAGCGAGAGCTCATCGGCTTCTTCCACCGCGTGCAAGGAAACCGGGATCTGAACCAAGCCGAAACCCACGCTTCCTGTCCAAATTGCTCTGGCCATCGCACTCGCACACGCTGCAGTCACCGTGCCAAGAGAGAGTGTTCTAATCGCTCAACGCGCAAAAGCAGCATGACTCGCATCAGCTGACGTTCGCGCGGTGGCAAGTTGGCGCGCGCGTGGCGTTTGCGACGACGCAGTTCCGCCCCGACAAGCACGTCGCTAGCGGCCCCGACAGGCACGTTGCTAACGAATAGAAGCGGCGTTGTCGCACCGGTATGAGCTTTGCTTTGCGCTCACCGCTTCGCTCTGGGTCGACATGCGCGCCGAATTTCCGCCTCTCACGCGCTCGTTGCTTGCTCTCGGCTTCGAGGTGCACGCTGGGCAACCGGTGGTGCTCGCATTCGCGCGCGCGACCGAGCTACGCGAATCCGCCGCGCTCGAACGCATTCGCGCCGAATTGCGCGGGCTCGGTGCGGCTCTGTTCCTGATTGGCGACGCGCACACGTTCTCGTTCCGACCCGACGACGAGCTCGACATCTTCGGTAGCCGTCGCGAATTCCCTGCGGCCGTGCTTTCGGAGTTACGCGCGAGTTGTGAGCTTCCGGCCGCGCAGCACGATCGAGAACTGTCGCTGATCGTGCTGGCCGGAGACCGACGGATCGTCGCGCGCCAAGTGCTCGAAGCCGAGGATCGCCTCGAAGCGCTGGCTCATGGCTTGAGTCTGGCCGGCCTGAGGGCACTCGAAGCGCGGAACTCGGTCGTGCTTTCGCGGCGCGAGATCGTCGTGGCGAGTTTGGTTGGGGGGTTTGCCTTGCTCGCCGCGGAGAGCTGTCGTCCACGCACTGCTTCTCGCGAGCCGCCGCCTCCGCCTGCCGCGACGAAAAGCGCCGGAACCTATAAAATCAGCCTCAACGTCAACGGTCAGCCTCATGAGCTCGAGCTCGAAGCGCGCGTTTCGCTGCTCGATGCGCTGCGCGAACGACTCGGGCTCACCGGCAGCAAGAAGGGCTGCGATCACGGCCAGT
>DATATR010000108.1:0-28111 GCA_036268695.1 Polyangiaceae bacterium | reverse complement strand
GTCGGAGCAAGCTTCGTCAACCACATTCACGTCGGGCTCGGCTACGACAGCATCGCCACGCTCGGCTTGCACTACCTCACCGCGTGGAGCCAAGACGACCAAGCTTCACACGACTTGATCCCGGACGGTCGCATCACGGTGATCGGTGCGGACGCGCGTTTGACCGGGCGCTACGGTCACCTCTATCTCGGCGCGGCGCGCACGCAAGCCACCAACTCCGCGACCGTCGCGGGCGTGATCGAAGTCTTGAATGCGCGCGGCGGCCCCGAGTTGATCAGTGAATATTTGGGCCCGCAAAGCGGCGGTGACGGCCATCTGACGACACTCGGCGGCCAATACGATTTGAGCTTGGCGCGCGCGGTCTACGGCGATCGCTTCACGGGTCGAAGCCCGGACGTGATGTTGAGCGCGTTCGCGGTCTCCGCGGCCGTGAGCAGCAAAGACAAAGCCTACGACGGCGTGACCAAGCTCAAGGCCGGCGGCGAAGTCACGTACGGGATGTTGTCTTGGTTCGGTCTCTCGGCGCGAGTCGATCGCGTCGCGCCGAACACCGAAAAAGGAACTCAGAGCTACACGATCATCTCACCGCGCTTGCTCTTTCACACCGATTGGTACAGCCGCGACGAGTTCGTGTTGCAGTACTCGCGCTTCAGCTACGGCAAGAACGTGGTCGTGAACACGGGCTTTCCGCCCACGCCCGACCCGAGCGCTAGCCCAGATCGAGATGTGATCTCGATCTCGGGGACTTTCTGGTGGTGATCATGACGAGCAAGAAGTTGTTTGCAATCGTGCTCTGCGGGCTCGCGCTGTCGCTCTGTATGAGCGGCTGTGGCGATCGTCCGGTGGGTCCGCCGGTGCAGCCGGATTGCGCCGCGGGCAACGGCTACGACTTGTCGAAGGTGATTCTGAAAGCCTCGCAGCTGTCTCCGGGAACTTCGCCGTCCACCGCAGGCACTGGCTTCGACTTCGGTGACACCACGCCCGGAGCCATCCGCATGTGGCCGGCGCTGGCCGTCGATGGTTCGGATACCTGCGGCGACACGCAAGTGCTCGACATCCAAAACTCCGGTCAGAATGATTACGGCGCTTCCTTCTTCCTGCTGTTGGTCGGTGGTGTGGACGTCTCTGGTTCGGATGGCCTTTTCTTTTGGGCCAAAGCGCCGCTTCGAGCGAGCACGAATTCGCTCACGCTGCTGATTGGCGACAAGAACAATGTCGATTCAGGAGGTGGGTGCGTAGACGCGACTCCGCCGCCGGACGCGTTGATCACGATGACTGGCACGGATCAGACCAACACCAGTTCGTCGACACCGGTCGCGCAGAGCGGTGTGAGCGCGAGCAACACGCCGAACTACCAGCCGCCGCCTGGCTCTTGCGGGAACCTCTTTCAATATCCCTTCCAGTTCACCGCTGTTTGGACTCTCTACCTCCTGCCCTGGAATCTGTTCTTTCAAAATCAACAACCCAACCGCAATCCCGAAGGGCTCGACACGTCGAGCTTGCAAGAGATCGGCTTTCAGATCCCGAAAGAGGCGCATTTCGAGATGTGGATTGATCAGATCGGCGCCTACAAACTCGAGTCCGCTGCGGCGGGCCCATGACCGGAGAACAAATATGAAATTGCGATCACGCTTGTTTGAGATTTCTTTCGTAGGGCTAACCGCGGCTGGCATTTGTGTGGCGGCGGCTTGCAGCACGACCGACGCTGGTGACGACAGTTCGGCCGGCGCTGGCGGTAGCGCTACGTCTAGCGCCGGCAGCGGCACGACGACCGGTGGCAGTGGAACGACGGCCGCGGGCAACTCCTCTGTCGCCGGCAGTGGCACCAGCACGGCTGGTACGACTGGCAGTGCGGGTAGCGGCACAGCGGGCACCGGTCCGCTGCCGACAGGTGTGATGTGTCCGCCGGTTGGGAGCGCGACGCTCTCGAACTTCGATCCAGTCGACGGCAGCACGAGCTCCGGCACGTGGGGCGATTTCACGGACCAGTTCTCGGGCGGCGAGTTCATCTACCCGTCCGGGACGCAGATGTACCCGCTGACCTCCGACACCTCGATGGGCAATTTCCACGTCACCGGGACCGTTGGTACTTACTCTGGGATTGGGCTCTTTTGGGGTCCGAACTTGATGACGTGCGCCACGGCCGCGACGGACGCGGGCGCTTGCCCGGCTTGCAACGAAGTCGATTTGTCGGCCTACGACGGCATCACGTTCAGCATCAAAGGCAGCGCGCCCGCTATGACGGCTGCCAACGTGATCACATTCAGCGTGGACATTGCGCCTGACGATGTCTCGGACGCATTTGCTAATGCGCACAAGAGCGACCCCATGGCGGCAGACCAAGGGCCGTCGTTCGCGAGCTGCACGCCGTCTAGTGCCATGCCAAATGCAAACGATGGCACGTGCGCGGCTCCTTCCTTCAAGGTGACGATCACGGACACCGCGCAAACCGTGAACGTGAAGTGGAGCGACTTCACGGGCGGCAAGCCGCAAGCCGGTGTCGATCCAAAGCAGATCAGCGGCATCCGCTGGATTCTCCCGACGCCTGCCGGCGTGGGCACGGCTTTGTTGGCCACCTACGATCTCGATCTGACGATCGACGACTTCGGCCTCATCCCGCACGCGGCGAACTGAGCGATGGGACGCGAGCAATCCCAATTTCTCGCGTGCTTGCTGGCGCTCGCGGGCTCGAATGCGTGCATCGGGCCTGCGGGCGGTCATCATGCAAGCGGCGCGAACGGCGCGAACGGCGAATCCGCGAGCGTCGCGCTCACGCCGGGACCTGACGGCAAAGCGCTGATCTGGGACGGCGAAGGCATCGGCTCGAAAGCGCAAGGCTGGGCGAGCTGCGGCAAGAAAGACGTGCCCTGCAAGACGACGCTCGCCTCAACGCCCGGCGTCGGTCACGGCGGCGGCACCGGCCTGCGCTTTCACGCAGAAGGCTCGGACTATCTCGGCAGCGGTTGGAATTGGATTGGTTGGTATCCGCAAAATGGCGGCAGTGACATCTCCGCGCTAAAGGGCCTGACCTTTTGGTTCAAGCTCGAAGCCAAATCGCCCGCCGACGCTCCCGACCCGTCGAGCCTGATCGTCTCGCTCACCTGCTCCAAAGGGGGCAAGTCGACCGACTCCGTCGCAATCAGCAAGTACGACGCGAAGGCGTTCGACGGCGCGTGGCACCAGATCGTCATCCCGCTCGCCGACATCGAGAAGGGCAAAGGCTCCGAGTTCGACCCGAAAACCGCCTGGCAATTCAATATTTCGAGCTGGTCGGGCGACGAGAAGAACTTCGACGTTTACTTGGACGACATCGGGTTCACACGTTGAGCGGCTGGCACGCGAGGGCGGACTATCGTAAATGTTCGCCCTCGGGACGCGGCCATGCACAAGATTTTCATCGACGGGCGTGAAGGCACCACCGGCCTCCAAATTCAGGAGCGGCTCGAGGGCCGTCGCGACCTCGAGCTGTGCGAGATCGACGCGGAAAAACGCAAAGATCCGGTAGCGCGCAAAGCGCTGATCAACTCGGTCGACTTCGTGATCACGTGCTTGCCGGACGCGGCCGCGCGCGAGTCGGCGAGCCTGCTCGAAAATCCGCGCACGCGCTTGATCGATCCGTCGAGCGCGCATCGCGTCGATCCGGCATTCGTGTACGGCTTTCCCGAGCTCGAACCGGGCCAGCGCGCGCGCGTGCAAAAGGCGTCGCGCGTGTCCGTGCCCGGCTGCCATGCGAGCGGCTTCGTCGCCGCACTCGCGCCGCTCGTTTCGCGCGGGCTCGTACCGAAGGATTATCCGGTCAGCGCGCACTCACTCACGGGCTACAGCGGCGCCGGCAAAAAAACGATCGCCGTCTACGAATCCGCGACCGGCGAAGCGCGCGAGCGCCTGCGCGGCCCGCGTCCATACGCGCTTGGCCTCACGCACAAGCATTTGCCCGAAATGCAAAAGTACACAGGCCTCGACGCCGCGCCGTTCTTCGAACCCGTGATCGGCGATTTCTACAAAGGCATGCTCGTCTCGCTGCCGCTCTTGACGCGGCTCTTGCCCAAAAAAATCACCCCGCGGGACGTGCACGAAGTGCTCGCCGGCCATTACCAGGACGAACGCTTCGTCGTGGTACAGCCGCTCGACTCGAGCTCATTGCTCGACGAAGGTTGCTTGAGCCCGCTCGGCTGCAACGACACCAATCGGCTCGAGCTCTTCGTCTTCGGTCACGAAGCACAAATCTTAATCGTCGCGCGGCTCGATAACCTCGGCAAGGGCGCGTCCGGCGCGGCCGTGCAATGCCTCAACTTGATGCTCGGTGCGGACGAAGCGACCGGACTCTGACTCCGAAAAGTCGCGCCACACTCTGTCCGCTCATCGTTCGGGTTCACTCGGGTTCGCGGGGAGCCCTCTCTGCAAAGTCGGAGTTCAGTTGCAAATGCAACTGAGCTTCGCGCCCAAAGCCCTCTCGTAATTCGGAGTTCAGTTGCAAATGCAACCGCGCTTTTTCACGCTCGCAGGCCGAGATTGCGCCAGCGTGGTGCTCCGAGCCGACGGTTGCGCCAGCGTGGTGCTCCGGCAATCGGCGGACTTCTTGTCCAAGTTGTAGATGCAAGGCTCGATGAGGCGTTGACACCCGAGTCGTTCGCCGTCGGCGCGCCTTCCAGTCAGTTCCAGTTGCAAATGCAACTGAGTTTTGCGCGGAGGAACCGTGCCTCGCGCGGTGTGCGAGCGCGCGAGGCACGCTCGCGCAGCACTACGACGGCGAGTCGCCCTTCACTTGTCTGCCGGCGTCACCACGATTTCGACGCGGCGATTTTCAGCGCGGCCGTCCGCGGTGTCGTTCGGCGCGACCGGCTTGCTCGAACCGAGACCTTCCGCGCTGATCTTGTCACTCGGGATGCCCTGCGACACGAGGTAATCGCGCACCGACTGGGCGCGTTTGAGCGAGAGCGTGTCATTGTCGGCCGCGTTGCCGCGCGAGTCCGTGTAACCCTGCACGATGATGGCTTTGAAGCCCTGATCTTTGAGCGCTTTCGCGACCTGATCGAGCTTCTCTTTGGCGATCGGCAAAATGTCGCTCTTGCCGGTCGGGAACAGCACCGAGCCGGAAAGCGTGATCACGACGCCGCGCGACTCTTCTTTGACCTTCGCGATTTCTTGCAGGCTCGCCATCGCCGCGGCGGCTCGCTTTTCGGCTTCAGCGCGCGCGGCTTTTTCGGCTGCGAGCTCGGCCTTGGTCTTGTTCACGTCTTGATTGGCCGCTTCGCGCGCGCGCTTTTCGGCTTCGAGTTGCTCTTTGGTCTTCTCGAGGCCTTCAATTTGCGTGTTCTTGAAGTCCTTGTCTGCGGCCGCGCGGTTGCGCTCGGCCTTTTCGCGCCCGCCTTCCGCCGCCGCGATCTCCGAACGCCGCTCGGCGACATAGGCGAGATCCTTCGTTTTCTGGGTCGGGCCGTCGTCGTCGAAGCTCTTCTGCGCCGCGTCGAGCGAAGTCTTCGCGGTGTCGAGCTGGGCGGGCGCGAGATCCGCGGCCGGGCCTTTGGCGGCTTCGGCGTAGGCGGTTCGCGCGTCCATCAATTCTTGCGGAGCCGCGGCTTTGCCGCACGCGCCGAGCCCGACGCCGAGAGCGCATAGCGCCGCGAGCGAAGAAAAAGATTTCGTCATGGTCGTCCGAGTCCTCACTTCGCGATCTCCTTGCGCAGCTTGCCCACCTGTTCGGATGCTTCACTCGCGTCGCCCTGGGCCTTGCCCTCTTTGGCGAGCGCTAGCGCGAGCTCGGCGTCCGCCTGCGCGCGATCGAGCGTGCGCGCTGCGGCTTCGTTGTCGCCGTCCTTGATCTGGGCCTGCGCTTTGTCGATCTGGTCTTTCGCGAGCTTCAAGTGAAGCGCGGCTTTCGGATCATCCGCTGCGCCGCCGACTTCGGCGCCCTTTACGTCCGCTTGCGCGGCGGTCAGCGAATCTTGCGGGACCGCCGCGCCGCCGCAGGCGAGCAGCAAGGAACCAGCAATGCACGAATAGAACCAGGTTCGGGCCTTCATCGCGCCCGAGTATATCGAATTCGCCACCCATGCAAAGCGCGGAGCGCCTCCACGAATCGTCGTGATCCCCGGCCTTTTTTGGCGAAATCTAGCTAAAAAAGAGACAAGCACCCACACGCCGCGAACGCGCGAGCCCCGCATCGCGTGCCCGGATCACGGTTTCTTGAAGCGCAGCACGAAGCGATCCGAGGTGCCGCGCCGAGCGCCGGCTTCGCGTGGCGAGTCGTTCCAATCGCGCGTGTCGCTCGGATTCTTCAGGAACGAAGCTTCGGCGTCGAGCTTGAAGCCATTTTGTTCCACCTCCGCGATCACCGTTTTCTCGTCGATGCGATGAAATGTTTTTACATCTTGAAGTCCGTCGCCCGGCTTCGCGCTGTGATCGACGATGCCGTACACGCCGCCGTGTTTCAACGCTTTGAAGACAGCCTGATTCATCTTGTTGCGGTCGGCGCCGAGATGCACCGTGTCGTGATAGAAAAGTACGATCAAGACCGCGTCGAGGTTGGTCACGTCGGCAGGCAGCGGATCATCGAGCTCGCGATCTTCGCGCACGACGTTTGCCATCACCGGCTTCGACAAGCGCGCGGTCCACGGCACGTTCGCGAACTTCTGCAAGATGAACGGCGAGTTCTCCGCGTAGACTTTGCCGTTCGGCCCCACCACGCGCGCGAGCAACTCAGTCGTGTAGCCGCCGCCCGCGCCGATTTCCGCGACCCGCATGCCCGGCGCGATGCCGAAGAAGGCCAACATCTGATCGGGTTTTCGCCCGGCGTCGAGCGCGCGATCGTCGGCGCTGCGATCCGGAGCGTTCAGCGCGGCAGAAATGTAGGCGGGTACTTCGATCGCCGGCGCGGACGCCGCGGCGGAGCTCGCGGGCGCGGCATTGGCGCTCCCGGCGGGCGGCGCTGCGTGGCTACACGCGAGCAGTAGGGCAAGGGGAGCGACGGCAAGCGGGGTCCGGAGCGACATGGCCCGGACTATTGGGCGCTCGCTGCTGACTGTCGAGAGGGGCGCGCCGGATTGTGCGCCGGCTCAGTGCACTACGAACGACAGGCCGGCAAACAGCACCAATCCGACGCCGAATCCGATCAACACATTGCGAATCAAAACCTTCGTCATTTCCCCGACTCCATCCACCAAAGCAGCAACGGTTTCGAACCCCTCGCTGATTGGTAGCAGCCGCGCGGAGTTTCGCCAGTGCTGCGAGTTTTGCGCGCGAACACGCGTGCTCGCGGCGCACGGGACACACTGCGACACAGCGGCGCTGCGCGATTTCACGCGCTCGGCGAAAAGTGTTTACGCGGTGGACATGGCGCGACGAGCTGGGCGACGCCAACCAAAAAACAAAAAAAAGACACCCCGCCGAGTTTCCTCGACGGGGTGTTAAGGCGTGGCGCCGCGCGCAGACGCGGCGCTCAGCTCTTCACTTGATGAAGAGCATTTCTTGGTACGTGGGCAGCGGCCAGATATCGTCGGCGATGATGCCTTCGAGCGTGTCGACCACGTCGCGCACTTTGAGCTGTGCGGACAGGATCGAATCGCGGAAGTATTTCGCTTCGTCGAGCAAGCTCGACGCGCCGTGATGCGCCGCCGCTTTCTCGAGGCCGGCGATTGCGCCGCTGAGATCGCCGATCAAGCCCGAGAGCTTGCTCAGCGTCGTGGTGTCGCCCGTCACGCCGGCGGCCTTGGTCGCCGCGACGTTGGCCGCGAGCTCGGTCTGGTAGCGAATCGCCGCGGGCAGGATTTGCTTCTTGGCGATTTGGAGGACCAGATTTTTCTCGACGTTGACCGTCTTCACGTACTGCTCGAGGAAGATCTCGTAGCGGGCGTGAAGCTCGCGCGGCGAGAGCACCTTGTACTTCTCGAACACCGCGATCGCTTCCTTGGTTTCGTACTGCGGCAGCGCTTCGATCGTGGTCTTGAGGTTCAACAGGCCGCGCTTTTCGGCTTCTTGGTGCCACTCTTCCGAGTAGCCGTTGCCGTTGAACACGACGCGGCCGTGCTCGGTGTAGATCTCTTGCAGCACGGTTTGGATCGCGGCGTTGAGCGTCTTGCCCGAGCCGACGGCGGATTCGAGCTTGGTCGCGATGTAGTCGATCGACTCGGCCATGATCGTGTTCAAGACCGAGAGCGCGATGCCCGGGGCTTGGCTCGAACCGACCGCGCGGAACTCGAAGCGGTTGCCGGTGAAGGCGAACGGGCTCGTGCGGTTGCGGTCGCCCGCGTCTTTCGGCAGGTGCGGCAGCGAGTCGACGCCGATGGTGAGCTTGCCGCCAAGCTTCGACGACTTGGCGCCGCCGGCCTTGATTTGATCCCACACGTCCGAGAGCTGCTCGCCGAGGAAGATCGAGATGATCGCGGGCGGAGCTTCGTTCGCGCCGAGGCGGTGATCGTTCGAGGCCGAAGCGATCGCCGCGCGGAGCAGCCCGCCGTGCTTCGACACCGCGCGGATGACCGCGCCGCAGAACACGAGGAACTGCGCGTTGTCGTGCGGGGTCGCGCCCGGGTCGAGCAGGTTGCCCTGCGTCGCGTTGCCGAACGAGTAGTTCAAGTGCTTGCCCGAGCCGTTCACGCCCGCGAACGGCTTCTCGTGCAACAGGCACACGAGGCCGTGCTTTTCGGCGACATTACGCAACGTCACCATCACGAGCTGCTGGTGATCGGCGGCGATGTTCGCGCCTTCGAACACCGGCGCGATTTCGAATTGGCCGGGAGCCACTTCGTTGTGGCGCGTCTGCACCGGGATGCCGAGCTTGAGCAAATCGCGCTCGACCTCGAGCATGAACGCGATCACTCGCTCGGGAATCACGCCGAAGTAGTGATCTTCGAACTCCTGGCCCTTGGGCGGTTTCGCGCCGAACAGCGTGCGGCCCGCGTTCAAGAGGTCCGGGCGCGCGAAGTAGAAGTTCTTGTCGATCAGGAAGTATTCTTGTTCGCAGCCGGCGAACGAAGTGACCGGCGCGACGCTTTCGTGGCCGAACATCTTGAGCACGCGGGTGGCCTGTATATTCAAGGCCGCGGTCGCGCGGAGCAGCGGGGTCTTGGTGTCGAGCGCTTCACCCGTCCAGGACACGAACGCGGTCGGGATGCAGAGCGTGACGCCGTTCTGCGTCTCGCTGATGTACGCGGGGCTGGTCACGTCCCAGGCGGTGTAACCGCGCGCTTCGGCCGTGGCGCGGATGCCGCCGCTCGGGAAGCTCGATGCGTCCGGCTCGCCTTGGATCAGCTTCTTGCCGCTGAACTCGGCGATCGCGCCGCCTTCGCCGTCCGGGTTGAAGAAGCTGTCGTGCTTTTCGGCGGTGGCGCCGGTGAGCGGGTAGAACACGTGCGCGTAGTGCGTCGCGCCTTTGGCGAGCGCCCAGTCTTTGAGCGCGGAGGCGACCACATCGGCCGTCGCGGGATCGAGCGGCTGGCCCGCCTCAATCGTCTTCTTGAGCGACTTGTAGACGTCCTTCGGCAGGTGCGTCTTCATCGCGGCCAAGCCGAAGACGTTGCTGCCGAACAGACTGCCCGACGAAGTCTCCTTGTAATTCAAGCTGGGCGAACTCGACTTGAACGCCGAGATCGCGGAAATCGCCTTTTGACGAATCGTTTGACCGCTCATTTTTTTCCTCTTGATGCTGACGCCTCGGCTGGGAGGACCGAAGGGCGTTCCATCTACAGCTCCCCGTCTTTCGGCACAACTACGACAATGTTTCTCGCGTGTTTCGCGATTTCCAGCCGTATTTCGACTTGGGAAACCAGATCTTAGCGGGCTTTTCCGCACTCAATGCGGATTTGCTACGCGTCGCGTCAGCTAGAGCCTGCGGCGGGTTTGGCGGAGCGCGCGGCGATTGAGACGCGCCGTGTTTCGCTCCGTCTCGCGGGCTCGCTCGCGTCGAATCGCTTTCGGACGGCGCGTTCTCAGTTGCAAATGCAACTGAATATCGAGCCGGGAAATGGGGCCGGCTCGAACTGCGAGTCAGAGCTCGAGCGTGAACTCGATCATCGTTTCACGGAACCCGAGCCGCGCGAAAAACTGACGCGCGGACTGATTCTTGCTCGCGGTGTGCAGCACGAGCCGCGGCGCGCCTTTGCCTTGTAGGCGCTCGCGCACGGCCTCGACCAAGCGCCGCGCGAGCCCTTGGCGGCGCATGCTCTCGATCACGAAAATGTCGTGCAAGGCGCCGTGGGCGTCGAGCAAATTGTTCCAATCGCGAGCTTCGAGCCGCGCGTAGGCGTAGCCGACGATCGCGCCGTCGTGCTCGGCGGCCAAAATGATGGTTTCCGGGTTCGAGAGCTCCCCCCCAAAAAATCGAGCATAGCCCGCCTCGACGTTGGGGATGAGCATGAACCGCTCTCGGTCGAATTCGTAATGCTGGCGCACGAGCTCGCCGGCGAGCTTGCCGATTGCAGGAAGATCTTCGGATTTGGCAGCGCGAATGATGGTCGTCACAACGAGCTCGAGTCTTAGATCACGATCACGCCGGTGCCGATCAAGATCGCCATCGTCGTCGCGAATACGGCGAACGTGATCGCGGCGAGCGTGAGCACGACGCGGCGTTGCGCGTCGCGCTTCAGCCGCTCTTCGGGATCGCCGCCGCGGTGTAACTCGGCGAGGGCTTCGAGATCGGGGTGCGACGTATTTTCGGAGCTCGCGTTTGGCAGCGGTTTGAGCGCATCTTCGAGCGCTTCGGCGACCGGCGCGTGCACGTCCGGCGCGGCCGCGCGGATGCGCACCGAGACCGGCGCCGCTTCCGGCGACGACGCCGGCTTCTGCAATTGCACTTGCGTGGAAGCGCGCTCGAGCACATTCACAGCCGAGATCGCTTCGATCTCCGAGAACAAGCCGGGTGGCGGCGCGAACACCGCGCTCGTTTCCTTGAGCCACGCGCGTCTGAGCGAAGTGCCGACCGCGTCTTCGTTGATGCCGCGCGAGACGAGCCAGCCAGCGAGCGCTTCGCCGAGCTCGCGGATGGTCGGATAGCGATCTTCGCGCGATTTGGCCAAGCCGCGCGCGATGATTTGCCACAGCTCCGGCTGCTCGAGTCCGCGCTGCATCAGCGGCGCCGGCGCATCTTCGATGATGGCGCGCAAGAGTGCGTTGTAGTTGTCGGCCTCGAATGGGCGCTGGCGCGTGATCGCTTCGTACAAAACGACGCAGAAACTCCATTGATCCGTGCGCGCGTCGCTGCTTTCGCCGCGCGCTTGCTCGGGCGACATGTAGTCCGGCGTGCCGAGCGCCGTGTCGCGCGTCGTGAGCCGGCGCACGCGATCGGTTTTGCGCGAAATGCCGAAGTCGAGCAATTTCGCCTGCAGACCGAGCTCGGCCTCGGTCAGAAACACGTTCTCCGGTTTGATGTCGCGATGCACGATGCCGCTCTCGTGCACGGCTTGCAGCGCGTTCACGATCGGCAAGAGCACGGCGACCGCGTGCTCCGGCGTGAGCGGCCAATCGCGGTCGATGCGCGTCGCGAGATCTTCGCCCGCGAGCAACTCGAGCACGATGAACGGATCGCCGCGCTCGGTGTGTCCGAAATCGAGCGCGCGCACGATCGCCGGATGGCCGAGGCGCGCCGTGTTGCGCGCTTCTTCGAGCAAGCGCTCGGCCAAGCCTTCTTCTGGCGCGCCGATGTCACCGATGAACTTCACGGCCACGTCGATGTCCAGACCGAGGTGATGCGCGACCCAGACTTCGCCCATGCCGCCTGCACCGAGCGGGCGAAGTAGCTGATATTTCTCGTCGATCACCGCGCTGGCCGTGTAAACCATGCGCCGGCCCGACGCGGGGCCCGAGCCCTCCGGTGACGGCTCTTCGAGCACGACTGGCGGCGCTGCTGGCGCGCCGGCGACGGAACGGATCTGCGTCGTCGAGCGGCGCAAGTCGACGGGACCGCCTGGCGGCGGCGTCGAAGCGCCGCTGGTTCGCTCTTCGGGCTGTCTCGGCATCAGCCGGAAGTGTAGCGCGGCTGCGCCCTTCGCCCAACGAAGGCTATTGGTCCTACATTGGAGCTCGGTGGTCTTTGTTCAATGGTTTTCGGATCGTTTCGAGACGAATCTATGCTTTCGCGCGAACCAGGCGTCGATTCACGCGCGCAAGCGGCGCGCTGTTCGCATTGCGTCAAGCGTACTTACTCCGATAGTGTGCGTGCATGTCGTCGAAGGCGAATGCGAACGCGCAGCGATTCGAGCTCGAACAAACACTGATGGCGATCGGGCTGCGGCCGACGAGTTACCGCGCGTTGATGCTCTTGCCCTTGATCTACGTCGCGTGGGCGGACGGCAAGATGGAGCACGTCGAGGTCGAGCGCATTCGCCGCTTCGCTGCGGAGAATTTGCACCTCACGCCCGACACGAGCGCGGTGCTCGACAACTGGCTCAAAGAAGCGCCTTCGCAGCAGTACGTCGAGCAAGGCTTACGCGGCTTACTCGGCGTCGCGGTGGATGAAGATTTCCTCGAAGTGGACGTCGCGGAATTGCCGGATTTGCTTTTGCACGCGGAAGGCATCGCGCGCGCCACTGCGGACGCGCTGAACGATCCCAACGCGGTCACACCCGAAGAAGAAGTCGCGCTCGGCGAAATAGCGCGCCTGCTCGAAGTCGACGGCGGCGCGACGTGGAAGTGCGTGCTCGACGCGCTGCGCACGCACTATCCACCGAAAAGTGAATGAACCAGCGGACGCCGTTCACATCGGGTCGTTCGCGTCTTTGAGCATCAGCGCGGTCGGTTTGAAATTGCGCAGCACGTCGGCGTAGCGCTCGAGCAGTTTGCCGCGCAAGTGGAGCAGATCGAGATCGCCTTCGACGACGTCGACGCGCGCGCGCTGCGTGTTGAGTTGCGCTTGTTGGTAAGTGTTGTCGGCTTGCTGCACGTCGATCGCGAGCGCGGTGCCGGCTAGGAATTTACCGCGCTGGCCTTCGGCTTGGTCGTGCGCGACTTTTTCGGTGATCAGCGCGAGCTCGAGCCGGCGCTTGGCCGCGTCCCGCCGCGCGAGCGCGGAGTGCACGTCCGTGCGCAGCTGTTGGCGCGCGATTTCGATTTGCTTTTCCGCGATGTGCGCGCCGAGCAGCGCCCCTTCGATTTGCGCGCTACGACGATGATCGGTGACCGGTGTCTCGAAGGTGAGCCCCGCGATCGCACCCCAGGCCTGCAGTTGGCCGAATTGAGCGACCGCGGGCGGGACTTGGTGATTGCCGAGACCTTGCGAAGACAAAGTCACGTTCAGGTTCAGTTGCGGCCGCAGCGCGTCGCCGGCGATGCTGGCTTGGTCTTCGGCGATCTTGAGCTGTGCTTCGAGTTGTTTGAGCTCGTAAGAAGCCGCCAGCGCTTCGGCGACCGCGCCTTCGCCGATGTCGTCCGGCGTCGGATCGGGCGGATTTTCTGCGGAAACGAGATCGGGACCAGTGCGGTCGGCTTTGCCCATCTGGAGGGACAGAGTGAGCGAGCGTTGGCGCACGTCGGTCTGTGCGGCGACGAGCGTGCCCTCTTGTTGCGCGACTTGCGTCGAGTAAATCAAAGCGTCCACGTTGGCGAGCGTGCCACTCTTCACTTGCTGTTCGGCTTGCTCTTGGAGCGTCTTCGCGAGGTCGCGCGAGGCCGTGTCGATGCGCACGGTTTCCATCGAGTACCAGAGCTCCCAGTACGCCGTCAGCACGTCGTGCAAGACTTGGCTGCCGGCTTGCTGCGCGCCGAGCATCGTCGCGGAGCGGTTCAGCTTGGCTTGGCGTAACGTCGCTTGGCCGACGGTGTTCCACGCGCCACGCAAGAATGGTTGCGTGATCGAGAGCGTGCCGTTGAGCGCGTAGGCCGGACCGAGCGCCGTCGCGCCGCCGGGCATATTGATGATCGGCGTGGACGAGAGACGGCGCTGCCCGGTGATACCGGCTTGCACGACCGTGCCGAACGAATACGTCTTGGTGAGCTCTGCGCCGAGGTTGATCGTGTCCGTCGTGCTCACGATCGTGCCGTCCGCGCCACGAAGGCTCGGGCTGAGATCGTGGTTGATGCTGGCGTTGGCGTCGAAGATGGCGTCGTAGAGCGCGGCTTCGGCGTCCACCGCGAAGCGCGCTTGCTCGACTTGGAGCAAAGCGACGTGCAACGTCGGGTTGTTTTCGACCGCGACTTCGACGGCGTTTCGGCTGCTGAGCGCACCTTCTGCGTCTTGCGCGCGCGCATTCGCAGTCGCGAACAGGCAGACGGCGGCGAGCGCAGCCGCTGCGCGCTTCCGGACGCTCTCACTCATGGCGCAAGGCCTCGATTGGATTCAATTGCGCGGCTTTGCGCGCCGGCAGATAGCCGAACATCACGCCGACCAAGGCCGAAAAGGCGAACGCCAAGAGCACGATCTCCGGCGGGATCACGTAAGGCAATTGCAGCGAACGCGCGGCGAAGAACGATCCGACCAAACCGATCACCACTCCGATCACGCCGCCCATCGTGGACAGCACGATCGCCTCGAGCAGAAACTGCATCATCACTTCTCCGGCGAACGCGCCAATCGCGAGCCGAATGCCGATCTCGCGCGTGCGTTCGGTGACCGACACGAGCATGATGTTCATGATCCCGATGCCGCCGACGATCAGGCTCACCGCGGCGATCGCGCCGAGCAAAGCCGTGAGCGCGTTGGTGGTGCTGGTCACTGTGTCCGCGATTTCGGCCATGTCGCGCACGTTGAAATCGTCGTCCGTGCCGATCGGCAAGTGACGGCGCTGGCGTAACAGCGCGCGAATGCTCTCGGCGACGATCGACGTATCGAGGCCCTCTTCGGCCGAGACCAAGATCAACGAGATGTAGTTGTTGCCGACGATGCGGCGTTGAAACGCGCTGAGCGGCATGAGCAGCAAATCGTCTTGGTCTTGGCCGAGGCCGGCCGTGCCTTTCGAGATCAAGGTGCCGATGATGGTGCAGGAGACTTTGCCCACACGCACGAGCGCGTTGATCGGATCTTGCGTGCCGAACAGCTCGGTTTTCACGGTGCTGCCGATCACGCACACGGGCAAACCCGAGTTCGCTTCGCCTTGGGTGAACGTGCGACCCTTGTCGATGCTGTAGCCGCGCACTTCGAAGAAATTGTTGTCCGTGCCGGTGACCTGCGTGCTCGCGTTCTTATTGCCGTAAATGACTTGCTGGGTGCTGGTCGAGCCGGGCGCGACCGCGTGCACGCCCGCGACTTCGCGCGAGATCGCTTGCATGTCCGCCATCACGAGTGGTTGCGACGCGGTCGACGCGCCGCCGCGCACGCGCGCGCCCGCCGAGACCATGAGCAGATTTTTTCCGAGCTTCGAGATGTCCTCGGTGACCTTTTGCGTCGCGCCGCGACCGACCGAAACGAGCGCGATCACGGCGCCCACGCCGATCACCACGCCGAGCATGGTCAAGATCGAGCGCAGCGTGTTTCTGCGGATCTCGCGCAGCGCCATCAGCACGGTTTGCAAGAACATCAGTGCGCTCGCTCGGGCCTTGAATCTTCCGTGATGTAGCCGTCTTTGAACACGACCACGCGGTGCGCATAAGACGCCACGTCCGGCTCGTGCGTGACCATCACGATCGTGATGCCGCGCGTGCGGTTGAGCTCGACGAGCAGCTCCATGATCTCTTTGGTGCGCGCGGAGTCGAGGTTGCCGGTCGGTTCATCGGCCAGCAAAAGTTCGGGATCGGTGACGAGCGCGCGCGCGATCGCGACGCGCTGTTGCTGGCCGCCGGAAAGCTCTTGCGGCGTGTGATCGGCGCGATCCGAAAGCCCGACTAGGTCGAGCGAACGCAGCGCCGCGGCGCGCCGGTCCCGCAATTTTACGCGCCGGTAGACCAGCGGCAGCTCCACGTTCTCGAGCGCGCTCGTGCGCGACAGCAAATTGAAACCTTGAAACACGAAGCCGATGTAGTGGCGCCGGAGCAAGGTGAGGCCATCGCCGTGCAGCGTGTTCGTGAGCACGCCGGCGAGCTCGTAGGTGCCTTCGGTCGGTACGTCGAGGCAACCCAAGATATTCATGCACGTCGACTTGCCGGAACCACTCGTGCCCATGACCGCGACGAAGTCACCGCGTTGAATGTCGAAGTCGATGCCGGCGAGCGCGCGCACTTCCGACTCGCCTTCGCCGTAAATTTTCTTTACGCCGCGGAGTTGGATCAAGGTTTCGCCGCTGAGCACGGGCATCGCGGGCGCAGCCATCAATCGGTCCTTCGCTGATCGATGTCGGTGATCACGGTCGTGCCCGCGCTGATGCCGCTCTTGATTTCGGTCTTCTCGCCGTCCGTGCCGGCGACTTCGACCACGGTGCGCTTGGGCCGATTGTTGTCGCCGAGCAAGTAGACCAAAGCCTGCGAATCGGCCGCGGTGATGATCTTTTTGTTGTTGGTCGTGCGCATGCGGTTGCCGCCGCCGCCGCCCATGCGCGGGCCACCCGGGATGCCGCCGCCGAGGAACGGAATGCCCGAGCCAGAGCCGCTATTCGCGAGCCGCGGCGGACTGAAGCGCAGCGCCGCATTCGGCACGAGCAAGACGCCTTTGCGTTCGGCGGTCGTGATCGTCGCGGTGGCGGTCATGCCGGGGCGAAGCAAGAGCGAGGTGTTGTCCACCGACAACACGGCTTGATACGTGACGACGGTTTGGCCCGCGGTCGGTAAATTGTGCACGCTCAGCACCTTCGATGCGAAGGGATGATCGCTCCAGGCATCCACCAAGAAAGACGCGTCTTGGTTCTCTTTGACCTTGCCCACGTCGGCTTCGTCGATATCGACGTACAAGCGGAGCTGCGTCAGGTCGCGGGCGATCGTGAATAGTACCGGCGCAGACATCGTGGCCGCCACGGTTTGCCCGGGCTCGATCAAACGCGCCAGCACGATGCCGTCGATCGGCGAGCGAATCACGGCGTACGAAAGTGACGTCTCTGCGTCTTTGAGCGAAGCGCGCGCCAGCGTGGCTTGTGCTTGGGCGGACGAGATGCTCGCCTCCGCGCGGTCCGCGTCCGCCTTCGCGGCGTCCAAATCTTTGCTGGAAATCAGGCCTTTTTGCGAGAGATCGATCGAGCGCAAGTACTGCGCCTTGGTCTGCGCTTGGGTCGCTTTGGCGAGCACGAGCGCGGCCTCGGCTGCGTTCACTTGGGCGCGCGATTGGTCGACCCGAGACTGCAGCTGGACCGGATCGATTTCGGCCAGGACTTCGCCGGCCGTGACGTGATCGTTGAAGTCCGCGTTGACCTTGGTGAGCTTGCCGGAGATCTGCGCGCCGACATCGACCGAATCGAGGCCCTTGAGCGTGCCAGTGGCGGTCACTGTTTCCTTCAAGTCTCCGATCTGTGCTTGCGCGGTCAGGTAGTGCACGCCCTTCGCGCGGTTCTTTTTCGCGCGCCAGACGAAATACCCGGCGCCAACGCCCAAGATCAGGACGAAACCAATGAACTGATAGATTCGAGCTCGCCGACGTCTCGATTTGGTCTCGGCCAAGATGGCGGCTCCATCGGGTCGCGCGCTCATTTTTGCGGAAGTCTCGCGATCATTTTCGGCAGAAGTAGCCTAGGGCTTAACGCTTGAGAACGCATAGATCCATGTTTCCGATTGTGTTTGATAGAGCCGCTGTCGAATCCTAGGGTACGCTCTTCCGCAGCATGGAAAACGCGCGTTTGAAAGTGTTGGTGGTGGAAGACGACGCGAAAATCGCGCGCCTGACGCGGGATTACTTGGAGCAGCATGGCTTCGACGTCACTCTAGTCAGTGATGGCGTCGCCGCGAGCCGCGAAGCGCTGCGTCCGGAGTTCGATGCTGTCGTGCTCGATTTGATGCTGCCCGGCAAGAGCGGCTTCGAAGTGTGCCGCGAAATCCGCGAGCACTCGCACGTGCCGATCATCGCGGTCACCGCGCGGGTCGAAGTGGCCGATCGCGTGCTCGGCCTCGAGCTCGGCGCTGACGATTACGTGACCAAACCGTTTTCGGCGCGCGAGCTCTTGGCGCGCATTCAAGCCGTGGTGCGTCGTGCCGAGGGCCGCGCGGGCCCGCGCGCTCGCGAAATCAAAGTCGGCCGCGTCGTGGTCGACAGCGGCAGTTTACGCGCCACCCTGGACGGTCAAGTGCTCGCGCTCACGTCCTACGAATTCGCGCTGCTGCGCGCGCTCGCGGAGAACGCCGGCAAAGTGCTGACGCGCGAGCGGCTGCTCGATCTCGCCAAGGGCAACGCGGAAGAAGCCTTCGATCGCTCGGTCGACGTGCGCATCTCGCGCTTGCGCCAGAAGCTCGGAGACGACCCGCGGCACCCGCGTTTACTCAAGACCGTGCGCGGCTCCGGCTACATGCTCGTGGCTGAGGAAGCCTCGTGAGCGAACGCCCGGGAGTTCGCTCCTGGTTCGTCCTCCGCGTCTACCTGTACGGCGTGCTGATGATCGCGCTCGCCGCCGGCGCGAGCTTTTTGGTCGGCCGCTACTCGCTGCGCCCCGCGCTCGACGGCCCGGCGCGGCCCGCCTCCACCTGGATCGCCTGGCACATGGCCGCGCTCGCCGATCGCCCAGAGGAGCTGCAGAAGCAGATCGCGGATCTGCACGAGCGCGTCGGCATCGAGATGACGCTCTACGACACGACCGGCAAGCTGATCGCGCACAGCGGGGATGAGCCGCTGCCTCCGCTCGGTCCGAACGAGCTCGAGCACCTCGAGAAGGAGCAGACTTTTTTCGGCAAGGGCTTCGGGCAAGTGTTGTCGCTGCCCGCGGCAAACGGCGTGTCGCGCTACGCGCTGCTCAAATTCCGCGCGCCCGAGTTCCCGGTCGTGTTGCTCTTGAAGCAGCTCGCTGTCGCCCTCGTGGTGCTCGCGCTGTGCTCGATCCCGCTCGCGCGCTCGGTCACGGCGCCGCTCGTGCGCTTGTCCGGGCTGGCGCGCCGCTTCGGCAAGGGTGATTTGACCGCGCGCTTGCACTCGAAGCGGCGCGACGAAATCGGCGAGCTGGCGCGCGCGTTCGACGACATGGCCGATCGCATCGCCGCGCTGCGCCGCTCGGAAAAGGAGCTCTTGGCCAACGTCTCGCACGAGCTGCGCACGCCGCTCGCGCGGATTCGCCTCGCGCTCGAGCTCGCCAGTGACGGCGACGGCGCCAGGGTTCAAAGCTACCTGACGGACATCGGCGAAGATCTCGGCGAGCTCGAACAATTGCTCGACGACGTGATGTCGACGGCGCGCAGCGATCTCGCGCGCGACTCCGCGGGGGATGCGCTGCCGCCGCTGCACTTCGAAGCGCTTTCCGGCAGCACCGTGCTCGAAGCAGCCGAGTCGCGCTTCCACTTGCGCTGGCCGGATAGCGAGCTCAAATGCGATATCCCCACCGATTTGCCGACGCTCGACGGCGATCCGAGCTTGCTCCGCCGCGTGCTCGACAACCTGCTCGACAACGCGCGCAAATTTTCGGAAGGGCCGGTCGAGCTCGCGGGTCGCCCGGCTGCCGACGGCGAGCACCTCGTGGTCGAAGTACGCGATCACGGCATCGGCATCTCCGCGGAAGACCAAGCGCGGATCTTCGAGCCGTTCTTTCGCAGCGATCCGAGCCGCACGCGCGCGACCGGCGGGGTTGGGCTCGGGCTCGCGGTGGTGAAGCGGATCGTCGAGGCACACGCGGGCAACATCGAAGTCGAGAGCGAGGTCGGACGCGGCACCCGTTTCATCGTCACGCTGCCGCTCGCGCGTGACGCCGGCGAGGCGGAGAGCGCGCGAAACTCGGTTTTGCCCAGAGCTTCTTGACTCGCGGGCCGCGCGCTGAGAAGCCTCGGCGACCGTGGCTCCCAGCATGCAGCGTCCTTTGCCCGGCGTGGTCGTCGTGGGCGCGCCGCGCGCGCCGTTCCGCGACTATCATCACCGCTTTTTGCGCGCGCCGTGGTGGCAAGCGATCACAGCGATCGTGCTCGTGTTCCTCGGCTTGAACGCGGTCTACGCCGGCCTCTATCTCGCGACCGGCGGCGTGAAGCACGCGCGTCCGGGCTCGTTCGCGGACGCATTTTACTTCTCCGTGCAAACGATGGGCACGATCGGCTACGGCGACATGTACCCCATGTCGCAAACCGCGAATTTCCTCGTGGTCAGCGAAGCCGTGGTCAGCTTGATCCTGACCGCGGTCGCGACCGGGCTGATCTTCTCGAAGTTCTCGCAGCTCCAAGCGCGCATCGTGTTCACGAGCACGATCACGATCACGCTGCTCGACGGCGTGCCGACGATGATGTTCCGCCTCGGCAACGAACGCGGCAATCAAATCGTCGAAGCGCTTTTGCACGTGGTGATGATTCGCACCATGCACTCGAAAGAGGGCATGACCTTTTACCGCATGTTCGACATCGTGCTCGTGCGCGAGCGCTCGCAAGCTTTCACTCGCTCCTGGACCGCGTTTCACACGATCGACGAAAAGAGCCCGCTCTTCGGCATGACCGAACAGGAAATGCACGCGGAAGAAATCGAGTTCGTGGTTTCCGTCACCGGCACCGACGAAACTTCGCTTCAACCCGTGCACGCGCAGCACCGCTACACGGACAAAGACGTGCTCTGGGGCGCGCGCCACGCCGATATCCTGACTGAACACGCCGACGGCACGATCGTGCTCGACCTCACCAAATTCCACGACACGCAGCCGACCCGCGCCACGCCGGAATTCCCGTACGGGCTCAAGGATTGATTTTATTTTTTTATTGATGGTCACGCGTCACGGCGCGTGTCGTCAAAGCCTTCGGCGTCGCGTTACGGCGCATCTTTTTTCGCCGAGCGCGGCTCGTCGTCTCGACGAATCCGCGCCGCGATCGAACGCGCGAACGAAACCAGCCCCCGATCGCGGCCGCGCGCCGCACACTTTCCGGCACGCGCGCGAGCGCCCACTTCACGACCCAAGTCGAGCTCGCATGCGCGCCAATCTCGACGTACGCGCCCTGCTGTTCGACCTCGACGAAGTTGCCCGCGCCGTCCGCATAAAGCTCGATTTCGGCTTCTTTTGGCGCCTGAGCCGTCTTCGCCAAATCCGGAAATGTTTTCACGAACAACAAGTCGCCGTCGAGGTGCGCGAGGAATCCTTCGCTGCCATCCGCGAAGAACTTCTCGCCGCGAGTCAGAAAAACCTCAGCGCGGATCACCATACAAGATCCCGCGCCCACCCGTGCCGAGATACACGCGACCGTAGACGCGCGGGTCGCCGATGATCTCGCCGACGGTGCCGAACTGGTGTTGGTCGTCGTTGATGCGCTGCCAATTGGAGCCGCCGTCGTCGGAGCGGAAGAAGCCACTCACGTCCGACACTTTACCGATCAAGTAGAGCGCGGGGTAGGTTTTGCCGGGCGCCGCTTTGCCGAAGCCGATCGAGTGGCTCTCTTGCACGATCACGGCCGTGTACGTCTTGCCGGAGTCGGTCGAGTGGTAGAGCTCTTTGCCGGTCGTGATCCAGACGTCGCCTTCGATGCCGGGCGCCGCGCGCATGAAGCCCGAAGTGAGTTGGTATTCGGCCAAGCCAGGCAAGCCGTGCGTGGTGCCGACGAAGTGCGCGCCGCCGTCGCTGCTCGCGAAGGTCGTGCCTTCTTTCACATCGACGAGATAAAACTTCTTCGGGTTCACGCGATCGGAAGCGACGCGCAAGTTGACCGGCGCCCAATCGGGCACCTTCGTCGGGTCGGGCGCGCCCTGGCTCGATGTCCAAGTGGCGCCGTGATCCAGCGAAAAAGCCGGCACCGCGTCGCGCGCGGCCCAGACCAGGATTTTGCCGTCGGCCGACACCGCGACGCTGCCCGTGCCGCTGCTGTGCGGCGGCTCGGTCAGGAACGGCGTCCACGTCGCGCCGCTGTCGGTCGACCAAGCGCCGTGCTGTTTGCTGTCTCCGCCGTTGCCGACGCGCGCAAATTGCGTCGGCGCGAGTTCGGCGAAGTCGAGGCTGCTGGTGCCGCCGCAAAGCGGATTTTCGAACATGCCCTTCGGCGGTGATTCGTCGAGCGAGTCGTGTCGGAAGCCGCAGAGATCGAGCACGCCGCTCACGAGCGGTGGCCCGACTGGCGGACTCACTAGGCTCGCGACCACGGTTTCTTCGAGGCCGCGATCGAAGAACGTCCAGTGCGTCGGCTTGTCGGAGTCGGCGGAGTTGAGATCGTTCGTGGCCCACGTGCCTTGGCCGGTGACGTGCATCGCGTGGTTCGAATCGAAGGGATCGATGTCGACATCGCCGTCCCAGCCGGGCGGACCGACTTTGCCGGGGCGATGCCAGTGCAAGTACTCGGCGCCCGCGACGTCGCGCTCGGCTTTGGCGATCAGCGGCTGCCATTTCTTACCGCCGTCGGTGCTGCGGAAGACTTCGTCGCCTTTGGTCCAGCGATCGAGCGTGACGGCGAGCAACGTGCCCGGGTGCTGGGCGTCCGCGCTGACCGCGCCGTAGCCGAACTTGTCTTCGCCGCCGGGCGCGAGCGGGGAAATGTCGGCCCAAATGTCTTTTTTCGGATCGAGCTTCCAGATCGCGCCGGTCGTGAGCTCACCGGGGCCGACGCCGTTGGCGTAGCTCAGGTAGATCATGCCCGTGCCGTCGAACTCGGCGTGGCTCGGCATCACCCCTTTGGGTTGTCCGGGCACCGGTTTCCAACTCGTGCCGCCGTCCGCGCTGCGATAAAGCCCGACGTCCGGCGACGAGACACCGGCGTAGATCACCGGCGTCGGTTTGCCTTTCGCGCCGCTCGATTTGTCGAACACGACGAACGGAATGCCGAAGCCTTTATCGTCGCTCTTGATCGGAAATGTTTCGAGCTTCGACCAAGTGACGGAACCGTCGCTGCTTTTCCACAATCCGTCGCGCCGGGAACCAAAAAATAAAATCTTGGTATCGTTCGGATCGACGGCCAAGCGCTCGCCGTTCGAGCGGCCGTATTCGTTGCTGCCCAGCTTGATTTGGAGCGGCGTGATTTTCCAGCTGTTCCCGCGATCGTTCGAGCGCAGCATCGCGCCCTTGCCAGCCCACGAAGCGGTGTACATGCCGACCGCCGCGTAGACGACGTTCGCGTCCACCGGATCGGGCGCGATGCTCTCGATGCCGGTGAAGTTCGAATCGGCGCGCCCGAACTGATCGGTGATCGCCACCCATTGCTTGTCGTGCGAACTGAAACGATACGCGCCGCCGACGTCCGTGCGCGCGTAGACTAAGCCGCGCTCGACTGGGCTGAACACGTTTCCGGTCACGAAGCCGCCGCCCAAGATCGTCACGTTCTTCCAGTTGTAGGCCACGCTCGCACCGGCCGACGCATTCGAACTCGCGCCGGGCGTGGATGTCGTCGCGCTTTGCGCGCCGAGCGCCGTGGCGGCGTCCGGTCCTTCGGGCGGCGGCTCGAGGCACGCGCTGGGCAGAGCCGCGAGCGACGTGAGGAACATGGCGAAAAGCCCGGTTTTCGTGCGCAGTTTCATCGTGCTTTTCATTTCATGGGCAAATCTTGGCCACAAGCCGAGGCTGAGTCTTATCGCTGGTGCATGAGAACTGTCGCTTGTGCCGGACACACACCAGAGCCGAGCCGAAGAAAGGGCGCCGCAGCTGCGCGCAGAGTCCCAATAACTGCACGATTTTTGGAAAGTTATGACGAACACGCAACTCACGCGAACACGCCGCCCGCTCAGGCCGGATTTCGAGATCGGCCGCGCGAAGGCCGCACATGGCCGGGCCGTGCAGAAAGAATTCTTATGGCGCGCGCGGGCGAGATCCGCGCTCGCGCTCGGCGTGGTCGGGGCTGCCTGTGTCTCCGCGTGCGTCACCGGACAAGTGGTCGACGGCAGCGGCAGCAGCGGCGAGACCGAAGTGCCGAGCTCGGGTTCGAGCAGCGTGAGCATGGCCGGCAGCACGGTTGCCGCCGCGGGCTCGAACGCGACGCATCCGAACGGCGGCGCGGGCGGCGCGTCGGGATCGGCGGGCCACGCGGGCACAACCCCTCAGGGTGGTGCGAGCGGCACGACTTCGATCAGCATGGGCGGCGCGAGCGGCAGCACGGCGGCAGGCAGCGGCGGCGTGACGAGCAGCGCGGGCGCGGCCGCCGCCGGCAGCGCGGGCATGCCCGCTACCGAGTGTTCGAGCAAACGCGGCATCGCCTACGCGTTCGACGTCACGAGCGCGAACCCGGACATGTCCGTGCTCAAAGCCGGCGTGGGCTGGTTTTATGGTTGGTCGAACGGGCCGAGCGCGAACGCGAAGCCCGCGTACCCGGCGATGAACATGGAGTTCGTGCCGATGGTGTGGGGCGGCGGTTTCAACGTCGCGAACGTGGAGAAGCAGATCCCGGCGGGCGCGAAGTACTTGCTCGGCTTCAACGAACCGAACTTCGGCGCTTCACAAGGCCAATCGAATCTGACGCCGCAACAAGCCGCGAGCATGTGGCCGCAGATCCAGCAAATCGCGGCCGACAAGAACCTGCAAATCGTCTCGCCCGCGCTCAATTATTGCTCCGGCGATTGCAACCAAACCGACCCGTTCGTTTGGTGGGATCAATTCTTCGCCGCGTGCACGAACTGCAAAGTCGATTACCTCGCCGCGCATTGGTACGCGTGCACGGTCAACGCGCTCGAGGACTACCTCACGCAGCTCAAGAAATACAATAAGCCGATCTGGCTCACTGAGTTTGCGTGCGCCGACGGCGGGCCGTACACGCCGGACCAGGTGAAGACCTACATGCTCCAAGCCACGAACTACCTCGAGCACGACCCGGACGTGTTTCGCTACTCGTGGTTCACCGGTCGCACTGACGGCATTCCGAACGTGAACCTACTCGCTGCCTCGGGTCAGCTCACCGATCTCGGCACAGCCTACGTGAATCAATTGCCAGCGCGCTGCCCGTGAGATGCAACATGCGTCGCGGGCGCGGGCTCGAGAGCCCGCACGCAACGCGGAAGCTCAGCCTTTGGAGGCAAGCTTCTCTTTTTTCTTCGCCTTCTTCTCTTTGACGGTGAGCTTCGGCTTGTTCGTCGTTTTGCTTTTTTCTTGACCTTTGGGCATCGAAGAAACTCCTTACGCTAGCCAAATGGCGCGCACTCTTCTTCTACTCCCGGTTCGCAATTCGGGAAAGTCAGCGCGCGTTGATTTTGAGGCCGAGCCGCACGAGCTCGTTCGGGTCGACGTCCGAGACCAGCGCGTAGCCGAGATCACCGTCGCGCCAAACCAGCGTGTTGAAGCCTCGCAAATGCGAAGCCGTCGCCGCCAACGCGCCGATGGTGGCGTTGCTGCGTAAGGGAAAGCTCAGACCGTCGCTCCGGAACACGAACAAGCTGATGGTGTGGAGCTTATGCTTGAAAATGAAGGTTGCCGCTTTGCGGTCCACGAACAGCGCGACCGCGCCGCCTTCGAGCGGAAATTCGTCGTCCCCGCTGAAGCTCACTTGGGGCGCGAAATCCAGGCGCCCGGTGAACCAGGGTTTGACCTGATGAATGCCGCCGCTCGCGATCTCGATGGGGTGCTCCGCGTAGATCACGCGCAAGTGATCGTTCACCGCCTCGGAAACGAGTTCTTGATTGGGGTTTGCCCAGAGTCGCGCCAAAAACAGAAGCAGCATCACCGCGGCCGCGCTCGGCGCGACGTAGCTCAGGATGCGCCGCAGATCGCGCTTCGGTTTCGTGCTCGCCGGGTGCGTCGCGGCCGTCACGCTCGCGGTGAGCCGGTCGCGCAGCGCAGTCGGAAGCGCGTAACTCGGACGCTTGTCGAGCGCTCGTTCCAGCGCTCGTTCGCGCTCGAAGATCTGGCGGCACTCTGCGCAGCTTTCGCGGTGCAGCGCGAAGCGCGCGGCTTCGTCTGCCGGCAGCCGGTCGCGCATGGCGTCGAGCATTTGCCCGCGAAATTCCTGGCATTCGCTCATTGGGCGTACTCCTTCAGCGCTTCCCTGAGCACGGCACGCGCCCGCGCCAAGCGCGATTTCACCGTGCCGACAGCGACGTCCATCACTCTCGCGATCTCGGTTTCGGTGAAGCCCTCCAAGTCGAGCAGCACGACCGTGCGCGCGTTTTCCGAGAGCCGCGCGAGCGCCGCTTCGATGTCGCTCGCGACGAGGCGCCGCAAGCGATCGAGCTCGATGTCGCCGCGCAGCCATGCGTCGCCCGCGTCCTTGTCTTCGTCGGGTGAATCGCGAAGCTCGACCGGATTTTTTCGCTCGCGCCTCCTGCGATCCAAAAACGCGTTGCGCATGATGCGAAAGAGCCATGCTTTCAGGTTCGAGCCCGGAACGAACTGCGCTTCGGCGTCGAGCGCGCGCGCGAACGCGTCCTGGGTCAAGTCCTCGGCCAACGCGGCGTCCCGCGTGAGGTAGCGCGCGAAGTTGTAAAGCGCGTCCGCGTGCGACAGGAGCTGTGCGCCGAACCCCGCTTCGGCATTGCGCGCGCCTCGCAGCATCGGCCTTTCGTACCAGCGCTCCGCCGTGCCGCGCAAGCGGCGGCCCTGCTGCGCCGAGGGGAGACGAACGAAACCGATGGCCACGCTCTCGGTCAACGATCCAGGGCGGGCGTTGGTTCCGTGAACCTCGCAGCTCGCGAGATTCTGCTGCTTCGGAACGAATCGGGCTCGACGCCGTTGTGCTCGCAGCAGCGCGAGGAACGCGAAAATCTACCAGGAGCCAGCATGAAAACTTACGATAGACGAGACGTTTTGCGTTTGTTCGGCGTCGGCGGTGTCACCTTTGCGTCGGGCCTTTTCGGCTGCGCGACGCAAAGCTCGAGCGGCACCGAAGCCGTCACACCGATGGCGCAAACGGCAGGCGGCGCGCCAGCGCCGAGCGAGGACTTCTTCTTTCTGCAGCTCTCGGACACACACTGGGGTTTCAGTGGGCCGCCGAATCCAGAAGCCGACAAGACGTTGCGCGAGACAGTCGCGACGATCAATGCCGTGCCGAGTAAGCCCGACTTCATCATCTTCACTGGCGACCTCACGCACACCACGGACGATCCCGCACTGCGCCGCGCGCGCATGAAGGAATTCAAAGAAATCGTCTCGGCGCTCGACGTGAAAGACGTGCGCTTCATCCCCGGCGAGCACGACGCTTCGCCCGACGCGGGCCAAGCCTATCGTGAATTTTTTGGTGACACGCACTACGCCTTTTCACACCGAGGGATCTCCTTCATCGCGCTCGACAATGTCTCGGATCCGGGCGCGATCCTCGGCGACGCACAGCTCGCGTGGCTCGAGGGCGAAGTCGCGAAGGTGCCCGAGACCGCGCCGCTCGTCGTGTTCGCGCATCGCCCCTTGTTCGACCTATTTCCGGCTTGGGATTGGGCGACCAAAGACGGCGCGAAGGCGCTCGCGATCCTCGAAAAGCACCCGAACGTCACGGTCTTTTACGGGCACATTCACCAAGCGCATCAGCAGCAAACCGGGCGCATCGCCCATCACGCGGCGCGCTCGCTCGTGTTCCCGCTGCCCCCGCCCGGCTCAGTGCCCAAAAAAGCGCCGCTGCCGTGGGATCCACAAAGCCCCGATCATGGCCTAGGCTATCGTCAAATCACGAGCGCCAATCTTTCGCTCGAGATCGAGGAGCATCCCTTTGCTGCGCGCACTTGAACCAAAGTCGATCGGGTTTGCGGCATGCTGCGTCTCCTTCTTGCTGGCGTGTGGTGGCGCAAAAACGGAGCCGCCTGCCGCGACGCCGGGCGCGGGCGTGGCGAGCGACGCGACGAAATGCGACGCCGCAACGCCGATCGCGTTCAGCGCGGCGCACGATGTCGTCGCGAAGCGTTGCGTTTCGTGTCACTCGCCAAACGGCGAAGCCGGCTCCGACTACGACTGGACCAACGACCGAGCGCTCACGTCTCATCGCAAAAATGTCGCGGCCGAAGTCGCCGAAGGCGGCATGCCCCCGAGGGGCGCACCCAAGCTCACGCCCGAAGAGATTCACGCGCTCGTGTGTTGGGGCAACGGCAACAACTGAGCGAATCCCGATGCGCCGCGAAAAGCCGGCTTGTGTCGCGCGTGGTCCGGTCCAATGTAGCCGGGCATGAACAAACGCGCGCTGGGTAAGCAGGGTCTTTGGGTTTCCGAGCAAGGTCTCGGCTGCATGGGCATGTCCGAGTTTTACGGCCGGCAAGACGATGCCGAGTCGATCGCGACGATCCATCGCGCGATCGAGCTCGGGATCGATTTCTTCGACACCGCCGACATGTACGGCCCGTTCA
>DATATR010000107.1:0-6342 GCA_036268695.1 Polyangiaceae bacterium | reverse complement strand
AAACCGTGGCCAAAAATTCGTCTTTGGCGCGGCTGCTCGCTTCGGCCTGACGGCGCGCGTGCTCGGCCAGTGCGCGGGCGGCGCGCTCGGCATCGAGCAAGCCACTGCGATCGAGCTCGAGCCGTTTGCGATCGGTGATGTCCACCAAGCCGACGACACAGCCCAAGATGCGCGCCGAGTCGTCGAGCAGCGGCGCGGCAGTGCATAGAAACGAGAGCGCGATTCCGCCGGGTTGTGAAAGCGTGACCTCGCGGCTCGGCGTGGTGTGACCGCTCAGCGCGGACTCGAGCGGGTGCTCGTCGCCGTGGCTGGTGAAGAAAGGAAATGCCTGAAAAAACGGGCGGCCGAGCACGTTCACGCCGCCAATCGCGCGCGCGGCGGCACTCGCGCGGATCACGACCGCGTCCACGTCGCAGACGATGATCGGCTCCGCGGTCTGCTCCAGAATTGCATTGGCGAGCCGCTCGGAAGCGACGATTTCCTTGTTGCGCTTTTGATCGGTGAGGTCGGTCACAATCACCGATGCGCCAGGCCCTTCTTCGGGGCTGTTGCGTGCGAGCGATAAATACGCGGGGCGCTCCTGCCCGCCGTGCGACAAGAGCACGACCTCGGCCGCGACCGGCGAGCGTTGCGCGCGCTCGAGCAAAACCACCAGTAGCGCTCGCCAATTCGGGGCCACGAAGTCGGCCAGCGCGCAGCCGATCACGTGCTCGAGGCCCGCGCCGACCATCTCCGCGAACGCTGCGTTCGAATACGCAATCGCGCCGCTGCCACTGACGAGCAGCGCGCCTTCACTCATCGTTTCGACCAAGCGTCGATAGCGATGGTCCGAACCCTCGAGCACGTACACTCTCGGCTCGCCGTGCGAGTTGACGACGAGCGCTTCGACCTCGCCGTCGCGGATGGCGCGAAGCGTCGACTCCGCTTCTTCCAAGCGAGCCAGCAACGATCCGACGTCGATCGCCGGTTCAGGCGTTTGTCTCTCGCGCTCTGTCATTGGGTTTCGATTTCAAATCCAGACCGACGAGCACTCGCTGTTCGTTCGAGAGGTCGCCCACGATTTTGCGCAGCGGCGCCGGCAGCCGCTTGATCAACGTCGGCACGGCCACGATTTGTTCGTCCTTGGCGAGCACCGGCTGCTGAAAGATGTCCACCACCGAAAGCTCGTAACGGCCGTGCAAATGTTTTTCGCAAACTCGGCGTAGCGTCTCTACGGACTTTGCAGAAGCCGCGGTCGCGCCGGCGATGTAGAGGCGCAGCACGTAGCGCTCCGCACCCGCGCGCTCGGCGGCGGATTCGAACGCCGCGGTGGAGGATTCGACTTCTTTCACGGGGATTTTCGTTTGCTTTTGCTCGCGGGCACGAGATTGAGCCCGACGAGCACACGCTCCGTGTTCGCCAGGTCCCCGATGATCTTCTTCATCGGGGCAGGAAGTTTACGCACCAACGTCGGAATCGCAACGATCTGATCGCCACCCGCGAGGGTTGGATTCTTCAGCAAGTCGATCACCTCGATGGTGTAGCGTCCTTGCAGATGCTCTTCGCAGATCAGCTTCAGATTTTCGAAGGCCTGGATGCACTTCGCCGTCTCACCAGCGACGTATAAGCGAAGGTTCCAGCGGTCCGCACCTTCGTCATTCCCGTCGGACGCCGCGACTCGGCCGGCACCGCTGCGGCTCGATTTCGTCGGCATGTCTCAAATCCCCTCCGTGGCGCCATTGTCGCCACCTGGATCCGTTCGTGACTGAGCGAGCTTCTCTCGGTCTTCCTCGACGTGCTTCGCGTTCTCGCGCGCCTGGAGAATCGAGCGCTGCGTTTCTTCTTCTTCGGCGGCGTGACCCGCGCGCAGGGCCAAAATTTTTGCTTCCAACATGCGCCGACTGAGCTCGAGCATGCGCTCCTTGCGCTCGATCTCTTCACGAGCAATCCGGCTTTCGCGCGCACGCCGTCGCGTCTCCACGGCTTTGGCCGAGCCGAGCAGCACGCCTTCCGGCCCAAAGTAAACGTCCGCCAACGAGACGCCTTTGGAGCTGATCAAAAACTCGCGCACTTGATTCGAGTGCGACATGCCACGCGATTTGATCAGATAGAGCGTGCGGTTTCGTTCCCCGGCAATCTCGAGATCCCGCACTTCGAGCCACGTGTCGATCAAGGACGAAATCCCGACGTCCGTTTCCTCGCGTCGGTTCGCGTCGGTCAGGTAAGTGACGAGTCCGGTCACGCCTTGTGTCTTCAGCCAATCGAACAAGCGCACGAGCATGGCTTTGACTTGGTGCGCAGTGCCGGCGGACATGAAACTCGAGATCGGATCCAGGATTACGGCGCGCGGCTGAAACGCAGCGATCGCCTTGTGCATCGCCACGAGGTGCATCTCGAGCCCAAAGAAGCTCGGTCGCGTGGCGCGGATCTGCAAAAGCCCCTTTCTCTGCCATTGACTCAAGTCGAGGCCGACCGAGCGCATGTTGCGCTCGATCTGGGACGGCGATTCTTCGAACGCGAACGTCATGCAGCGTTCGCCGCGCTCACAGGAAGCGTTCGCGAAGTGCGCCGCGATGATGCTCTTGCCCGTGCCGGCGCCGCCCGACACCAAGATCGTGCTGGCGCGAAGGAATCCGCTGCCGAGCATGTTGTCGAGGTTCGGAATGCCGCTCGAGACGCGCTCGTTGCTCACGGCGTAGTCGAGCTGCAAGCTGGTCGAGGGCATGACCGAGAAGCCGGTGTTGTCGATCAGGAACGGATATTCGTTCGTGCCGTGAGCCGAGCCGCGATACTTGATCACGCGCAGATAGCGCGTCGCCGCTTGCTCGACCACGTTTTGGTTGAGCACCACGACGCAATCCGAGACGTATTCCTCGAGGCCTTGGCGCGTGAGCGTGTGCTCGCCGGCTTCGGCGGTAACGACCGTGGTCAGCCCTTTTTCCTTGAGCCAGCGAAAGAGCCGCTGGATCTCGGCGCGCAGCGTGGTGTGATCGCTGAGCCCGCCGAACAAGACTTCGAGCGTGTCGATCGCGATCCGCTTGGCGCCGATCGTCGCGATCGCGTGATCGAGGCGCACGAACAAGCCGTCTAGTGAATAGCCGCCCGCCTCTTCGATTTCACTCGGATCGAGGTGAATGTAATCGAGTGCGACTTTCTTTTCGGCTTGAAGGCGCTCGAGGTCGAAGCCGAGACTCGCGACGTTGCGCGTGAGGTCGAACACCGACTCCTCGAAGGTCACGAACACGCCGGGCTCGCCGAGCTCGGTGCCCCGAACCAAAAATTCCGCGGCGAAGATCGTCTTGCCCGAGCCCGGGCCGCCGCAAACCAAAGTGGCCCGGCCCTTGGGCAACCCACCGTCCGTGATTTGATCGAAGCCGGAGATTCCACTGGGGGTCTTTTCTACGCCAACCGCGTGACCAGTCGCATCCATCGCGCACGGAGATTGCAGAATGTGTGCCGGCAATACCAGCTCGAAAGTGGCCAAGCTTGCTGCAATCTTGCCACGCTGGAGCGTGCGCTGTTCAAGCGCGCCACAGTGCATGCAGCCTGACGGGCGATCATTTACTGGAATGAGCGTGAACGTTTCTCGACATGCTAGATCGTCGCGCCGAAAACACCGAATCTTCGCGAACGAGAATTGACGACGACCATTGTTCCCCCAACTTCGAATCCGAATGATGTCCGTGACTCTGCGCGACCGAGGCGGCGCGGATTGCCAAAGTTTAGGAATATTTTTAGCCCTTGCCCTATGCGAAGCGCGGATCAAGACTCGCTTACGATGACTTCCCGTCGAGGCTCGGGTGCTCGCAATTCGTCGCCGCTGCAACGCGTGCTCGTCGTGGACGACAATCACGACTCCGCGGAGTTGATTGCACTCGTCGTCGCACGCGAAGGACACGAAGTGCGAGTCGCGCACGATCCGCACGCGGCGATTCCCGCGGCAGTTCAGTTTCGCCCGGACATCGCGTTTCTGGATATCGGCCTACCGGAGATGGATGGCTATGAGCTCTTGGTCGCGCTGCGCGCCAAACCGGAACTCAAGGGTTGCCGCTTCATCGCTGTCACTGGTTATGAAGAGCTTGCTGCAAATCCGGGTGCGGGTTTCGACGGTCACTTGGTGAAGCCAATCGATCTCGGCGCGCTGATCTCGATGTTACCCGGGCCCGAACCCCGTGGAAGCCATCCGGAGAGCAAACCAGCGTCGGCCTGAGCGCTTGAGCGAACCGAAGTATCGCGCGCGCGGCTTTGGGTTGAAGAGCGATAGCGGCATCGTCTCGCTCGACGACTGAGCGTTCGAACGCCGCGCTCCACGCTTTTCCCGCTGTTCGCGCGAGCGGCGCGCGCTCGGGCATTTCATGGTAACGCTAGCGTTACATGCATGCCCTGGACGCGCTCGGAAACTCCGTGCGTCGCGAGATTCTGGTCGCGCTGCGCAAGAAGCCGCTCGCGCTGCATGAGCTAGCCGAGCGCTTTCCGGTGAGCCGCCCGGCGATCTCGCGCCACGTGCGCTTGCTCGAAGAGGCGGGTCTGGTCGAAGCGTCGCGTCAGGGGCGTGAAAGTGTGTACTCCGTGCGCATGCAGGGGTTCAACTCCGTGCGCGAGTTCGTCGAGTCGTTTTGGGACGTTGCGCTCGGGCGCCTGGCCGCGCTCGCCAAAAATGGAGGACGGCGAAAGTGAGCGGGATGGAAACGCAACCGATCATGATGAAGACCGTGCGGCTCGAATGCCCGATCGCGCACGCGTTCTCGATATTCACCGAGCGAATTTCGGAGTGGTGGCCGCCCGAGCGGCGGCACACTGGCGATCCGAAAAGCTCGATTACGTTGTCCCAGAGCGGTCGCTTTTTCGAGCGGGACAGCGCGGGCAAAGAGGTGGAGCTCGGCGCGGTGCTCACCTGGGACCCGCCGCAGCGCCTGATCCTGGATTTTTATCCCGGAACGGATCCGGCACACCCGACTCGCGTCGAAGTGCGTTTCACGGCCGATGGCGCCGCGACCGAAGTCATGATTCTGCACAGCGCCACCAAGGAGAGTGAATCGCTCTTTCCGGCGCAAGCGCCACGCTACGACGCCGCTTGGAATCTAGTGCTCGCGGCTTTGCGCCACGCGGCTGACCGCTCGACAAGGCGTAACTAATTTGTTACGGATTCGGTCATGGCCGCGAATGACTCGAAGCGCCGCGGCGGATGGTCTGGAGCGACGGCTTCGCGCCGATGTTCCGCGGCGTGCGCAGCTACACACTGCAAGAAAACACCGACGGTACGACGGGTTTTTCGATGCGCGAAGTTTATAGCGGCTTGATGCTGCCGATGATCCGCGGCTCACTTCCCGACTTTGGACCGCCATTCGAGCAATTCGCGAGCGACCTGAAGCGCGCAGCCGAGCGCTGACTCACGAAAGCGTGGCAGGCTGGCGCGAGAATCACCCTAAAGGGTATTGCGCGGGCTCGCTGCGCTCGTCGTCGTGTCGAGGCTTTCTGCGACCTCCGTGGCAGGGCAGCCGAGAAATCGGCTCGATCCGCTGCTCGCGGAGCGCGTTTCGAGCACCTAGGCAACAGTCGACGCTGGCATCGAAGCTGCATCCGCGAAATCATGGCCCACCTCAGCGCGACGAGTTCTCGAGCAAGCTGGCGGTCCGCGCCGGCGCTGAAAAAACGCGGTCCTTCGCCGAGGCAATGGCTCGGCCATGCAGTGAGTACGCTGCCGATTTTGGCCCTGGGTGCCGCCGCTTGGCTCGCACTCAGCAAAAACAGCGAGCGGCGTCGAAGCGGCGCCCGCGTCGCGGTCGCGGCGCTCGGTCTCGGACTCGCACGCTGGCAATGGGCGCGCTGGTTCGTCGAGCAGAGCAACTACACGGTCGAGTTTCGCATCGGCAGCTTCGAAGTGAGGCGTTACACGCCGTCGGCGCGCGCGGAGACGATCGTCGAAGGCTTACCCTGGAAAGCCGCGCTGAACGAAGGATTTCGACGCATCGCGGCGTACACCGTTGGCCGCAGCCAGCACGAGGCGAACGAGCGCATCGCGATGACCGCGCCCGTGACGGCGACCGTCGGACCGCGCGAGATCGCCACGCGCACGGTGACGTTCACGATGCCGCGCAGTCGCTTGCTCTCTTCACTGCCCACGCCGAAGGACAATCGCGTGCGGCTGCGCTACGTGCCGGCGCGCCGCGTCGCGGCGCTGCGTTTCCACGGCCGCTACGGCAATGATTTGCCAGCCAAGAAGCGCGACGAATTGCTGGCGCGCGTGCGCTTGGCGGGATTTCATGCGCTCGGCGAAGTGACATTCGCAGGTTACGATCCGCCGTCCACGCTGCCATGGCTCCGGCGCAATGAGGTGCTCGTGGATTTGGCGCGCTAGCAGAC
>DATATR010000106.1:0-14409 GCA_036268695.1 Polyangiaceae bacterium | reverse complement strand
GTCGTGCCTTTGTCGTTGTTGCCGCCGCCCATCATGAAACCGGTGTGGAAATCCATGTTCGTGGCTTTGGGGATGTCCGGCGCAAAATAGGCCCACATGCGCGAATAGAATTTATTCGGCGTGGCCGGGAAGGTGACGCCTTCGGCGATGGTGACGGTGTTTTGCATGCCCGCGACGAACTTCAGGTGCACCGCGTACGTTCCGCCGTGCGCGTGCCCCGTTTCGACCGCAATCGACGTCATGTTGGAAGTGTTTTGCTTCCACTTGTCGGGATCGATTTTGCCGCTCTCGAAGTCTTCGCACAGCTCACTGCCCGCGGTGACGCAATCAGCTCCGTTCGCGCCTGCGCTTCCACTCGCACCACTGGCGCCGGCAGCGCCGCTGGCGCCGCCGTTTGCGCCACCCGCACCGGCGCCCGCAGTTCCGCCGTTCGCGCTGCCACTGCTGCCGCCGTTCGCGACGTTGCCCGCGCTGCCTGCGACGCTGTTGCTGCCGCCGTTCACACTGCCGCCGCTCGCGTTCGCGCCGGCCTGAGCGCTGCCGCCTTGCGACGTCCCAGCCGTCGAATCGGGGTTCGAACTCGAACTCGAATCATTCGAACACGCCGGCACCACGGCGACCGAGAGCGCCGCGCCGAGCGCGTAGCGCGACGCAACGCGCGTGCGGCCCGTGGTTCTGAGGTGTCGAGCCTGGGTTCGAAGCTTTGGAAATCGCACGGGGTTATGGATTAGTGGGTGGAAAGGCCCGAGCCGATCACCTCTTCTCGCGCGAAGCGATGGCGATGCGCGCTGCCAGGCCCTAGAAAGCCTCTGCGCGGCGCTTCACGGCGCGCGCGAACCCGAGGAGTTTTCAATGAGTGTGCTCGCGATGTTGAAGGGCAAGGGGCCGAGCGGCTTCGGCTACGGCTCGACCGCTGAAGTCGTGACTCAAGGCGTTTCGCTCAAGGGTCGCAATTTCTTGGTCACGGGCTGCACGTCCGGGCTCGGCCTCGAAACCGTGCGCGTGCTCGCGCAACGCGGCGGTCGCGTGTTCGCCACGGGTCGAACCAAAGAAAAAGCGCAAGCCGCGACGGCGCGCATGCCGGGCGCGGTCGTGCCACTCGCGTGCGAGCTCGCCGACCCGAAGTCGGTGCGCGCTTGCGTCGCGGAGCTCAAAGAGACGGGCTTGAAACTCGCCGCCATCATCGCCAACGCGGGCGTCATGGCTTTGCCGAAGCTCGAGCAAGCGTTCGGCTACGAGCTACAGTTCTTCACCAACCACATCGGTCACTTCATGCTGGTCACGGGCTTGCTCGATCAGCTCGCGGAACAAGGTCGCGTCGTGATGCTCAGCAGCGACGCGCACAAACGCGCGCCCAAAGCCGGCATCGAATTCGACAATCTCTCCGGCGAAAAGCACTACACGCCGTGGCGCGCCTATGGCCAATCGAAGCTCGCCAATTTGCTGTTCGCCAAAGAGCTCGCAAAAAGACTGCAAGGCACGCAAAAGACCGCCAACGCTGTGCACCCGGGTGTGATCAAAACCAACTTGCCGCGCCACATCCCGGGCGTCGCGCAATTAGTGATGGGCATCGCCGAGCCGCTCGTGCTGAAGAGCGAAGCCGAAGGCGCGGCCACGCAAGTGTACGTCGCGACGCGCCCCGAGCTCGCCGGCGTGAGCGGCGAATACTTCGCCGATTGCAACATCGGCAAATCGAGCGCAATTTCCCACGATTCGGCGCTCGCCGCGCGGCTCTGGCAAGAGTCGGAAAAAATCGTCGAGAACGTGGTGTAGAGATCGGGAATTGGAGTGAGCCAGACGATGCAAACTCGATTGGGATTTTTCTTGGGTTGCCTTGCGCTTCAAGTTTCGGCGTGCGCTACGCCCAAAGCCGCGCCGAGCGCGCCGCCAGCGAGCGCGCCGCCAGCGAGCGCGCCCGCGCCCGAACCGACGCCCGCGCTGGATGCCGGCCCAGCACCGGAAACCGTCGCGTCCGCGCCGCCGCCCGCGCCCTCGGCGAAGACCCCAGAAGCCAAAACAGAGCCACCCGCGCTCGAAGAAAAGCCGTCGCAGCCGCCGATCGAAATCATCACCAGCCCAGACACGGCGTTTTTGATCAACTACCCGGACTCGGCGCCGCTCGAAGCCGCGCGTAAAACCTGCAGCGAAAAAGGCGGCACGGACGACGAAGCGATCGCGACCTGCATGAACGACGCGCGCGCTGCCTTCAAACCGGACGTGCTGCGCTTCAAGAAAAACGGCAAGAGCTGGGACTTCGTGATCTACAAACGCGACGGCAGCCGGCTCGACGAAATCTACAGCGCGCGCGTCGATCTGAGCGAAGATACGCCGAGCACCGTGAAGCTCAAGTTCTCGAGCGACAAAGGCGCGCGCCCGCTGCTCAAAAACAAACGCGATATCGTGCTCACGGTCCCGAACGACTACAGCGTCGTCGTGAACGATCCGGATCTGGGCAAACTCGTGTACGAAGCCAAAGTCGGCCTGGTCGGCAATTAGCCCGAGCTCGGCTCATTGATTCGACATTGCCGATCGCGTCGCGGGCGCTGAACTGGATTCGGTTCCAGTTTCGCTGAATGCGCGTTCGCCCGGCATGTGCCCCATGCTGCGCCAGGCCGCGAGCAGCGCGCCGCGATCCGCCTCACCGAACACGCGCGGCTCGCGATCGAAACTGAGCTTCGCGTAACCGAGCCAGCGCGCCGCCGCACGCGCGTCGCCCAAGGCCAGGTGAGTGAGGCCGCGATAGAGCGCGTAGTGCGCGAATTGTCGCACATCGAGCGAGCGCGCTTCGGGCTCGAAAGCGCGGAATTCGGCTGCCGCAGTCGGGTAGCGCGCGTCGTGAAACGAATCCATCGCGTCGCCGAGCGCGGAGTGACACGCGACGACCAGCGGCGTCACGCAGGCGACCCAAAAGAGTGAGCAAACACGCATCACGCCACATCGGTGCGCGGCCCGCGTGAGTTGCTCCGAGCGTTTCGTATCCGGCATTTCTGCGCAAAAAGAGCGCACATTGGCGTTTTTTCTTCTGTGTCGTGATCGAAATCTGCCACTCGGCGAATCATGTAGCCGGAGGTTTTCACGTTCGCGTCTCCTGTTGCGGCTGAGGCTTCCCGAACAGAAATCGTTCGGAAACTCTTAAGCCCGTAGGGTGGAGAGTCGAAGGAAGGTCATCATGCGAAGTTCGGCAGTCAGCCACCCCATTCCAGAACGCGAGCCGGCGCCACGGAGCGCGCGCGCTCCGGCGAACGACACCGGTCGCGGTCTCTGGCTCGCGAACTTGAGCGAGCTCGAACTCACGCTGATCCAAGTCGCGCGCAGCGAGCGTCCGCGGCAGGAGCTTCGAACGCGCGTGCTCAAGGCGTGCGGCGTGCTCTGATTTTATTTTTTGATGGTCACGCGGCGCGCGTCGGGGCGGCAAAGCCTTCGGCGTCGCGCCGCGGCTTGCCCGCGAAATGCCGCAAATTCCGGTCGCGCCCGTGCCCAGCACGAGCGCGCTTTGCGGCGCGTGCGGCTCTGTTATTGTGTCGACATGCCGGACCATACGTCGACAATGCTCGCTGCCAATCTGCGTCGCCTGCGCGAACGGCGCAAACTGACGCAGCAAGATCTGGCCGAGCGCTCCGGTGTGCCGCGCCCGACCTTGGCACACCTCGAGTCCGGCGACGCGAACCCGACGTTGAGCGTGCTCGTGCGCGTGGCCGAAGCGCTCGGCACCAGCATCGAAGAATTGATCGGGCGTGTCGAGCCTGCGGTCACGCTGCACGAGGCGAGCGAGCTCGACGAGCTGTGCAAAGGGAAAGCGCGGCTCGTCGAGCTCGCGCCTGGCGCATTCGCGGGCTTGCGATTTCAGCGTGTCGAGCTCCCTGCCGGCGCGCGTTTCGAGTCGGCGCCGGAGGCGCGCGGCGGGCGCTGCTTCGTCACGCTCGAGTCCGGCGAGCTCACGCTCGAAGCCGCGCGCGAAACCCATCGCCTGGCGCGCGGCGACGTGGCCGCGATTTTGCGCGAAGTCGGCCATCGTTACCTGAACTCCGGTCGCGCGCAGGCCGTGATCTATCGGGTCACTGAAGGTTCCGCCGCCGGATAAAGCACAGAAAACCGCTAATTCGTTGCGCGAACGCGGGTTCCACGGTAGTAGCGCGGCCCCCACAGTTCTGGCCTCGGTACTCGGTTTGTCGTGACGTACTACGACCCGGAACTGGGTTCCGGGCCGTAGTACTAAGGATGCGCCGCTCATGGCTACCGAGAACCTCAGAAACATCGCCATCATCGCGCACGTCGATCACGGCAAAACCACTTTGGTCGATGCGATGCTGCGCCAAACCGGCGTGTTCCGCTCCAACGAGGTCGTCGCCGATCGCGTCATGGATTCGAACGATCTCGAGCGCGAGCGCGGGATCACGATTTTAGCCAAGCACTGCAGCGTCAAATACAAGGGCGTCACGATCAACATCATCGACACGCCTGGCCACGCGGATTTCGGCGGCGAAGTCGAGCGCACGTTGAAGATGGCCGACGGCGTGCTGCTCCTGGTGGACGCCGCGGAAGGCCCATTGCCGCAGACGCGCTTCGTGCTCGCGAAAGCGCTCGAGCTCGGCCTAACCGTGATCGTGGTGATCAACAAGATCGATCGCCAAGACGCGCGCCCCGACGATGTCTTGAACGAAGTGTTCGACCTCTTCTGCGAGCTCGAAGCCAGCGACGAACAAGCCAACTTCGCGACGATCTACGCGATCGGCAAGGAAGGCATGGCAAAGAAATCGCTCAGCGACACTTCGAGCGATTTGGGTCCGCTGATGGAGACGATCATCGAGCGTGTGCGCCCGCCGCGTGCCGACGAAAACGGCCCATTGCAAGCGCTCGTACACAACATCGAACACGACGATTACGTCGGGCGTTTGGCGATCATTCGCATCGCGCGCGGCAAGCTCAGCGTGAATCAGAACGTGGTGCTCCTGCACGAAAAGGGGCAAGAGCCGCAACGCATCAGCGCGATTTTCAGCTTCGAAGGCACGAAACGCGTCAAAGTCGAATCGGCCTCGGCGGGTGACATCGTCGCGCTGTCCGGCATGGAAGAGGTGCAAATCGGCGACACCATCGCAACGGTCGACAAGCCCGAGGCCTTGCCGCGCATCACCGTCGAAGAACCGACGATCAAAGTCACCTTCATGGTGAATACTTCGCCGTTCGCCGGCAAAGTCGGCAAATGGGTGACGTCGCGGCACGTGCGCGAACGCCTGTTCAAAGAGGCGAGGCGTAACCTCGCGCTTCGCGTCGAAGACACGCCCGAACCCGACACGTTCTTGGTTTACGGCCGCGGCGAGTTGATGCTCGCGATCCTCGGCGAAACCATGCGCCGCGAAGGTTATGAGTTTTCGCTCGGCATGCCCGAAGTCGTGGTCAAAGAAATCGATGGCGTGAAATCCGAACCGGTCGAGCTCGTGATCATCGACGTGCCCGATCAATATGTCGGCGCGGTCACCACGCGCCTCGGCGAACGCCGCGGCCAGATGATGAAAATGGCCAATTTGGGCTTCGGACGCGCACGCATGGAGTTCAAAGTGCCGTCACGCGGCTTGATCGGCTTCCGTTCGGCATTCCTCACCGAGACGCGCGGCACCGGCCTGTTGAACTCGCTCTTTGGTGGTTGGATGCCTTATGCCGGCCCGATGCTTCGCCGCACGAACGGCGCGATCGTCTCCGATCGCGCGGGCGTCGCGACGCCGTACGCCCTGTTCCACATCCAGCCGCGCGGCACGCTTTTGATCGAAGCCAGCACGCCCGTCTACGAAGGCATGATCATCGGCGAGCACAACCGCGACAACGATCTGGACGTGAACGCGGTCCGCGAAAAGAAGCTCACCAACATCCGCGCCGCCGGCAAAGACGAAAATGTGATCCTCGTTCCGCCGCGCAAGCTCACGATCGACACCGCGCTCGAGTTCATCGATCGCGACGAGCTGGTCGAAGTCACGCCCGATCAAATTCGGCTACGCAAACGCGTGCTCGACTGCAATCGGCGCCCGCGCCGCGATGGCGACAAAAAGGCCGAAAAAGACAAGGATTGAGCTCGCCTCAGAGCGATAGCTCGTGCTCGGCGAAGAGCGCATACTGCTCGGCTTCGCGCGCTTCACGTGCGCGCTCGCCGTGCACGCGCGCGAGCTCCTCGGCGATGCGTTCGAGCATCCCGAACGTCGTCTTGCGGTCGAGGGCGGAGATGCACGCCGCGCCCGGTTCGGCCTCGAAGCCCGCGAGCTCTTCCGCGGGCACGCGATCGATCTTGTTGTAGACGCGTAGCCGCGCCGTTCGCTCGAGGTCGAGTCCTGCCAGGATTTTGGCGGTCGTGCCGAGGTGTTCTTCGTGTTCGGGATCGGAGGCGTCGACCACTTCGAGGATCAGGTCAGCCTCGCTCGCTTCTTCGAACGTGGCGCGGAAAGCAGCGAAGAGATCTTTCGGCATTTCGCGGATGAAACCCACGGTGTCCGTGAGCACGACCGGTTTGCCGCCGGGCAGCGTGAGCTTGCGCGCGCGCGTGTCGAGCGTAGCAAAGAGCTTGTCTTCGGCGAGCACGCCGGCATCCGTGAGCGTGTTGAGCAGCGTGCTCTTGCCCGCGTTGGTATAACCGACGATCGCGACGACCGGCACGTCGCTTTGGGCGCGACGGCGGCGGCGCTCGGAGCGCTGGCGCTCGAGCGTCTTCAGCTCTTTCTCGAGGCGATTGATCCGATCGCGCGCGCGGCGGCGCCCGATTTCGAGCGCGGTTTCACCGGGGCCTCGCCCGCCGATGCCGCCGGTGAGCCGGCTCAAGGAGTCGTCTTTGGCGCCGAGTCGCGGCAAGGTGTACTTCAACTGCGCGAGTTCGACTTGCAATTTGCCGTCTCGCGTCTCCGCGCGCTGAGCAAAAATATCCAAGATCAACTGCGAGCGATCGAGCACCTTCAAATCCGTTTGCCCGGCGATGCCGTGAGCCTGCGCAGGGCTCAGATCGCAGTCGAAAATCAGCGTCTCGGCGTCCAGATCGATCGCGCGCATCACGACGTCTTCGAGCTTGCCCGCGCCGATCACGAATTTCGGATCGGGCTGATCGCGCAACTGAATCACCGTGTCCGCGACGTCCACGCCGGCCGTGCGCGCCAGGCTATCGAGCTCGCCGAGGCGGGATTTCGCGCGCTGCATGCCGCCTTTTTTCTTGTCGCCGACATGAATCAGAATGGCGCGACCGTCTTTCGCGGCGACGGCGCGCGTGCGTTCATACTGGGCGAACTCGGTCTCGAGCGAGGCGATCAGCTCGGCGAAGTTCGGCTCTTGTTGCCCGTAGGGCACGGGGCCCACGACTTCGTACGGCGTGCCGCGTCCTTCGAAGGTGGGCGTGTTGTAGGCGTAGGTCATCCGCTGCGGCTCGCTCGCGGGGTTGAGCAAGACCGCGGAGATCAAATCCAAGCGCAGCCGCGTCAAGTCGACCAAATCGTCTTTGGTCAGCGGTTCGTTGAACAGGTGCGTGTGCACCAAGCGCAGCGCGCGAAAGCGACCTTCCGCGGCGCGCAGGCGGCCGATGTCCGGCAACATCAAGCCCGTCGCGTGTCCGACGATCACGTAGTCGACTTGGCCGGAGCGGTGCACGAGCGCGCCGACTTGGCGCCGCGATTCACGTGACGCATCCGCGAGCGAACGAATGAGCTCGGGCGTCGCAATGCGATCGCTCGGCACTCGCCGACGATAAATACGTTCCAGAGTTTTGATCGCGCTCGGCGATAAGCCGGTGGTATTTCCGTAAAGCTCAGGCATCCGAACGGCGCCGCGACGCCAAGTTCAGGCTATCACGCCCCGCGCGCTCCGCACGTACTGGCTCATGCGTGAATTCGCCCAGAAAAATGCTGGCTTTTCTTGAGCCGCGCGTCAGGCATAGTACGCGCGAAATGGCGCTTTTGACCGAGCTCGGCTTGGACGCGGCTGCCGCGTTGGCGGCGAAATTCGGGCTCGATCTGCGCGCGATCGAGCCGCTCAGCGTGGGCTCGGTGAACTCCAACTTTCGCCTGACCGATCGCTCGGGCAAGAGTTACTTCGCACGCTTGTACGAGGAGCAAGATCACGCTGGCGCCGCCCGTGAGCACGCGCTCGTCGCTGCGCTCGATGACGCGAACGTGCCGGTCGTGCGTGCGCTCTGTGGCACAGGCGGCGCTTCGCTGGCCGATTTTTCAGGCAAGGCCTTCGCCATCTTCCCCTGGCTCGATGGCGAGATCTTGTGCCAAGGCAAGGTCACGGTGGATGCGTGCCACAGGCTCGGCGCGGCGCTTGCGCGCATTCACTTGTGTTCGCCGCGCGCGCCGGAGTTGCCGGAAGGGCGATTTCGCGTGCCGGATCTGCGCCTGCGGCTCGCGCGCGTGAAGAGCTCGGGGCGAAGCGCGCTTTTGCCGGCCGTCTGCGAGATCGAAGAACGTTTGGATCATTATGAGGCGCGCCGTGCGCGTACGCTCGAACTCGGCATCTGTCACGGCGATTTGTTCCGCGACAACGTGCTCTGGCAAAACGGTGAAATCCTGGCGCTGCTCGACTTCGAGAGCGCTTCGCGCGGTAACTTCGCTTACGACCTGATGGTGACGGCGCTGGCCTGGTGTTACGGCTCCGTGTTCGAACCGTCGCTCGTGGAAGCGTTGTTCGCGGGCTATCACGCGGTGCGGCCAGTGCCCGCGCTCGAAGTGGCCGAGCTCAAAACCGAAGGCGCGATCGGCTGTCTGCGCTTTGCCACGACACGCCTGACCGATTTTTCGCTGCGCGCCGCGGACGGCGAAAAGCCGGCGCGCGACTATCGGCGCTTCCTCGAACGTTTGCGCGCAATCGAAGCCGGCGCGCTGGACTCGTGCATCGCTTCGCTCCGGGCGTGAAATGCCGGAAATCATCGGGCCAAACGGCACAATTCCGTACACGCGCGACGCGCTCGGCTATCCGGCGATTCGCGCGCAAAATCTGAAAGACGGCGTCTACGCGCTCGGCTACTTGCACGCGCTCGATCGTTTGGTGCAAATCACTCTGACGGGTTATGCGGCGCGCGGCGAGCTGATGAGCGTGCTCGGCGATCTGCCAGTTGCACGCCTAGTGGACAATAGCGTGCGTGTGCTCGGCATTCACGCCGGCAACAGTGAGCAAGTGGCGCGCTGTAACCCCGAGAGCCAGGCTCTCTTGCACGCGTACGCGGCGGGGTTCAACGCCGGGGCGCGCGAGCGCGGTCGCCCGCTCGTGCTGCGCTTGCTCGGCATCGAGCCGCGCGAATTTCGGCCTGAAAGCGTGCTCGAAGTCTATCGCTTCATCACCTATTTCGGCCTGACCAGCATTTCGGTTTCGACCAAGCTGATCGTCGCGGAGCTCGCGGCGCGCGGCGCGCCGCGGCGCGTTTTCGATCGCTTGCTCGGTCCGCTCGCGCAAGGCATCGAGCTCGAGGCGCTCAAATCGCTGCGCTTGCCCAAGGCTCTGTCGTTTTTTGATTCGGCGCTCGGAGGTTCGCCGCGCGCGGGTTCGAACGCATTTGCCGTCGCGGCCAGCCACTCGAAGACGGGCGGCGCGCTCTTGATGGGCGAATTCCACATGGAGACGGATAAGTTCCCGCCGTTGTTCTATCCGGCCGAAATCAGCTGCGGCGCGGACGGTTCCTTGTGCGGCATGACCATTCCCGGCTGCCTTTGGTTCGCGGCAGGCCGCACCGAGCACGTCGGTTGGTCATATACGTTTGGGCACGGCGAGAACGTCGAGTTCGCGTGCGAACACGTGCGAGCTGGCCAATACCAGCGTGGCGAGACGTACCGGCCGCTCGCGCGCCGCGAAGAGCATGTGCGAGTCAAAGGCAAGCCGACCGAAACTTGGGTCTTCCACCACAGCGATCGCGGCGTCGTCGTCGGCGATGCGAGTGGTGAAGCGGACCTCGCGTGCGTGAGCGTCACCGGGATCGATCAAGCTCACCGGGCCTTTTCCGCTGCCACGCGGCTGCTCGACTGCAAAACCGTGAGCGATCTGCTCGAGGTGCAGCGCGAGATCAAAAGCGTTTCGCTCGAAGCGATTCTGGTGGACGCGCGAGGTAGCATCGCCAGTATCGCGACCGGCAGCATCGCGGAGCGCCCAGCTGGATACAGCGGCGCGTATCCGGCCCTGGCGCGCGAATCGAGCGCTGAAGCACCGGGCATCGTGCCCGAAAGCGAGCGCCCGATCGCCGTCGATCCGCCCGCGGGTTTTTTGGTCTCGGCCAATCAAGGCGGGCAGGGGCCACATGTCGCGCGCTGGTGCGCTTTTCCCGAAGCCCCCTATCGCTTCGAACGGATCACGGAATTGCTCGCGGCGCGCAGCGATCACGCACCCGAGTCGCTGCTTCGCGTTTCGTACGACCGCTTCGATCGTGGCGCGGCGCGCATGCTACGCGCGTGGAGCCGGCTGTTGCCGGACGAGCCACTCGCCAAGCAGCTCAGCGCATGGGGCGAAACCCAAACAGATCGCGATTTGCTGCGCTTGTATGGCAAATTGTACGAAGAGACGTGTTTTCTCCTGCTCGAGCAAGATCTATCGCGCGCTGACGCGCGTCGTTTTCGCGAGTGGTCGGCGCTCGCGATTTACCAGCCGCAGCTCGATCGCGTGCTCGCGCTCGAATGCCCCGAGCTCTTGGCGGAGTCAGAGCTCACGGCGCTGCTCGCGCGCGCGTTCAGCGTGGCCAAGCGCGACTATCGCGCCCACGACGTGCCGGTGAAGCTGCGCTTTGGGCACATCGTCACGCGCGGGCGCTCTCCGGCATTTTTAGGTTTCGATTCGCCGGAAGTCGAGCTGCCGGCGAGCCCGGACGCGCCGTTTCAATGCCGTGTTTCGCCGATCGCCGGCGAACGCTTGGTCTACGCGCCCGCGTTCCACCTGCTGATGGACATGAGTCATCCGGGCGCTTGGTACAACATTCCAGGTGGCGCTTCCGAGTCGCGCTTCGGTCCGGGCTACGGCAAAGGCGTCGAAGATTGGCTCGCAGGCGTCATGCAGCCGCTCGGCAGTGCGCGGCTCGAGACCCTATCGCTGCGTTGATTTGCCGCGCACGAGTGACGGCGGTGACTCAGCTTCGTGAGGGGAGCTGCACCATGTCGTGCACGTTGCCGCTCACTCGCGCGGATCGCGCGTACGCGCGACCGGGGCGTGCGATGCGCATCAGTACGCGCGGTGCGGGCGCCATGGTGATCGTGAATTTTCGCTCGATGTGTTGATTTGGCACGAGCTCGAACCGAAAGCGTTGAAGCAAGAGCGCGAGTACGATTTTGATTTCGAAGAGCGCGAACGTCGCGCCGATGCACATACGCGGTCCGGCACTGAACGGGTTGAATGCGTACGGTCCCGGATCGAACCCGATCCAACGCTCGGGCCGAAAAACCAGCGGATCCGGATACAGCTCGGGCATGCGATGGGTGTGATAAATGCTGGCCAGAATTTCGGTGCCGGCCGGGATGCGATACTCCCCAAGCTCGGAGTCACGCGCGGTGACGCGGTGGTTGAGCGGCGCCGGCGGGAAAATACGCAAGCTCTCCTTGAGCACTTGGTCGAGTAGCGGGAGCTCGGGCAATTGTTCGAACGTCGGTGCATCGCCGTGCAGTTTGCTTCGAAGCTCTTCGCACAAGGCGGCCATGATTTCGGGATGCTGAGCCAGCAAGAACAAGGTCCAGCTCAGTGCGTTGCTGCTCGTTTCATGTCCGGCTGCGAAAATCACGCCGGCGTGACCGACGAGATCGTCTTCGTTCAGCCGAGCACCGTCCTCGTCGCGAGCCTCGAGCAACATCGAGAGCATGTCGCGTCCGGTTTCGGCCTCCGCGCGCTTCGCCGCGATCACGCGCAGGATGCCGGCGTCGATCGCGTGCGACAAATCGAGCCAGCGCCGGTACGGCGCGCCCGGCAAATCGAAGGGAAAAATAGCCGCACCGCGAAATACCGTGCTCCACTCTTCGAGCTCGCGCCCGATGTTCAAGCCAACCTCGCCGAGATCCGCGCCGAACAGCGTCGTGGTCGCGATGCGCAGCGTGACTTCCATCATGTCCGGGCGAATGTCGCGGATCGTGCCCGGTCGATACTTTTCGAGCAACGCCTCCGTCGTGGCCACCATTTCGTCGCGGTAGCTCTCGATGCGGCTGCGATGAAACGCGGGCATGAGCAGCCGTCGCTGCTGCTTGTGCGCGCCTTCGTTGACGTGAAAGAGCCCGGTGAGCATGCGCGTGACCGGCTTCTGTCGTGGCGCCTCGGGGTTCTGCGGATAGAGCGGGCCCGCGAGTCCGCACTTGTGAAAGTCCGTGTGGTTGGTCAGGAGCGCGCGGATCAGCTCGGGCCCGTACAAGAACACCGTGCCCGGCGGATCGGGCTTGGTCGAGACCACGCGAGTGCGCGCGCCGACGACTAACGCCGTGAGCGGCCCATGCAGACGAAACAGTCGCCCGATCGCGGCGATCGGATCGGCCAAGAACCGCGCGAGCTCCGCCGCCGCACCGACCAACGGAAGCGCGCGGGGTCCGGGGAGGCTCAGTTCAGGCATGAGACGGGCAGTGTCGTCCCGTCGCGAGTCGCGTCAAGTTGTTCACGAGAGTTCGTGCGTCGCGCGCACAAAAAGCAACGAGCGCCGCCGGCGCGTGGCCGAGCGGCGCTCGTTTTGCGCTCGAGCGCCTTGATAACTCAGTTCTTCAGCGCTTCGATGTTGTCGATGCAGAAGTTGAACGGAACCGTGTTCGAGCTGTTGGTCACGACCTGCCACGCGATCTTGACGATGTTGTTTGCCGCCGTATCGCCGGTTAGGTCGGTAGGCTTCGAGGCTTGCCAGCACTCTTCAACTAGATCCGAGAGCTTGTAAACGTTCGGGCCCTTCTTGGGCGCCTTGGCGGTCGCCGTGCAGTACTGATTGCCCGCCATGTCGTTGATCAAGAAGCGGAAGTTTGCGCCCGTTGGGACCATGTCGCCCGAAATGTCGAAGGCGAAGCCCGTGATGCCGGCTGCAGTTGCGTCAAAAGCCAGCGGCGTCATCACGCCCATCATCGTCGTCGGGTCAATCGGTTGATTGAGGTTCAGGCCCATGGCCGCGCCCCAGGTCGTGCCGTAGCAATCCGTGGCCGGCGCCACCACCGTGCACATCAAGTCCACCTTGGCGGCGGTGCCCGACATGCAGTTCATGCCAGTGCCTGACTTGATGGTATCCATCAGGCTCATCATCGTGGTCGTGTCCGCGTAAGTGAACAGCGCGCCTTGGATCATGGCGGTGTTGCTCGCGCCGTCCACCCATCCATCGGCCGGAGTGAGCGGAATGCCTGCGGGCAGGTCACTGCTGCCGCTGCCGCCGCTGCCGCCACTACCGGTGGTGCCTGCGGAGTTTGCCACGGGCCCGGTGCCAGGGGAGCTGTCGCTGCTGCTACAGCCCACCGCGCTGACCGCGGCCGCGAACATCGAGAGACCCATCACCAACTGAATTGCCGACTTCATAGTTCAACCTTAGCGGAGCAGTCCTGTTCGTTCAAGGCCTGCGCGAACAAAAACTGGAACCGATTGCCGGACGCTCCGCAGGGTTGCTGAGACCGGTTCCAGGTATGACGTTGGAGTCGCGCTTTTTGGATCATTGGGCAGTGCGAGTCAATGCACGTCGACGTAAAAATCCGTTGTCTGGAGATTCGTGATCGGGCCATTCCAGATTTCGTAACCCGTCGCCACGGCGAGCAGCGTATCGCCCGGCAGGCTGAGGCCCCGGGAAAGTGCGTCGTGATACACGTCCAGCACGTTGAATTCGAGCTGGGGGATGTCCGAGCCTTCCCGCGCGACGTAGTTGACGATGGGGTGGCCGTTCACCGTGCCGGTCCAGATCGTCCACGTTCCGGGGAGATTCTGCACCGTGACGTTGCCTAAGGTTGCGGCGCCCGCCGGCTGCTGGCCGGGCGGGTCGCGCAGCCACACCATCAGGTAGGCCGACAGGCTCATTCCGTTGCCGAGCCAGATGTCCCACGCGGCGTTGTACTGGCCGTTGTTGCCATTCGAGACCCACTCCCAACCCGTCTTGACCTGCGTGAGCGACGCGAGCGTCGCGGGCAAGCCGCACGGCATCGACGGGGTCATCGAGTACACACCACAGAACATCGACGGGTAGCCCGCGGGTGAGTAGTCCGCGCCCTGCGAGCCGTTTAACGACTTGATCGTGAACGAGGTGCCGTTCCAAGAGATGTCATGGCTTTGCCAGCCGCTGCCCCAGCCATTGGCGATGAACTTGTAGTTCACATTGTTGCGCAGCACGTCGCTGACTCCGTAACGGTCGGTGGTCTCACCGGCGCCCTGATAAAGCCCGTGGCCGAGTCCTTCGCCCGTGGTGCCGCTGCCGCTACTGCCAGCCGTACCCGAGCCGCCGCCAGCGCCGCTGCCGCCCGTGCCCTGCATCGCTGGATT